>JAICJM010000179.1 GCA_025928435.1 Thermoleophilia bacterium
GCTAGCCTGTCGCCTGCGTCGTGTCGCGCAGCGCCGGGGAGGCCAGCCGCTCCAGCGCGGCGGACGCGCCCAGCCGCTCGAGGATCGCCGCGGCCTCCGCCAGGGCGGCCTCGCGGTCGATGCCGGCGTTGGCCTGCTCGGCCAGGGCGATCGCGAGGTGCCAGGGCGCATCCCCGGCGCGGGCGGCCTCGACCGAGGCGGTGTGGGCCGCCTCGGCGTCCGCCGGGCCGGCCAGCATCGCCTGCAAGAGCGCGAGGTGGGCCCTGATGCGCGGCGACTGGCGGGCGAGCGGCGAGCCGCCGAACTGCGCGAGGGCCTCCTCGGCTGGGCGCGGGTCGCCCGCCCGCAGTGCGCACCAGGTCTCGAGCAGGATGGCCGACTTCACGGCGGGGTGTCCGAACCCCACGGACTCGTGCATCCGGATCGCCTCGCGCGCTGCGGCGGCGGCGTCGGAGTACCTGGCTTCGGCGGCGAGCAGCTCGGATCGTGCCCACCAGAGGATGGCCCGCTTCTGGTCGTCGCTCTCGGCCTCGTCGTACTTGACGCCGGAGAGCGATTCCCGCGCGAG
Source organism: Thermoleophilia bacterium (assembly GCA_025928435.1). The sequence continues at coordinate 569 of JAICJM010000179.1, forward strand.
CGCCAGCTGCCCGCGCCGGGCTTGCACGTTGGCGCGGGTGGTGACGACCGCCTGCGCGAACAGGTCGTCCTCGGCGCCCGGCGACTCCTCGATCTCGGTCGCGAACCGCAGGGAGGTGTCCCAATCGCCCAGCTCGTGGGCCGCGTACGCCAGGTGCATGAGGAAGCTTCGGCGCCACTGCTGGTCGCCTCCGCGCTCCGCGATCTCGAGGCCGTCGCGGTCGTAGTCGTGCCCGAAGTCATCGACCCCCTGTCGCTCGAAGGACAGGTTGAAATACGCCCGCATGGCGGCGGATGGAACGCCGCCTTCGAGCGCAACCCGCAGCGCGCCGAGCAGAAGCGAGCGGCCCTCCTCGCGCCGGTTGAGGCTGGCAAGCGTCCACAGCGCCTTGGTGTTCAATGCGTCCGAGAGCACGTCCGGCAACCCCAGCGCCTCGGAGATGTCGATCGCCCGCTCGAGCGGCTCCCGGCCCCGCTGCTCCTCGCCGATCATGATCAGGAGGCGTCCGAGCTGGGCTGCCAGATGCGCCAGGTCGGCGTCGGGCGGCGCCTCGGCCAGCACGGCGTACGCGGCCTGCATCTCGGCCGCGCCCTCGTGGGTGCGGTCCTGCAGGAAGAGCACATCGCCGCGCCGTGCGCGCACGCGCGCCGCGGAGCGGGCGTCCCCGTTCGCCTCGTGGATCTCGATGGAACGGCTGAACTGGGCGTACGCGTCGGCGACGTATCCCGTGCGCAGCGCCAGCACGCCGCCGCGCTCGTACAGATCCGCCTGGTCCGCGCCCGGCGCCGTCAGCTCGACCGCCGACATGACCAGCCGGTAGGCCTCGGCCGGCGCCGCGATCGACGCGGCCCGGTCGGCCGCGCGCAGGATGTCGGCTCGGGCCAGGTCGCGCAGGGCCGGGGCGTCGGGATCGTCGGGCACGAGCCGGAACGCGTCGATGCGATGGGCGGCGATCACCTCGGCCAGCTCGTCGCCGCCGACGGTCGCCAGGTGGTCGGCGGTGGCCAGGTGCAGGCGCTTCCGCTCGCGCCGGCCAAGCGTGTCGCGGGCGATGGTGCGGACCATGTCCTGGACGAAGCCGTACTGGCCCCGGTCGGGCGACCGGGGATCCGTCTGGGCCGCCACCAGCTCCTTGCGCGCCAGCGCCCGCAGCGTGGACTCGACCTGCTCCGGCGGCACGCCGCTCACCGCCGCCAGGCCGTCGGGCGAGAACGACTTGCCCAGCACGGCCGCCTGCTGCAACAGCCGGCGCTCGTCGTCGGCGAGGCCGTCCAGGCGGGCGGCGACCAGGGCGTGCAGCGTCTCGGGGATGTCGATCCGTGCGATCTCGCCGTCGACGCGGTAGCCGTCGCCGGCCCGCACGACGAGCCCGCGGTCGAGCAGCATCCGGGCCGTCTCGACGGCGTACAGCGGCACGCCCTCGGCGGCGGCCACGATCCGCGCGACGGCCGCGTCGGGGAGGCCGGGCACCATACCGGACACGAGCGCCGTCATCGCCTCGCCGGGAAGCGGCTCGAGCCCGAGCGCGGTCAGCGACCGCGACGCCGCGCCCCAGCGGGGCCGGCGATCGGCCATCTCCGGGCGGGCCAGAGCGAGCACGAACAGGCGATGGTCGCGTGACCACTCGAGCAGGTACTCGACGAAGGAGAGCAGCGCCTCGTCGGCCCACTGCATGTCCTCGAACACGAGCACGACCGGGAGCCGCTCGGCCATCGCCTCGAAGAACCGGCGCCAGGCCGGGAAGAGGTGCTCGCGGCCGAGCTCGGGCCCGTGGGCCAGGCCGAGCAGGCCCCGCAGCGGCCCCAGCACCCACTCCCGCTCGCCGGCGTCGGTCACCCACTCGGCCACGGCCGCCTCCAGCTTGGCGTCGGCGGACGCCGCCGGCTCGTCCTCGGCGATCCGGGCCCGCATGCGCACCATCTCGGCCAGGCCCCAGAACGCCACCCCGTCGCCGTAGGAGAGGCAGCGGCCGCGATGCCAGAGCACCTCGTCGGCGAGGCCGTCGGCGTACTTCTCGAACTCCCACGCGAGCCGCGATTTGCCGATGCCGGCGATGCCGGAGATGGTGACGAGGTGGGCCCGCCCGCCCTCGGTGGCGTGGAAGATGTCCTTCAGGAGCCGCAGCTCGCGCTCGCGCCCCACGAACGGCGGGTCGAGCCCGGGGCTGCGGCCGACGCCGCGGCGGGCGGCCGTCACCCGCACCGCCCGCCAGAGCGGCATGCGCTGCGGCTTGCCCTTCAGCTCGTGCGCGCCGGACGGCTCCGACACGATTGCGGCCTCGGTGACCCGGCGCGTGGTCTCGTCGACGAAGACCTGGCCGGGCGGCGCCGCGCCCTGGATGCGTGAGGCGGTGTTCACGAGGTCGCCGGCGACGAGGCCCTGGCCGACCGCACCGACCGTCACCGCGGCCTCGCCGGTGGCGACGCCGGCGCGCGCGGCGAGGGGCGTCCCCGTGCGCTCGCCGAGGGCGCGCACCGCGTCGACCAGCTCCAGGGCCACGCGCACGGCCCGCTCCGCGTCGTCCTCCTGCGCGACCGGGGCGCCCCAGACGGCCATGACGGCATCGCCGATGAACTTCTCGACGTTCCCGCCGTGGCGCTCGATGGTGCGGCGGGCGGCCTCGAAGTAGCTCGAGAGGAGCTCGCGCACCTCCTCCGGGTCGCGCGCGCCGGAGAGGGCCGTGAAGCCGACCAGGTCGGCGAAGAGCACCGACACCATCCGCCGCTCCGTGGCCGGCGGGGCCGGCGCGGCGGCGGCGGTGAGGGCCGCTCCGCAGGCGCCGCAGAAGCGGTCGCCGGGCTCGTTCGCCGAGCCGCAGGCCGGACACTCGATGACGAGCTCGGCCCCGCAGCCGGCGCAGAACCGGCGCCCTTCCCGATTCTCGCTCGAACAGGCTCGGCAGCGCATGCGGAGAGCGTAAAGCACGGTCGTCCGAGACGGCGGCCCTGTGCTAGTGTTCGCCGTCGCGGCCGCTCCGGGCGGCCTTCCCTGTCTGCCCTCGGACGCCGGGAGTCTTCACAGCGTATGCCTACGATCAACCAGCTCGTGCGACACCCTCGCCAGAAAGTGGTCGGCAAGACCAAGACGCCGGCCCTGCGCGGCGCACCCCAGAAGCGGGGCGTCTGCACGCGCGTGTACACGGTCACGCCGAAGAAGCCGAACTCGGCCCTGCGCAAGGTGGCGCGCGTGCGCCTGACGAACCAGATGGAGGTCACGGCCTACATCCCCGGCGTCGGCCACAACCTGCAGGAGCACTCGGTCGTCCTCATCCGCGGCGGCCGCGTCAAGGACCTGCCGGGCGTCCGCTACAAGGTCATCCGCGCCGCGCTCGACACCTCCGGTGTCAACGACCGCAAGCAGGCGCGCTCGAAGTACGGGGCGAAGAGGAGCTCGTAGTGCCGCGCCGTGCCGAGATCACGCCGCGGGCGCTGCTCCGCGACCCCGTGTACGAGTCCGTGCTGGTGACGCAGGTCGTGAACCGGGTCATGCAGGACGGCAAGAAGTCGGTCGCCGAGAACATCGTGTACAGGGCGCTCGAGTCCGTCGGGCAGAAGACCGGCCAGAACCCGGTCGAGGTGCTCGAGCGCGCCGTCAAGTCGGTGACGCCGGTGCTCGAGGTCCGCTCGCGCCGCGTCGGCGGCGCGAACTACCAGGTGCCGATCGAGGTGCCGCAGCGGCGGGCCCGGACGCTGGCCGTGCGCTGGCTCGTGACCTTCTCGCGTCAGCGGCGCGAGAAGCAGGCCTTCGAGAAGCTCGCCGGAGAGATCATGGACGCCACCAACCAGCAGGGTGGCGCATTCAAGCGTAAAGACGACATGTACCGGATGGCGCAGGCCAACAAGGCCTTCGCCCATTACCGGTGGTGAGGCACTAGCAAAATGTCTGTTACAGAGACAAAAGCGGGCACCCGCGTGCCCAAGATGGAGGAGCTCGACCGGGTCCGCAACATCGGCATCATGGCCCACATCGATGCCGGCAAGACGACCACGACCGAGCGCATCCTCTACTACACCGGCCGCACCCACAAGATGGGCGAGGTGCACGAGGGCGCGGCCACCATGGACTGGATGGTCCAGGAGCAGGAGCGCGGCATCACGATCACGTCCGCCGCGACGACCTGCTTCTGGCGCGATCATCGCATCAACATCATCGACACGCCCGGGCACGTGGACTTCACCGTCGAGGTGGAGCGCAGCCTGCGCGTGCTCGACGGCGCGGTCGCCCTGTTCGACTCCGTCGCCGGTGTGCAGCCGCAGTCGGAGACGGTGTGGCGCCAGGCCGACAAGTACGGCGTCCCCCGGATCGCGTTCATCAACAAGATGGACCGCACCGGCGCCGACTTCTACGCCGCCGTCCAGACGATGATCGAGCGCCTCGGCGCCCGGCCCGTCCCGGTCCAGATCCCGATCGGGAGCGAGGACGCCTACATCGGCCACATCGACCTGCTGACGATGCGCGCGATCCGCTACGTCGACCCGCTCGGCCAGAAGTGGGAGGAGGCGGACGTCCCCGAGGACATGCGCGAGCAGGCCGAGTCGTACCGCCACGACCTGATCGAGGCCGTCGCAGACCACGACGAGGACATCATGATCGCGTTCCTCGAGGACGAGGCGATCGAGGCCGACCAGCTGCGCGCCGCGGTCCGCAAGTGCACGCTGGACATCTCGATCACGCCCGTGCTGCTCGGCTCCGCCTTCAAGAACAAGGGCGTCCAGCCGCTGCTCGAGGCCGTCATCGACTACCTGCCGTCGCCCGTCGACGTGCCGCCGGTCACCGGCGTCGAGCCCGGGAGTGACCAGGAGGTCACCCGGCCGGCCGATCTGGACCAGCCGTTCGCGGCACTCGCGTTCAAGGTGATGAGCGACCCGTTCGTCGGCAAGCTCACGTATTTCCGCGTCTACTCCGGCAAGCTCAACTCGGGCTCGTACGTCCTGAACGCGTCGACGGGGCGCAAGGAGCGGGTCGGGCGGCTGCTCGAGATGCACGCGAACCACCGCGAGGACCTGCAGCAGATCGGCGCCGGCGCCATCGCCTCCGCCGTCGGCCTCAAGCAGACGACGACCGGCGACACCCTGTGCGATCCCGATCACCCGGTGATGCTCGAGTCGATCGACTTCCCGGACCCGGTCATCGACGTCGCCGTCGAGCCGAAGACGAAGGCCGACCAGGACAAGCTGGCCCAGGCGCTCCAGCGGCTCGCCGAGGAGGACCCCACCTTCCGCGTTCGCACGAACGAGGAGACCGGCCAGACGATCATCGCCGGCATGGGCGAGCTCCACCTCGAGATCATCGTCGACCGCCTGATGCGCGAGTTCCGCGTCGACGCGAACGTCGGCCGCCCGCAGGTTGCGTATCGCGAGACGATCCGCAACCCCGTCGAGGGTATCCACGGGCGCTTCGTGCGCCAGACCGGCGGCCGCGGGCAGTTCGGCCACGTTGTGATCGACATGGCCCCGAACGAGCCCGGCGTCGGCTACACGTTCGAGAACAAGATCGTCGGCGGCGCCGTCCCGCGCGAGTACATCGGGTCGGTCGACGCCGGCATCCAGGAGGCGATGGAGGCGGGCATCCTGGCCGGCTTCCCCGTCGTGGACGTCGGCATCAGGCTCGTCGACGGCTCCTACCACGACGTCGACTCGTCGGAGATGGCGTTCAAGGTGGCCGGCTCGATGGCCTTCAAGGAAGCCTCGAAGCGGGCCAAGCCGGTGCTGCTCGAGCCCGTCATGGCCGTCGAGGTCGTGACGCCCGAGGACTACATGGGTGACGTCATCGGAAACATCAACTCACGCCGGGGGCAGATCGAGGGCATGGAGCCGCGCGGGAACGCGCAGGTCATCCGCGCCCGCGTGCCGCTCGCCGAGATGTTCGGTTACGCAACCGATGTGCGCACCATGAGCCAGGGGCGCGCCACTTATACGATGCAGTTCCTGCATTACGCAGAAGTTCCGCATTCCATCGCAGAGAAGCTCACGGAGAGCCAGGGGTAGGCCCCCGAAAAGGAGACTGGGAGAAGATATGGCCAAGCAGAAGTACGAGCGCACCAAGCCGCACCTCAACATCGGCACCATCGGTCACATCGACCATGGCAAGACGACGCTCACCGCTGCTATCACGAAGGTCCTGGCGGAGAACGGGACGGGCTCGGAGTTCACCGACTTCGACAAGATCGACAAGGCTCCCGAGGAGCGCGAGCGCGGGATCACGATCAACTCCTCCCACGTCGAGTACGAGACGGCCAACCGGCACTACGCCCACGTCGACTGCCCCGGCCACGCCGACTACGTGAAGAACATGATCACGGGTGCCGCCCAGATGGACGGCGCGATCCTGGTCGTGTCCGCCGCCGACGGCCCGATGCCGCAGACGCGGGAGCACATCGTGCTCGCCCGCCAGGTCGGCGTGCCCTACATCGTCGTGTTCCTCAACAAGGCCGACACGGTCGACGACGAGGAGCTGCTCGACCTGGTCGAGCTCGAGGTGCGCGAGCTGCTCTCGAAGTACGACTTCCCCGGCGACGACCTGCCGGTCGTGCGCGGCTCGGCGCTGAAGGCGCTCGAGGGCGACGCCGAGTGGACGCCGAAGATCCTGGAGCTGATGGCGGCGGTCGACGAGTACGTGCCGGAGCCCCCGCGCGACATCGACAAGCCGTTCCTGATGCCCGTCGAGGACGTGTTCACGATCACCGGCCGCGGCACCGTCGCGACCGGCCGCGTCGAGCAGGGCCAGATCAAGACCGGCGAGGAGGTCGAGATCGTCGGCATCCACAAGGAGACCGGCAAGACGGTCGTGACCGGCGTCGAGATGTTCCGCAAGCTGCTCGACTCCGGGCAGGCCGGCGACAACATCGGCGCCCTCCTGCGCGGCGTCAAGCGCGAGGAGATCGAGCGCGGCCAGGTGCTCGCGAAGCCGGGCTCGATCACGCCGCACACGCAGTTCGAGGCCCAGGTGTACGTCCTCTCGAAGGACGAGGGCGGCCGTCACAAGCCGTTCTTCAAGGGCTACCGGCCGCAGTTCTACTTCCGCACGACCGACGTCACCGGCGTCGTCGAGCTGCAGCAGGACGTCGAGATGGTCATGCCCGGCGACAACGCCGAGATGACCGTCGAGCTGATCCAGCCGATCGCCATGGACGAGGGCCTCCGCTTCGCGATCCGCGAGGGCGGCCGCACCATCGGCGCCGGCGCCGTCACCAAGATCCTCAAGTAGCGACGGAAGAGACGAGGGACAAAGACACCGTGGCGCAGCAGAAGATCCGCATCAGGCTGAAGGGGTACGACCACACCCTGGTCGACCTGTCCGCGCGCTCCATCGTGGACACGGCTCAGCGGTCGGGCGCCACGGTGTCCGGCCCCGTCCCGCTCCCGACCGAGAAGAACGTGTACTGCGTCATCCGCGGGCCGTTCAAGGACAAGGACTCGCGGGAGCACTTCGAGATCCGCACGCACAAGCGGCTGATCGACATCCACCAGCCGACGCCGAAGACGGTCGACTCGCTCATGCGGCTCGACCTCCC
>JAICJM010000072.1 GCA_025928435.1 Thermoleophilia bacterium
CGCGCGCCGCGCCCTCCGAGCCATCGATGCCGACGACGATCATGTTCGTATCCTCGACGCAGTGGCGGCTTCCGCCATCCGGGTTGTCCCGGATGGGGATGGGGAGTTCTCCGCAAGGCGGCCAGGCTCGATCCTCGTGCCACGGAGGCCGGCGAGCAGCCCGTCCACCTGGTCGAGCGAGCCGATCATGGTCGTGCCCCCGAGGTTCGCGAAGTCTGCCGCCGCCTCGACCTTCGGGGCCATGCTGCCGCGGGCGACCTGCCCATCGGCGAGCAGCCTCCAGGCGCCCGTCGCGTCCAGCCGCTCGACGCGCGTCTGTCGCGGCGTGCCGAAGTCGCGGTAGACGCCGTCGACGTCGGTGAGGAGGAGCAGCGACCGCGCGCCGACGGTGCGAGCCAGGACGACGGCCGCGAGATCCTTGTCGACGACGCCCTCCACCCCCTCCGGGCGGCCCGCCTGGTCGACGACCACCGGGACGCCGCCGCCTCCGGCCGCAATGAGGGTCGTCCCGGCCTCGACGAGCTCGTGGATCGCCCGCTCCTCCAGCAGCCGGAGCGGCTTCGGCGAGGAGACGACGCGGCGCCACCCGCCCGTGTCGGGCGCGATCACGTATCCGCGCTCCTCCTCGAGGCGCCTGGCGGTCGCCTCGTCGTAGAGCGGGCCGACCGGCTTGGACGGCTCGAGCATCGCGGGATCGCCCGCGTCGACGACCGTCTGGGTCAGCAAGGTTGCATACCGCCGGTGCGGCGCGTGTCGCATCAGCGCCTGCTCGAGCAGGTAGCCGACCATGCCCTCGGTTTCCGCACCGAGCACGTCGAGGGGGTAGGTGCGGACGTTGGGATCGGCCTCGGACTCGAGCAGCAGGAGCCCGACCTGGGGGCCGTTGCCGTGGGTGATGACGACCGGTTCATCGCCCCGCAGCAGCGGCGCCAGCGCCCGCGCCGCCAGGTCGACGTTGCGCTGCTGCACCTCGGCGCTGATCGGCTCGCCGCGGCGGGCCAGCGCGTTCCCCCCGAGTGCGACGACGGTGGTCATCGCGCGTGCTCCTTCCCAGTCCAGTCGCCCGTCACGAGGGCGTAGACGAGCGCCTGCTCGGTCGGCAGACGGTTGGCCGCCTGCTGCCAGACGGCGGACTGCTCACCGTCGAGCACCTCGGCGGTGACCTCCTCACCGCGGTGCGCGGGGAGGCAGTGCATGAACACGGCGTCGGGGCGCGCGACGCGCATGAGCTCGTCGTTCACCTGATAGGGCCGCAGCTTCTGCATGTGCGCCTCGGCCTCGGTCTCGTCGCCCATCGAGACCCACACGTCGGTGTAGACCACGGAGGCGCCGGCGGCTGCCTCGACAGGGTCTTCCGTGATGAGGATCGACCCGCCGTTGTCGCGTGCGAGCGTCGCGGTCTCCGCGACGATGGCGGGGTCGGGCGCGAGGTCGCCGGGCGAGGCGACCGCGACGTGCATGCCGGCGAGCGCTCCCGCCTCGAGCAGGGAGTGGACGACGTTGTTGCCCTCGCCGACGTATGCCAGCCGGACGCCCGTGAGCGTGCCGAACCGCTCGTTGATGGTGAGCAGGTCGGCGAGCGCCTGGCACGGGTGGTGCAGGTCGGAGAGCGCGTTGATCACGGGCACGGTCGAATGCTCCGCCATCGTCTCGAGGTCGGTCTGCTTGAAGACGCGTGCAGCGATCGCGCAGGCGTACCCGGAGAGGACCCGGGCGGTGTCCGAGATCGGCTCCCCGCGGCCGAGCTGAAGCTCGTCAGGCCGGATGAGGAGCGGCGCGCCGCCGAGGCGGGCGATGGCGCCGTGCAACGAGACCCGTGTACGGGTCGATGGCTTCTGGAAGAAGCAGGCGACCGTCTCGCCGGCAAGCGCGTCGAGCCATCCCCGCGGCTGCGACTTCATCTGATGGGACAGCTCGAGCAGCTCGTGCAGCTCGATGTCCGTCAGATCGGCGATGGCGAGGACGTCACGGACTCGCGTGTGCTGGGTGATAGCCATGGGATTCGTCCTTTCGGATGTCAGGCCGCGTCGCGCTCGATCGGGCACGACATGCAGCGGGGGCCGCCGCGGCCGCGACCGAGCTCGCCGCCGGCGATCGTGATCACCTCGATGCCCTCGTGGCGGAGGCGGGTATTGGTGTCGACGTTGCGCTCGTAGGCGACAACGACTCCCGGCGCGACGGCGAGGACGTTGTTGCCGTCGTCCCACTGCTCGCGCTGGGCCTCGTAGTGGTCGCCGCCGGTCTCGAAGAGCCGGATGGACGGCAGGTCGAGCGCGTCTGCGAGCGCGGCGAAGAGATCTGGCTCGCGCTCCACGCCGAGCCCGTGCTGGGCGGGCCGCAGCGAGTACGCCGGAAGCGCCGCGCGCAGCTCGGGGTAGATGGTGAAGGCGTCGCGGTCGACCATGGTCATGACCGTGTCGAGGTGCATCGCGGAGCGCCGCCTGGGCAGCACGACGGCGATGACCCGTGTGGCCGCGCCCGCACCGAAGAGCCGCTCGGCCAGGAGCTCGACCGCGGCCGGCTGGGTGCGCTGGCCCATGCCGACGAGCACGCACCCGTGCCCGACCACGAGCACGTCCCCGCCCTCCAGGGACGGGCTGCCCGACCCGGGCTGGTTCCAGTACTCGAACCCGGATGCGAAGGCCGGATGGTGACGGTAGATCCCGCCCAGGTGCAGCGACTCGCGGGCGCGGGCGACGGTCGCCATCGTGTTCACGGTCACGCCGCCGTAGATCCAGGCGGACGTGTCGCGCGTGAAGAGATGGTTCGGGAGCGGCGCGAGCGCGAAGTCGTGCGGCGCGGCCACGGCGTCGACGAGCGAGCCGGACTTGAACGGCAGCTCGTCGTAGGTGACGCCCCCCATGAGGGTCGTGGCCAGGTCGCGCGGCGGGAGCCCGTGCAGCCAGCGGGTCATGTCCTCACCGAGGACGCGGCCGAGTCGCGCCGTCCCCACCGACGCAGCGATCACCTCCTCGCGCGCTGCGTCGATCGCAAGGGTCTCGGCCAGGAGGGCCGAGAGCTCCAGCACCTCGACGCCGCGCTCCGCCAGCGTGTCGGCGAAGGCGTCGTGCTCCTGCCGGGCCCGCTTCACCCAGAGCACGTCGTCGAAGAGCAGCTCGTCCTTGTTCCCCGGGGTGAGCCGCTCGAGCGCGAGGCCCGGGCGGCTCAGGATCACCCGGCGAAGGCTGCCCACCTCGGAGTCGACTCCGAGGTGGGCGGTCCTGGTGGTCGCCGCGGTGCTCATCGGCCGGTGCCGATCGTCACCCGCGTGTCGACATCGATCGGCCGGGTCGGCGGGGTCACCGCCGGGGCCTCGCGATGCTGGCGCCACTTCAGGAACACGTACACCGGCGTGCCCGCCATCAGAAGCAGGAAGCCCTTGGCGATGATCTCCTCGCCGGCGCCCCACATCATCCAGAAGGCGTAGCCGAAGGCGAGCGCCGCGATGGCGGCGTCGCGGGCCAGGTGCCGCGGGTTGAACAGCGCCCGATCCTGGAACAGCATCTGCAGCTGGGCCGCGGCCGAGAAGGCGTACGGCACCAGCGTCGTGAGCGTCGCCAGGAGGAGCACCTGGTTGAACTGGTCGACCAGGCTCGAGTTGTAGTTCATCAGCATGAGCCCGGACAGCAGCACGGACGACACGACCAGCCCGAAGACCGGCGTCTGGCCCTTGCCGCTCACATGCGCGAACCGCTTCGGGAACAGGCCGTCCTCGGCGGCCGCCTGGGGCACGCGCCCCTGCAGCAGGATCCACCCGTTGAGCGCGCCGAACGTGGAGATCAGCGCGACCAGCGCAATCAGCTTGCCGGGGGAGACGCCCAGCACCGAGCTGCCCCACATGACGCGGGCGGCGTCGGCGAACGGGGCGTTCGAGCCCGCCAGGGCGTGGGCGGGGATGATGCCCATGATGGCGACGGTGGCCAGGATGTAGAGGCCGGTCGCAGCGACGGTGCCGATGATGGTTGCGCGCGGCAGCGTCCGCTTGGGATCCTCCATTTCCTCCGCCGGCACGGTGGCCGACTCGAGGCCGATGAACGCCCACAGCGTGAAGGTGCCCGCCGTGGAGATCGCGCCGAACTGCGACCACAGGTTGTGGTCGTTGGGCGCGAACGGCGTGAAGTTGCCGCCGTGCATGTAGAAGAGCCCGATCACGCCGATCAGGAGCAGCGGCACGAACTTCAGGACGGTGGTGACCACCTGGATCGCGCCGCCCTGGCGCACGCCGAGGATGTTGGCGAACGTCAGCAGCCAGATGACGGACAGGCCGACTGCCGCGGCGAGCAGGTTGTTCGTGCCGAGGTCGGACCAGAAGGTCGAGCCGTAGGCGACGAACGCCGTCGCGATGGCGGCGTTACCGGCCCAGGCGGCGATCCAGTAGCCCCATGCCGTCTGGAAGCCGATGAAGTCACCGAACGCCCGCCGCGCGTACGCGTACGGGCCGCCGGTGCGCGGGAATGCACGGCCGAGGTTCGCGAACACGAGCGCCAGCAGCACGGCGCCGACGCCGGTGAACACCCAGCCGAGCATCGAGAGCGGCCCAGCCTCCCCGGCGAGGGACGCAGGCAGCAGGAACACGCCCGAACCGACCATGTTGCCGATCACGAGCGCGGTGGCCATCCACAGGCCCATCTTCCGCTTGGACGGGCGACGGGCGGTCGCCCGGGACCCGTTTGTCACAGCGGTGGACATCTGATCCTCCCTTCATTGCGGATAACGGTGCCGTGAGCATCCACCCGGCCCGCTTCGGGAGGCATCCGCGCGTCCTCTCGACCTGCGTCGGTAAACCCGCCGGAGGCCGCTCCGTAATTGTCCGGCGGGATCCGGTGACTCCCCCGATGTGCCCGATGCCCGTGCGGCCGACCATCGGGGACGTGAACCCACGTCACAAGGAGCGTTCGATGGCCCCGACAACCCCACGCAGCGCAGCGGTCGCCGTTGGCGATCGGCTCGTCGTCCGCGCCCACTTCCAGGGACAGCCCGAACGGGACGCGGAGATCCTCGAGGTGCTCGGCGGCGACGGGCCCCCGTACCGCGTCCGGTGGGGCGACGGCCGGGAGAGCATCATCTTCCCGGGCCCTGACGTCTTCATCGAGCATTTCGCACGTCGGCGACCCGGCCGGTGACAGCGACCGCGCCACCGCGACCGGCGCCGGCGCGCCGAGGTCGGTCGGGCGACGGCGTGTTCGCCTCGACAATCACGATCGCGCGGGTGGCCGGCGTCGAGATCGGCATCAACTGGACGTGGATCGGGATCTTCGTCCTGATCCTGTGGTCGCTCGCGGGCGTCGAGTTCCCCGCCGCCGCCCCCGGCCGTCCAGGCTGGGCTTACGCGGCCATGGGCGTGGCCGCGACCGCGTGCTTCTTTACGTCGCTCGTCCTGCACGAGCTGGGCCACGCGCTCCAGGCCCGGCGTGACGGCGTGCAGATCGAGGGCATAACGCTGTGGCTGTTCGGCGGTGTGGCGAAGTTCGCCGGACGGTTCCCGTCGGCGGGAGCCGAGTTCCGGATCGCGATCGCCGGGCCGCTCGTGACGCTCGTCCTGGGCATGTGCTTCGGCGCCGCCGCGGCCCTGTGGCCGCGGTCCGGGGCGGTGCAGGCAGTGCTGGCCTGGCTGGCGTACATCAACCTGGCCCTGCTCGCGTTCAACCTGCTCCCGGCGATACCCCTTGACGGAGGGCGGGTGCTCCGCTCGGCGCTGTGGGCGCGCTCGGGCAACCTGGCGTCCGCGACGCACCGTGCGACCCTCGTCGGCGGCGTGGTGGCGGCGCTCATGATCGGCGCGGGCCTGGTCACGGTCCTGTACGGCGGCCTCGGCGGGCTGTGGCTGGCGCTCATCGGCTGGTTCGTGCTCGAGGCGGCGGGAGCAGAGGAGCGTGACGTCGTCATCCACGACGCGCTCGGAGGCGCGACCGTCGCCTCGCTCATGACCGTGAATCCCGTCACCGTCGCCGCCGACGAATCACTCGACGAGATGGCGGCCCGGCTTCGCGGCACTCCCGGCCACACCGCCTACCCGGTGGTGAACGCCGCGTCCGAGGTGGTCGGGCTGATGCCGCTCCAGGCGCTGGCCGAGGTTCCGCACGCTGAATGGATCACCAACACGGTGGGCGCCCGCATGATTCCCGCGGACGACGTGGTTTGGGTATCGCCGCCCACGCCGGCCAGAGATGCGCTCGACCTGATGCTGGAGCGCGAGTCGGGCAGGGCCGTGGTGCTCGAGGGCGGCAGGCTGGTCGGCATCCTTTCACTTACGGACGTGACCCGCGCCGTCGCGCGTGGCCGGGATGCGATACAACTGCGCACGCATCGCCGGGTGCACAGCGCCTCGGCGGCGGAGAGGGAATGACGACGACTGCCCAGGGCAAGACGCGGGTCTCCAGCGCCATCCAGATCCGCGGACTCTCCAAGGACTTCGGTGAGGGACGTGGCGTGTTCGACCTCGAGCTCGATGTCGAGCCGGGCGAGATCCTCGGGTTCCTGGGGCCGAACGGCGCCGGCAAGTCGACCACCATGCGCATGCTCCTGGGGCTCATCCGCCCGACCGGCGGCCGTGCATACGTCCTGGGGAGCGACATCACATCCGACTCGATCGAGATCCGCCGGCGCACCGGGTACCTGGCGGGCGACTTCGGCCTGTACCGGGGGCTCACGGGGCGGCGGATGCTCGAACATCTCGCCTCGTTGCATGGACGGGTGCCCCCCGCGGCCATCGATGAGCTCGCGGAGCGGTTCGACGCGTCCCTCGACCGTCCGATCCACGACCTTTCGACCGGCAACCGCCAGAAGATCGGGTTGATCCAGGCCCTCATGCACCGACCGGAGCTCCTGATCCTCGACGAACCGATCTCCGGACTCGACCCGCTCGTGCAACGGAACTTCCACGAACTGCTCCGCGAGGTGCGTGCCGAGGGCCGCACCGTCTTCCTGTCGTCCCACACGCTCTCGGAGGTCGACCGCGTCGCCGATCGTGTCGCCATCCTCCGTCGGGGCAGGCTCATCGTCGTCGACCGCCTCGAGAACCTCCGGGCGCTGGCCGTCCGGCGACTCGACATCGAGTTCGCCCATCCCCCTGACCCCGCCGAGTTCCAGGCCATCCCCGGCGTGCGCACGGCAGAGGCCACCGGGGCGCTGCTGCATGTCAGCTTGGAGGGGTCGGCTGACGCCCTGGTGAAGGCGGCGGCAGCGCACGAGGTGCTCTCGATCCGAAGCCGCGAGGACGAGCTCGAGGACATCTTCCTGCGCTACTACCAGGAGGACGCCGGGTGAACGCCACCGCACGGATGGAGCTGCGGCTGCGCTACCGGACGGCCGCCCTCGCCGGCATCGGCCTGGTCATCGTGATCATGATCGTCGGTGCGCTGTACCCGTCGCTGAAGGACACCTTCGGGAAGCTCAGCGTCCCCCAGGGCGTCGCCAACCTGCTCGGCGGCGCCGACTACTCCACGCTCACGGGGTGGCTCCAGAGCGAGATCGTCGCGACCTACGGCCCGCTGGTGTTCTGCGTCGTCGCCATCACGACCGCCACCGCAACCACGACCGGCGACGAGGACGAGGGCGTCCTTGCCATCCTGCTCGCTCACCCCATCGCCCGAACACGGCTGCTGCTCGCGAAGGCACTCGCGCTCACGCTCCTCATACTCGCCGTTGCAGTCGCCACCTGGATCGGCCTGATCATCGGTGTCGCGATCGCAGGGGGCGGAATCTCGACCGCGCACCTCGCCGCACAGTCGGCGCACCTGGGGTTCCTCGGACTCGCACTCGGCACGTTGGCCCTCGCCCTTGGCGCGTCGACCGGCCGCAAGCCGATCGCCGCCGGCGGCGCCGCCGTCGTCGCGATCCTCGGCTTCCTGCTGAACGGGCTGGCCCCGCTGATCAGCGGGTTATCGTGGACCCAGTACCTCTCCCCCTTCTACTACTACGCCAGCGGACGACCACTCACCAACGGCGCGCAATGGCAGCACCTCGCCGCTCTTGCCGCCGCCTCGCTCGTCCTGATCGGAGCGGCCATCGCGGGCTTCCGCCGCAGAGACCTGCGCCGCTGACTGCGAGGAGAACACGATCGTCGGGCCCGCCGTCCGAAGACAACGGGCCCGAGGTGCGGTGCGACGTCAGGCGTCCGGCGGCGGGATCGCCACATCGGGCTCGTCCGGCCCCATGTCGAGCCGGAACGGCGGGTAGACGTCCGTCATCAGCGCGGCATACGCGATGACCCGGAGCACCCACCGGTTCAGGCCGAGCACGAAGTCGAAGATGCTCGGCGGATAGGCGCCCCGAACGAGCAGCGTGACCACGCCGATCAGCACGAGCAGCCCGACAAGGCTGCCCCCACTGTTGGCGATGCCCAGCCCGCCGATGATGCCGATCACGAGGTACTGCGGGATCGCGAGCAGCCACCACTTCACCAGCACGAGCTTGCGCGAGAGCCGCTCGGGATACGCCACGGAGAGCGTCGCCGGATAGTCCGCTTCGTGAAGGGTGAAGGGCGGATACCGGTCGGTCCCGTTCGCGTCAAACGCGTAGAACCCGACCCGCCATGTCCAGCGCAGGACACCGACGTTGTAGTCGAAGAGCCTGCGCGGATACCGGCCCGTGAACAGGATCGCGAAGAAGGCGACCGCGCTCACGAGCAGGAAGGACACCCACAGGAAGGCCAGGACGATCAGGTGCGGGATGACAAGCAGCCACTTGACGAGCCACAGCCATCGCGAGAGCGGCGCATCCATGTGGCCCTCGACGCGCACCGGGTACGGGGAGGCATGTACAGACAACGATCTCACCTCCTTTCGTGTGTCGCTCGAAGCCTCCCGGAACGTCGCCCTGACCGCATCGGCGCAGGCTCCGATCCTCGCTGCCGCGAACTACGTATGCGCGCGGCGCGAACTTCAGACCGGCTGAAGGTCGTTCCGAGCCGGCGAGAACCCACCGAACGCCCGCCGTGGATTTCCCGCAAGAGGTTGGCGGTCAGCCCTCACCGGATTCCGCGACCTCCCGGACGCCACCCCACCTGACACACACGACCATCTGCCGCATGAACTCGACGCTCAGATCCCACATCCCTCCGCGGGAGCTGTGCAGCCGAAGCAGCGACGGCATCGAAGTGGCGCTCCTGTGGACCCCCGGCACCGAGCAGCTGTGTGTCGCGGTCGTCGATCTCCGGTCGAACCAGTCGTTCGACCTCACGGTCGACCCCCGGCACGCGATGCAGGTGTTCCACCACCCCTACCCCTACGCAGCCGAGTGCGGCCTGCTCGACCCCGCCGCCGAGACGGAGCGGGAGCTCGCCGAGCTCGCGGCGCCCGAGATGGAGGAGCACGCACCGTGACGCTGCTTCGGCTCATCTGCCCGCACCGGGTCGTCGTCCACGACCGTGGCCACCTCGTCTGCGAGATCTGCGGGGCGTCGCTGGCTCCCGGCGAGATGGGTCGCGGACGCCATGCGCTCCTGCGGCGTGCCCGCCGCGCATAGCGGATCTGCAGGCACGGGGGCCGATCCCGCGGCGCTGAGGCGGGTGGATTCCGAGCTGACGCTCGCCTCGGTGGCCGTCATGTCCCCCGCCGAGGCCCTGGCGGCGCTCGGAAGCTCGGACGAGGGCATCTCGGCGGGCGAGGCTCGACGCCGCCTCGCCGCGCACGGCCCCAACGCGCTGCGAACCGGCGGAGTTCGCCTCATCTCCGTGCTGGCTCGCCAGCTGCGCAGCTACCTGCTGCTCCTGCTGCTCGCCGCGGCAGTCATCTCAGCGGTGGTCGGAGATCGCACAGAGGCGGTGATCATCGCCGCCATCATGGCTCTCAGCGTCGGCCTGAGCTTCCTCAACGAATACCGGTCCGAGCGTGCGGTGGAGGCCCTGCACGCCCAGATCCGCCACACCGTCGACTTCGCCCGCAGCGGCGCATGGGAATCCGAAAGCGTCGTCGACCTCGTCCCCGGCGACGTCGTCCGCCTGCGGCTCGGCGACGTCGTCCCCGGCGACCTGCAGCTGCTGGAGGCGCGAGAGCTCGAGTGCGACGAGTCGGTTCTCACCGGCGAGTCCCGCGCAGCGGCGAAGACGGCCGAACCCTGTCAGGCGGGCGACTCGCCGCTCGACCTGCCGTCGTGCGCCTTCATGGGAACGCTGATCCACGCCGGTGAAGGGCGGGGCGTCGTCGTCGCGACCGGCCCCGTGACCGCATTCGGACAGATCGCCGCCCGCCTGGGGGCGCGCCACGACTTGACATCGTTCCAGCGCGGCTTGGCGGAGTTCTCCGGGATGCTCGCCGCAGTCACGGCCATGCTGGCCAGCTCGATCTTCCTGATCAACGCCGTCCTCGGCCGGTCGCTCCTGCAGTCGGGTCTCTTCGCCCTCGCGATCGCCGTCGGGCTCACCCCACAGCTCCTGCCGGCGATCGTCACGGTGAGCCTCGCAACAGGCGCCCGCCGTCTCGCACGCCGGCGGGTGATCGTCAAGCGCCTCGTGTGCATCGAAGAACTCGGCAACATCGAGGTGCTTTTCACCGACAAGACGGGCACGCTCACCGAGGGCCGGACGACGTTCAGCCAGGCGCTCGGCCCGGTACGGGCAGCCGGACTCACGTGTGCTCGAGCTCGGGCTGCTGTGCAGCGACCAGGGCGGGAACGAGCTCGACCGGGCGCTCTGGGAGGCGGCGAACGGCCATACGAAGCGCGCCGGGTACCGTTCTTCCGCAGCCGCCCCAGCCGGCCCTTGCTGGTGACGACGGTCGCTTGCGCAGTGGCTGGGATCGCGCTGCCGTACATCGGCCCTGTTGCTCGCCTGTTCGGCTTCCGGCCCCTGCCGCTGCAGTTCCTGGGCGTTCTCGCGGCCATGATTGTCACGTACCTGGCCCTGGCGGAAGCGGGGAACGCGATCTTCTTCCGGCCCCAGGGTCGGCGATCGCTCTCGCGCCGCAGCCCGCACCGGGCCCGCCGCGTCACCCGCCGGGCCACGCGGTGGCGTGGGCACCAGGGGCGGCATCGCGCTTCCGCGGATCAGTAGTTCCTCGCAGGCATCTCCGGGTGTACTCCGACGCGGGCCCGCCGCACGGCGGACAAACTGTCGAAAAGATCCCTGGAGGTGCCTCATGGCGGTCGATGCTCGTGAGCAGCGTGGATCCGCGTCACCCGACCTGGGCGGTGCGCGGCTGGCGATCGTGGAGGCGCGCGCGGTGGAAAAGCGCTACGACACCGGCCAGCTCGAGGTTCAGGCGCTCCGCGGCGTCTCGGTGGCCGTTGGGGTCGGCGAGATGCTCGCGATCATGGGGCCGAGCGGGTCGGGAAAGACGACGCTGCTCAACTGCCTTTCCGGGTTGGATCGCATCGACGGGGGCGACGTCCTCATCGAGGGCGTGTCTCTGGCGTCGATGTCCGATGACGAGCGGACCGACTACCGCGCGCGCCGGATGGGGTTCGTCTTCCAGTTCTACAACCTGATGCCGGTCCTGAGCGCCGTGGAGAACGTGGAGCTGCCGCTGCTGGTCAGCCGCGTCCCCGCGCGCCAGGCGCGGGCACAGGCGATGGAGGCGCTCGGGATGGTCGACCTGGCCGCGCGCGCACACCACCTTCCCGACGAGCTCTCCGGGGGCCAGCGGCAGCGTGTGACGATCGCCCGGGCGCTCGTGAACGACCCCGCGATCGTCTGGGCCGACGAGCCGACGGGTGACCTCGACAGCGAGAACGCCCACGAGATTGTCGGGTTGATGCGGCGGCTGAACCGTGAGCGCGGGCTGACGTTCCTCATCGTCACCCACGACATCTCGGTCGGCCGGGCAACCGACCGGATCGTCCGCATGGTCGATGGGGAGATCGTCGACGAAGAGCTGCTGGAGGTGACGGCATGATCGCGCGCGTGACACTGGCGGAGATCGACCCCGTTCGCATGGGCGTCGAGCAGGCCACCCGGCTCTTCGAGGATTCGGTGGTGCCCGCGCTTCGCGAGCAGGAGGGCTACGAGGGCGCGTACGTGCTGCTGTCCGACCAGGGCAAGGTGCTCGCCCTGACCTTCTGGGAGAGCGAGGCAACTGCCGGGGCAGGCCTTCGAGGGACGCGGAGCTTCTACGCGGAGCAGATCGACAAGTTCGTGACGCTCTACCGCTCGTCGCCCGGACGGGAGATGTACGACGTGGTCGTCGCGGACGCGCCGGCCGTCACGGCGGAGTAGGGGGCCGGCCGGTGACGAGACTCTTCGGCATCCCGATGGGCCCGCTGGAGGTGGTCCTCGTCTCCAGCCTGGCGGCCGCGCTCGCTGCCGTCGGCCTGCTCGCATTGCGGCACCGCGTGTTCTTCCGTCTCGGCGTCCGCAACGCCCGGCGACGGCCCGGCAGGACGGCCCTCATCGTGGTCGGGCTGATGCTGGGAACCGCGATGATCGCCGCCGCCCTCGCCACCGGCGACACGATGACGCGCACCGTCCGCTCGTCAGCCGTGACGGCCCTGGGGCAGACGGACGAGATCGTCTCCGCGAAGGGCGCCACACCGAACTTCGCCGTGCAGACCGGCTCGGCCACGGGCATCCGCTACTTCCCGGAACGCGACTTCCGGACGATCCGCCGCGCGCTCTCGTCGACTCCGCTGGTGGACGGCGTCGCCCCCGCGATCATCGAGGGCGTCGCCACCCAGGACGTCACCAGCCGCCAAACGGAGCCGCAGGTCACGCTCTTCGCCAGCGACCCAGCCGCCCTGCGGGGATTCGGCGCGATCGAGGACACGACCGGTCGGAGTGTCCAGCTCGCGTCGCTGCCCCCGGGCGCCGCATACCTGAACCGCTCGGCGGCCGACAAGCTCGACGCCTCCACCGGCGACCTGGTGCGGATCTACGCCGGCCGGCGCGTGGCGCAGGTCCGGGTCGACGCGGTCGTCCAGTTCGACGGCACGGGCACGGACGGTGCCGCAGTCCTGACACAGCTCCCCACGGCCCAGGCGCTGCTCGGCCGGCCCGGACTCATCAAGTACGTGCTGGTGTCCAACCGCGGCGGCGCGATCTCGGGAACCGAGCTCACGAAACAGGTCGTCGACAGGTTGCGGCCGGTCGTGGGCCCGCTCGGCCTGCAGGCGAACAGCACGAAGCAGGACACGCTCGAGGTCGCCGACCAGACCGGCGCCGCCTTCGTCTCCATGTTCACCACGTTCGGCTCGTTCTCGATCGCCGCGGGGATCCTCCTGATCTTCCTGATCTTCATCATGCTCGCCGCCGAGCGCCGCGGTGAGCTGGGGATCGCCCGCGCGGTGGGCACGCGCCGGCGGCATCTCGTCGAGATGTTCCTGTTCGAGGGTGTCGCCTACGACCTGGCCGCTGCCGCGGTCGGCGCGCTCGTCGGGATCGCGGTTGCCTATGCGATGGTGCTCGTGATGGCGGGCGCGTTCGACGAGCAGGGCGGCTTCCACATCACGTACTCCGTCACGAGCCGCACGCTGATCGTCGCGTACGCGCTCGGCATGCTGCTGACCTTCGTGGTGGTGGGCGCATCCGCGTGGCGGGTCAGCCGCATGAACATCGTCAGCGCAATCCGCAACCTCCAGGACCCGCCTGCGAAGGCTCGCGGCCGGACACGCTGGGCGCCCGGCCTGCTCGGGCTCGCACTTGGAGCCGTGCTGATCGTGTCCGGGATCCAGGCGAGGAACGCGATCATCCTCGGCTTCGGGGTGTCGCTCGGCCTGCTTGGCGCAGTTCCCGTCGCGGAGCGCCTGGGGGCGTCGCGTCGCATCGCGCGGACAGGCGCGGGGCTCGGCCTGGTGGTGTGGTTCGTCCTCCCGGTCGGACGCTGGCTGTTCGGCACGCTCAGCGTCGACTTCTCCATCTTCATCCTCGGCGGGCTCATGATCGTCGTGGGCGCCAGCTGGGCCCTGATGTACAACGCCGACCTGCTGCTCGGCACCGTCGGCCGCACCCTCGGCCGGATCAAGCCGCTCGCCCCGGTGTTGCGCATGTCGATGGCGTATCCGCTGCGAAACAGGTTCCGCACGGGGGTCACGCTCGCCATGTTCACGCTCGTCGTCTTCACCCTTGTCGTCGGCGCGACGACGACCACGTCGTTCGTGAACGGCATGAACGACATGCACACCTACGGCGGCGGGTTCGACGTCCGCGCGACAGTTGCGCCGGCCAGCCCGGTCACCGATATGCGGGCCGCGCTCCGGCGCGCGCCGGGGATCGACCCCGCGGACTTCCGGGTCGTGTCGAGCCAGTCCTTCCTTCCCGTCAAGGCGCATCAGATCGGTACCCCCGGGAAGGGTGAGAACTACGCGGTACGAGGCCTCGACGGCACCTTCCTCGGGCACACGACATACGGCCTCGCCGCGCGCGCCGACGGCTACGGAACCGATCGCCAGGTCTGGCGGGCGATCCGCCGCCATCCCGGCCTCGCCGTCGTCGACGGCGCCGTCGCACCCCGCCGATCCAACTGGAACTTCGGCGCCGTGCCGCCCTTCCGGCTCAGCGGGTTCTACCTCGAGGACCAGCACTTCCGACCCGTCCAGGTCGAGGTGCGGGACCCGCAGACGAGCCACCGGGTGCGGCTGACGGTGATCGGCGTCCTCTCCGATACTGCGCCGCTCGAGATGGCCGGCATCTCGACCTCCCAGCACACGCTCACCGCCGCGTTCGGCGGGCGGGCGCAGCCGACGGTCTACCTGTTCGCCCTCCGCCACGGGGTCGACCCGGTCGCGACAGCGAAAGCCCTGGAGTCCGCGTTCCTCGCGAACGGCATGCAGGCCGACGCGCTCAGCTCGCTCCTGGCCGACGCCGTCGCGTCCTCGCTGACCTTCGACCGGCTCATCATGGCGTTCATGGGCCTCGGCCTCATCGTGGGGGTGACCGCGCTCGGCGTCATCAGCGCCCGCTCGGTCGTCGAGCGGCGACAGGAGATCGGCGTGCTCCGGGCGATCGGCTTCCGCCGCCGCATGGTGCAATGGAGCTTCCTGATCGAGTCCTCGTTCATCGCGCTGACGTCGATCATCGTCGGAACCGTCCTCGGGCTCGCCGTGGCGTTCAACGTCATCCACGACTCTCAGCAGCAGCCGAGCTGGGGCAACCTCACGTTCGACCCACCCTGGCTGACGATGGTCGTGATCTTCCTGCTCGTCTACGTCGTCGCCCTCGCAACCACCTACGTGCCGGCGCGCCGGGCCGCCCGCATCTACCCGGCGGAAGCGCTCCGATACCAGTAGGGCGGGGGGACCGGCTCAGGGCTCCCTTCAGCCCCGGTACCGAAAACCCCGCACACCGGAACCGCATGCGCCCCGACGCGCAGACGGCGTGGGCATCGGAAAATGCATCCGCCCGCTGATCGCGGCCGACGCCGGCATGACCCGGCGCTCCAGGGTTCGACTCCCCGGCGGCGGCCATCTCACCGAGGGGAGTGCGCGCTCGATGTCGGTCCCGAACCTGGTTGACGCTCGTCCACCCCTCTCCCGGCGCGCGCGAGCGACCGTGGCCGCGTTCGCCGGCGTCGTGGCCCTCGGTGCGATTTATGGCGGCTACAGGCTTCTCGCCGACCCGGTCGGCCTGGGCGTGAAGCAGGCGTGGCTCGACGGGACGCCCTTCCCGGACTACACCGTGCCCGGCATCACGCTCCTCGTCGTGATCGGCGGCGGGATGCTCTTCACGGCGGCGGCCGCGGTGCGCGGAGCGCCCGTGGCGAGCCCCGCAGCGCTCGTCATGGGGCTCGCGCTGCTCGGGTGGGGTTCGGTGGAGACCCTGACGACCGGCTACCAGGGGCGGCCGCAGATCCTGCTCCTCGCGGCCTTCGTCGTGGGCCCCGCGGTGCCACTCCTCCGGATCGGGTGGCGGTCGACCCGGCGTTCGCGTTCGCGTGCGCGCGCTCTCGACCATGAGCGGCGGTCGGGACGGTCGGTAATTCCCCGTACGGAGGCACGGGCGCACTCCGATGCCGATCCTCGCGTCCGGGCCTACGTTGAGCGAGTGACGACGGCGCCGACCAGGAAGGGATCACCATGAACTCCTCACCCACCCACAGCGGTTCGCCTGCGACCTGGTCACCGGCCGGCGTGTTCGCCCGGATCGTCTGCGGCGTCGATGGCTCCGACGAGGGGTTCGAAGCCGTCCGCCAGGCCGCGCGCCTCGCAGTCACCTCTGCCCAGATCACGCTCGCGGGTGTCTGGAACACCGGTACGACCGTCGCCCTGGGATGGTCGCCACCGGCGGCCTACGCACCCATCGGCACGCGCGAGCACGTGGAGGACGCCGCCGCCCGCGCACGCGAGCTCGTCCCTGAGACCCTGGCGGTCGAGACCTCGATCGTGCAGGGCCCGCCGGCGCCGATGATGGCGATCGAGGCCAGGCGCCACGATGCCACCCTTGTGGCGATCGGAACTCACGGCCATGGGCGTCTTCCCGGCATCCTGCTCGGCAGCGTCGCCACCCAGCTCCTGCACAACGCCCCCTGCCCCGTGCTGATCGCACGCCCACGCCCCGCGCCCACCGAGTTCCCCCGGTCGATCATCGTCGCCACCGACGGGTCGCCCGCGGCGACGCGCGCCGTCGCGGTAGGGGAAGCGCTTGCCGCCCGCGTCGGCGCGGCGCTCGAAGCCGTCGTCGTGACGGATGAAGGCGATGTCGACCCGGACGTGATCGAGATCGAGCTCCGCGGGCCGGCCGGCCACCACGTTCCACAGCGCCGGCTTCGCGGGCACCCCGCGGGAGCATTGAGTGACTTGCGGCCCGACCTGTTGATCCTCGGGAGCCGCGGACTGCGCGGCCTCCGGTCGCTCGGGAGCGTCAGCGAGCGCGTGGCGCACGAGTCGGAGGCGTCCGTGCTGGTCGTGCGCTGACCCCGCGGCATCGGTCCGTGTGCACCGGAAACCTCTAAAAGCAGTGGTTATACTCGTGCGCGTCGTGCCGCAGAGTCCCACGAGGAGGTTCCATGGCTGTCAGCAACCCGACCGTCACATCGCGGTTTCACTTCTCGCGGCAGATGATCGCGGGGCCCATCTACCGCAAGTACGAGAAGGCGATCCGCAAGATGTGGAGCGTCGAGGACATCGACTTCGGCCAGGACGCCCTCGACTGGGAGCGGATCACGCCCGAGCAGCGCACGGGGCTGCTGGGGGTGACCGTGCGGTTCCTCGCCGGGGAGCAGGCCGTCACCGACGAGCTCGTTCCAATGCTGGCAGCAGCCCACCGGCTCCGCCGCTTCGACTGGACGATGTTCCTC
>JAICJM010000333.1 GCA_025928435.1 Thermoleophilia bacterium
CCTCGCCGGCCTGAACACGACCACGGAAGTGCTCGCCCGCCTGATCGCGGATCGGCTGGTAGACCGCGTCCACGCCGGTGCGCTGGGCGACGCCGCACGGGGGCTCGACGGGCTCGTCGTCACGCTGCACGAATCCCCGCTGGCGTCCGCGTCCTACGAGCGTGCGCTGTGAGGGCCGTCCACTTCATCGTGCCCGCGGGCGTCGACGACCCGACCCGGCCGAGCGGAGGTAACGCCTACGACCGCCGGATTGCTCGGGGCCTTGCGGCGGCGGGCTGGACCGTGCACCTCCACGAAGTCGCCGGCTCGTGGCCGAGGCCCGACGCGCGATCGCTCGACGACCTCACTGCCACCGTCCGCCGGATCCCCGACGGCGCTCTCGTCTTGCTCGACGGGCTGGTGGCCTCGCCCGCGCCCGGGGCGCTGACGCCCGAGGCCGGACGACTGCGGCTCGTCGCGCTCGTGCACATGGCGCTGGGTCAGGGCACGACGGACGACAACGTCCGGGAGCGAGAAAGAACTGTCCTTTCCAGTGCCGTGTCAGTCGTCACCACCAGCGCCTGGGCCCGGCGGACACTCCTCGAGCTGTACTCCCTGCCGGGCGACCGCGTCCACGTCGCAGAGCCCGGCGTCGAGCGTGCCGAGCTCGCGCCGGGGACCGAACTCGGAGGCGCGCTGCTCTCGGTCGCCGCCGTGATCCCCGGCAAGGGCCACGACGTGCTCCTCGACGCACTCGGGCCCCTGATCGGCCTGCGCTGGAAGTGCCGGTGCGTCGGCAGCCTCGAACGCGATCCGGCCTTCGTGCAACGCCTGCGCCGCCGCGTCCTCAAGGGCGGGATGGACGGTCGCGTGCGCTTCTCGGGTCCGCAGGCTGAAGCCGACCTCGCCCGCAGCTACGCGGCGGCGGATCTCCTGATCCTCCCGTCGCGTGCGGAGACGTACGGGATGGTCGTCGCCGAGGCGCTCGCACGCGGGCTGCCCGTCGTCGCCGCCGAGGTCGGCGGCGTGCCGGAGGCTCTCGGGCGCGCCGCCGACGGAACCCGGCCGGGCCTGCTGGTTCCCCCCGGCGACCCGGCACCGCTCCGCGACGTGCTCCGGACCTGGCTCGAGGACGCCGGCCTGCGACGGCGCCTGCGCCTGGCGGCGCGCGAGCGCCGGATGTCGCTCGCGAGCTGGTCGACGACCACTTCTGCGGTCGCCGAGGTGCTGCAGGGAGCGGCGGGATGACAGTCGAGCCGATCCGGGTCACCCCGGGCTGGCTCGAGTTGCGGGAAGCTGCGGACAGCTCGGCACGCGCGTTGGAGCTCGTCGGGCGGCTCCGGCGCCGGATCGCGCCGGAGGCAGGCTGGTTGATCCACGATCTCGGGTGCGGCAGCGGCGCGATGGGTCGCTGGCTCGCGCCACTCCTGCCCGGGCCGCAGCACTGGGTCCTACACGATCGAGATACAGACCTGCTGGCGATCGCCGCGGCCAAGGTGCCCGGCTCGGCCGCAGACGGGAACAACGTGGTGGCCGAGACCCGCGTGTCCGACGTCACGCGCCTCACGCGCGACGACCTGAGCGGGGCGACCCTCGTCACCGCCTCCGCCCTGCTCGACCTCCTCACCCGGGACGAGCTGACGCGGCTGATCCATACCTGCTCGGGAGCCGGCTGCCCGGTGCTGTTCGCACTCTCCGTCACCGGTCGCGTGCAGCTCCTTCCGCCGGACCCGCTGGACGCCCGGATCGCGGCTGCCTTCAACGCGCACCAGCGCCGCCGGACCCGACGCGGGCGCCTGCTCGGCCCTGATGCGGTCGAAGCCGCCGCCGCAGGTTTCCGCCGGCTGGGAGCGGAGGTCGTCGTCAGACCGAGCCCGTGGCGCCTCGGACCAGGGGAGAGCGACCTCGCCGCCGAGTGGGTGACCGGCTGGCTCGACGCCGCGTGCGAGCAGGAGGCCGAGCTGGCCGCCGACGCCGAGCTCTATCGGCGGCGCCGTCTGAGAGAAGCGGCCGCCGGCTTCCTCGCCGTCACCGTGGGCCACGCCGACCTGCTGGTGCTGCCGTGAAAGCTGCGCTTCGCTGGGCC
>JAICJM010000254.1 GCA_025928435.1 Thermoleophilia bacterium
CACCGCCTGGCAGCCGAGCGCGAACGGCACCGTGAAGACGATCGCGACCGACGGGAGCGGCGGCGTCATCGTCGGCGGCAGCTTCACCCAGATCAACGGCTCCGGCCGCCCGCACATCGCCAAGATCCTCGCCAACGGCACACTCGTCGCCAAGACGACCTTCGCCGCCGAGGCCAACGGCGACGTGCAGGCGCTCGCCGTGAGCGGGGGCACCCTCTACGTCGGCGGCCAGTTCGCGACGCTCGACGGTCATTCGCAGCCCTTCCTGGGAGCCGTCGGCGCCACGGACGGCGCCTTTGACTCGTCGTGGACGCCGTTCGTCGACGGCCGCGTCGACGGCCTCGAGCCGGTGGGAGGCAACATCGTCGCGGGAGGGTTCTTCCTGAACGCGGGCTCGGCGAGCGGCGGGCACCCGTCCATCGCCGCCTTTGACGAGGGCTCCGGCGCGCTCCAGAGCGGCTACACGGGCCACTCGCCGACCTCGGCGGTCGTGTCGATGGACGCGGGCCCCGACGGATCCGTCTACGCCGGCCATTTCAACAACCGCATGGAGCGGTTCACGCCCACGGGCGGGACGAGCTGGGACGTCCGCTTCGACGGCAACGTTCAGGCGATCGGATTCTCCGACGGCGAGGTTGTCGCAGGCGGCCATTTCCAGAACTTCTGCGACTCGGGCAACTGCGCCACGCCGATCGTGCGCAACCACATCGCCGGATTCGACCCCTCGAACGGCGACCTCGACACCACCTGGGCGCCGAGCGTGAACAGCGACCTCGGCGTGTTCGCCCTCGCCGACACGTCGACCGGCCTGGCCGTCGGCGGCGATTTCACGCGCATCGGCGGCTCCGACCAGGCGCACCTCGCGTTCCTGCAGACGGGCAGCTCGGTGCCGATCGACTCGACGGCGCCGGCGATCTCGCCGCTGCCCAACGCCATCCTGCGCAAGGCCACCACGATCGCCTCGGGCAAGGTGCCGCTGCTGGTGCGCTGGAACGCCACGGATCCGAGCGGCGTCTGCTCCTTCGCCCTGCAGGGGAACGTGAACGGCGGCAGCTTCGCCGGCATCCCGCTCGCGAACACGATGGCCACGAGCCGCGCCGTCTCGCTCGCGCCGTCCGCCAACACGCACCTCTACCAGGTGCGCGCCACGGACTGCGTCGGCAACGCCAGTGCCTTCAAGCCCGGCCCCTCGACGCGGCTGACCGCCTTCCAGGACGGCAACGCCGCCATTCACTACGCCGGCGGCTGGACGCGCAGCGGCGCCCCGCTCGCCTACGGGAACACCGTCCACACGACGACCCACAAGGGCGCGTCGGCGACGCTCAAGTTCACCGGCCGGCAGGTCGCCTACGTGGCGACCCGGCGGTCGAACCGCGGCACCGCCCACGTCTACATCGACGGCAAGCTGGTCGCGAACGTGAACCTGCACAACGCGACCCAGATGCACCGCCGGATCGTGTTCGCCCACAGCTGGCCGAGCGACGGCCCCCACACGATCAAGGTCGTGTGTGCCGGGACGGCCGGCCACGCCACGGTCGATGTGGACGCCTTCCTGACGATCCGCTAGCTGCGCGATTCCAGGGCGGGCGGGCCCCGGCCCTCTAGCGGCTCGTCAGGAGCGCCATCGTGGCGGTGAACCCGTGCAGGAACGTGTGCCCGCCGACGGGGCCGATCTCGCCGGAGCAGAACATCCCGGCGAGCGGGATCGGGCCGAGCTCGTCGGCCACGGCGCCGGCGTCGTGGTCGGGATCGGCGTACATGTTCGAGCCGCGGCCGTTGCAGGCGA
The DNA here is from genome assembly GCA_025928435.1 of Thermoleophilia bacterium. The sequence goes on from JAICJM010000254.1 coordinate 1,787, forward strand.
ACAGCAGCGCGGCCGCGGGCCGCTCGCCGTTCCCGGCGTGATGGCGCAGCGCGGCGCGCAGGTCGGCGTCGGCGCTCTCGGCGTCGCGGGCGTGGAAGCGGAACGTCTGCCCCACCCGCACCGTGTCGCCGACGACCAGCGATCCCTGGTCGGCGTCGCCGCCCATCACGGCGCGCATCAGGTAGTCATCCGAGCCGTACTCGGCCCGGTTCTCGTCGATGACGAGCCCGGCCAGCAGGCCGCGCTGGACGAGGTCGCGTCCGTGGTCGTCCAGACCGGCGACGATGTCGGTCAGCCGCTCGTACGCCGGGCGCCCGGCCAGCTCGTGGATGATGTTGCCGTCGGCGCTCGTGATCACCATCTCCGGCCCGACCGGGGCGCAGCCCTGCGACACGAGCACCCGCAGGCGGACGTCGCCCTCGACGGTGACGGCGATCGCGCCGTGGCGCATCACCCGCCGCCCGCAGATGAAGGCGTGCTCGCCGGGGCCCCCACCGCCGGACGCCAGGCCGCCGACCGCGACGGCGCCGTCGAACCGGCCCTCGACGCCCTCGAGGAACGCGTCGGCGGGGAACGAGTACGGGTCGGCGATCAGGAGCATCGGCTCGCCGGCCGCCGGCACGAGCTCGGCCGGCATCTCCACGGCGGGGCCATCACCGGTGTCGCGCACGCTCAGGTGGTGCACCCGGGCCCGGCCGCCGGGGAGGCTGGTCGCCAGCAGGCTCATCGCCGGCACGCCCTCGAGCTCCCGGCCCGTGCCGATGACCGCCTCGCCGGTCGCGCCGGCGAGCGCCCCCGGCTGCAGGATGTCGGCGACCGCGGCGGCGGCCGCCTCGGCGTCGGCCGCGTGCTCGGGCGAGAGGAACAGGAACGCGACGTCGGCCGCCGCACCGGCCAGGCGGTCGCGCACCTTCTCCGCCACCTCCTCCGCGGCCGCACGCGTGTCCGCCAGCGTCGAGACGGCCGCCGCCGGGCGGGCGCCGACGGTCATTCCAGGATCCGCCAGTCGTTGTCGATCCGGGCGGTCGTCGACGCGGTGATGAAGCAGTCGCGCTCCGCCCTGTCCGTCAGCTCGCGGGCCGCGGCGGCCTGGCCGGGGGCCATGCGCGCGTCGACGACGACCTGGACGTCCGTGAACGCGTAACGGCGGTCGTCCTCGCGCCGCTCGATCGACCCGGTGGCGCGGGCCGAGTACTCGCGCACCTCGAGGTCGTTGTGCTCGCAGTGGGCCAGGAACGAGAGCATCGTGCACGACTCGAGCGCGGCCAGGAAGATGTGCTCGGGGCTCCAGCGGTCGTCCTCGCCGCCGGGGAAGTCCGGCGGCGGCGCCACCGGCAGCGGTGGCCGGTCGCCGGCGGCGACCACGGCGGTATGCCCGCCCTGCCATGTCAGCTCAGCCCCGTAGGTGAAGACTTTCGATCGCAGCGCCATCGTCCGACTCCTCCGTCGCGGTTGCCCTCCCGACGATACCCACAAACGGGCCTGCGCGATCACGCACCCAGCACGGGGCGGGCCGCGTCCGGCGTCACGTCCTCCCACGGGCCGGCGTGCCAGAGCGGATCGAGATAGCGCTCGTGCAGGAGCCGCGCGGCCGTCCCGGACTCGGCCGCCGTCAGCGGCGTCCGCTCAGCCCCCGGGGCGGAGAGCGCCTCGACGACCGCCCGCTCGGCCGCCTCCACGTCGCCCCCGACGAGCGTCACGTGATCGGGCCGGCTCGGCGTCGGGCGGGGCCGGCCGTCGAGCGGCCCGTCGCGCGCGCCGGCCAGGCACGCGCGCAGGGCATCCAGGTCGGCGCCGACCAGCAGCGTGCCGTGGACGAGGGTCACGTCCCGGCCGCGGTGCGCGGCGATGCCCGTCACCTTGCAGGCGCCGATTCGCACGGTGCGCTCGTCCCGGGCTGCGTCGGCCCCGAGGGTCCGGCAGGCGCGCACCATGCCGTCGAGCAGCGGCGCGTACATGTCGGGGATCGGGGCCGATGCGGCCGGGTGGGCGGCGGGCAGCGCCAGCGCCGCGCAGACGGTGCCGGGGTCGAGGTAGACGGCGCCGCCGCCCGTGAACCGGCGCCAGACGCGGACGCCGCGAGCGGCGCAGGCGCCGGCGTCGACCTCCCAGTCGGCGCGCTGGAATCGGCCGATCACGACGGCCGGGGCCGTGCGCCAGACCAGGAGGGTCGGCCGGTCGACCGGCGCGCGCACGAGAGCCTCGTCCCAGGCCAGGCCCTGGGCCGGCTCGCAGGGCCCGCAGACGATCGCCCGCTCGGCGATCACCGCACGTGCAGGCCGGCGCGGCGCAGGCGCATCGCCGCCGAGGGCGGCGCATCCGGCGCGAGCTCCACCTCGTGCGGCAGCCCTCGCTCGAGCTGCTCGATCCGGGCGGTCAGGGCGTCCGGGCGCCCCACCGCGTCGAGCTCGGCGTGGAGGCTCTCCAGCCGGTCGGTGGCCGCGGACGCCGCCGACGCGGCCGTGCTGCCGGCCTCGTCGGCGAGCCGGATCAGCTCGAGCGCGTCGCGGCGCAGCGCCTCGGGCCTGGGGTCGTCGGCGACCGGCGGGGGCGGGTCGAGCTCGAGCGGCGCCGCCAGCAGGGCGTCGGCGAGCCGGTCACGCACCGCGGTCAGCCGCTCGCGCTGCTCACGTGTTGCGAGCCGCGCCGCCTCGACCTGGTGGCGAGCGGCGTCGACGTCCGCCTGGTACGGGGCGCTGTCGGCGCCCGCAGCTTCGGCCAGCTGAGCCAGGTCGACGGCCCGTTGCCAGACGGTCACGAGCGGGCCCTGCTCGACCCATTCGCGCTCGAGCTCGCGCGCGACGGGCTCCGC
>JAICJM010000226.1 GCA_025928435.1 Thermoleophilia bacterium
CTGGGCGCATGAGTGCTTGCAGGCAAAGCGTCGCCTCCCGAGGGGCTAGTGGGGGAAATCAAAGGCGTGGAACCGGACCAACGGCGCAACCACGAAGGGTATCAGCACGACAGGTTCCCCGCAAACGCGGACGCGGTCGCCGCCACCCGCAGGGAATTCTCTTGGGGAATTCCACCTGCAGAGGCGTGCCTCTCGCCAAACTATACCGCGTGGGGCGGCCAGGTCAAGCGATGTTCGTAAGGATCGTTACGAGTCGCGGACCGGGCCAGGCCCCGATCTCAGCCGGCGGCCGCGCGCATCGCGGCCCGCGCCTGGGCGGCGACGACGGCGAACGGACGCCCGACCGCAGCCCGGAACGCGCGCCCGACCTGGGTGGTCGTGAAGAGCCCCGACACCCCGTCGCGGCGGAACGCCGCCCCGAGGCGGCGCAGACCGGCGTCGCCGCCGTCGCGGATCACGGCGCCCACGATCGCCGCGCCGTCCTCGTAGGCCAGCCACGTCGGGAGCGTCCCGTGCACGCCCCATCCGTTCGACCAGCGCCACCGCTCCAGCGACGGGTACCCGGTCCGGTACGCGTCGGCGATGTACCGGTAGGGCCAGTGCACGCCCCGCGAGGCGACGTAGCGCTGCTCCTCGTAGCGGGCCACCCCCTCGATCAGGCTCAGCGGGCCGCCGGCGACGATGCCCGCGCTGGCGACGTGCGTCAGCTCGTGGACGAGCAGTGCGTCGCGCTCGACCTCGTCCTCCCCGGCCCACTCGCCCGCGCGGAGGTAGACCACGCCGTCGTACTCCGCGCCGATCGCCTCCTGCGGCATCTCGACGCCGGCGACCTGCTCGGCGGTGCTCCACGAGTCGGTCATGTAGACCAGGGGCACGTGCGCTCTGGCCCCGGGCAGCAGGTAGTGCGCGTTCAGCCCCGGCATGACGTCGGCGACGACGGCGGCGACCTCCGCGCGGCTGGCCGCCGGGACGTCCGGCTCCGCCACCACGACCGAGCGCCGTCCGGCGACGATCCGCGACCGGCGCGGCATGGCCGCCAGCCCCTCCGGGGGGAGCGAGTAGCGGCCGCTGTTCGTGAGGTCGGCGACGACGCGGAGCCGTCCCCCACGCCGCCCGAGCACGAGCGCCCGGCGGCCGACGTCGGTGAAGACCGTGCCCGGGCCGCCGCCCAGGCTGACCGACGTCGACGCGAGCACGGTCTCCGTGCGCCCCTTCCGGCTCATGACCGAGAGCTCGACGCGCACGCGCGCGGGATGGAAGCGCGCCTCCCGGCGGCGCATGTAGCGCACGGCGGCGGCGTGGGCGCCGGCGAACGGGTTCTCCACGCGGACGGCGTGCGTGCCCGGCGGGGACGGGGTGTCGCCGCCGCCCGAGCCGGCGCACGCGCAGGCGGTCAGCGCCAGCGCGACGAGGGCGGCGACCCGAACGATCGGGTCAGGCCTGGACGGGCCCCGGCGATGCATCCGCCGTCGGGGTCGGGTTCGCGTCGAGCGGGTGGTGACAGGCGGCCATGTGCCCCTTCGCTCCGTGGGGCACGAGCGGCGGCTCCTCCTGCGAGCAGATCTCGGTGGCGTACCGGCAGCGCGGGTGGAACCGGCACCCCGTCGGCGGCGTGATCGGGCTGGGCACGTCGCCCTCGAGCACGATTCGCTCGCGCCGGGCCGAGAGGTCCGGATCGGGGATCGGCACGGCCGACAGCAGCGCCTCGGTGTAGGGGTGGATCGGCCGCTGGTACAGCTCCTCGGCCGGCGAGATCTCGACGATCTTGCCGAGGTACATGACCGCGATCCGGTCGGAGACGTGCCGCACGACCCCGAGGTCGTGGGCGATGAACACGTAGGTCAGGTGCAGGTCGTCCTGGAGGTCGTCCAGCAGGTTGATGACCTGGGCCTGGATCGACACGTCGAGGGCCGACACAGGCTCGTCGGCGATGATCAGCTTGGGGTGCAGCGCGAGCGCGCGGGCGACGCCGATGCGCTGGCGCTGGCCGCCGGAGAACTCGTGCGGATAGCGGTTGATGTGCTCGGGCGAGAGGCCGACGAGCTCGAGCAGCTCGGACACCCGCCGCCGCACCTGGGCCCGGTCTCCCATCCCGTGGATCCGCAGGGGGTCGGCGATGATCGTCCCGACCCGCTTGCGCGGGTTGAGCGAGGCGTACGGGTCCTGGAACACCATCTGCATCTGCCGCCGCATCGGCTGCAGCTCGCGGCGGGAGAGCTTCGAGATGTCGCGGCCCTCGAAGTTGATCGAGCCCTCCGTCAGCTCGTGCAGGCGCACGATGCAGCGGCCGAGCGTCGACTTGCCGCAGCCCGACTCGCCCACGAGGCCGAGGGTCTCGCCGGCCTTGACCTCGAGGCTGACGCCGTCGACGGCGTGGACGCGGGCGACCTCGCGCTGGATCAGGATGCCCTTCTTGATCGGGAAGTACTTGCGGACGCCCTCCACCCGCAGCAGGGGCTCGCCGCCGTTCTGCGAGCTCACGCCGAGCCCTCGATCAGCTCCGGATGGATGGCGGTCTCCCGCCGTGCGGCCTTGGCCGCGGGGTCGAGGTGGCAGGCGTCGAGGTGCCCCGACTCCCCGATGCGGTCGCGCAGCTCCGGCACCTCGATGCACTTGTCGAAGCGCTGCGCGCAGCGGGGCCCGAAGGCACATCCCTGGGGCAGGTGGATCAGCGACGGCGGCGTGCCGGGAATGGCGGTCAGCCGCCGCGGTTTGGGCCGGTCGAGGCGGGCGATCGAGCCGAGCAGACCCCAGGTGTAGGGGTGCTGGGCGTCGTAGAAGAGGTCCTGCTTCGTGCCCTGCTCCACCACCCGCCCGGCGTACATGACGACGACGCGGTCGGCCACCTCGGCGACGACGCCCATGTCGTGGGTGATCATCACGACGGCGGAGCCGAAGTCGTCCTTGAGCTTCCCGATCAGCTCGAGGATCTGGGCCTGGATGGTCACGTCGAGCGCGGTGGTCGGCTCGTCGGCGATCAGCAGGTCGGGGTTGCACGAGAGCGCCATCGCGATCATCACGCGCTGGCGCATGCCGCCCGAGAACTGGTGCGGATAGTCGTTCACGCGCACCCGCGGGTTGGGGATGCCGACGGCGGCCAGGAGCTCGACCGCCCGGTTGTGGGCGGCATCCTTCGAGACCGCCTCGTGCGCCCGGATTTGCTCGGCGATCTGCCAGCCGACCCGGTAGACCGGGTTCAGCGACGTCATCGGGTCCTGGAAGATCATCGCGATCTCCGACCCGCGCACCGACCGCATCTCGTCGTGGCCGAGCTTCATGATGTCGCGGCCCTTGTAGATCACCTCGCCCTCGAACACGGCGTTGGGATCGACGATCAGTCGCATCACCGACATCATGCTGACGCTCTTGCCGGAGCCGGACTCGCCCACGATCCCGAGCACCTCGCCCGGGTCGAGCGTGAACGAGATCCCGTCCACGGCCCGCACGAGTCCGTCCTCCGTGCGAAAGGAGACCTTGAGGTTCTTGACCTCGAGCAGGTGGTCCGCCATCAGGCGGGCCTGATCCGCGGATCGAGCCAGGCGTACGCCACGTCGACCAGCGCGTTGGCGAGGACGATGAAGAAGGAGCCGTAGACGACCGTGGCCATGATGGTCGGGAGATCGAGGTTGCCGAGGGACTGATAGGTCAGGTAGCCGACGCCGTGGATGCCGAACACGACCTCGGTCACGAGCGCCGACCCTGCGACGAGGGCGCCGAAGTCCAGGCCGAAGAGGCTGATGAACGTGATCATCGAGGTGCGAAGGGTATGCCGCAGGAGCACCCGTCGCTCCGAGAGGCCCTTGGCCCGGGCGGTGCGGATGTAGTCCTCGTTCTGCACCTCGATCAGGTTCGCGCGCAGGACGCGCGCGTACAGCCCGGTGTAGAGGATCGAGAGCGTGATCCAGGGGATGACGAGCCCCTCGAACCAGCCCAGCGGCGATTGCGTGAGCGGGGTGTATCCGAGCGCCGGGACCCAGTGGAACAGGAAGGTGTCGTGCCAGCGGCTCTGGGTGATCAGATTCGCGACCTCCCCCACCCAGAACACGGGCATCGAGATCCCGATCAGCGCGATGATCATGAGCAGGGGGTCGATCACCGTGCCCTTGTAGACCGCCGCCAGCATCCCCATCGCGATCGCCATCACCACCCAGATGATCGCCGCCCCGATCACGAGCGACAGCGTCGCCGGCGCGGCCTGGGCGATCTCCGGCACGATCTTCTGACCCTGATTCGAGTACGAGACGAGGTCGCGCGTGATGAACAGCTTCTTCATCATCAGGCCGTACTGCACGGGCAGCGGCCGGTCGAGGCCGAACTGGTGCTTGATCTCCTTCACCGCCTGGGCGGACGGGTTGCGGCCGGCGATCTGGCGGATCGGGTCGATCCCCGGCGTGTGGAAGAAGATCAGGAACACGACCACGGAGATCACGAACATCACCAGGAACAGCTGCAGCGTCCGTCTGACCAGGAATGCGCCCATCGCTATGCCTCGATCCGGAGCTTGGAACGCGGGTCGAGCGCGTCGCGCACGCCGTCCCCCAGCAGGTTGAGCGCCAGCACGGTCAGGACGATCAGGATGCCCGGCGCGATCGCGACCCACGGCCGCGTGTAGAGCAGCTGCTGGCCGTCGCTGATGACGGTCCCCCAGCTCGCGTTCGGCGGCTGCACGCCGATCGAGAGGAACGACAGCGTCGCCTCGGTCAGGATCGTCGTGGCGATCATCAGCGGGAAGAGCACGATCACGACGGTGATCACGTTCGGCAGCACCTCGGAGAAGATCAGCCGCCGGCCCGACGCCCCCTGCGCAATGGCCGCCTCGACGAACTCCTTCTCGGCGATCGAGAGCACCTGTCCGCGGACGGGCCGGTACACGTAGGGCAGGTAGATGAACGAGATGATCAGCGTCGGCAGCCACAGGCTGGCGGCGGTGATACGGATCGGCCCCACCCCCACCCCGTCCGGCGCGTTCAGGAGCACCGTCGAGACACAGATCGCGAGCAGCAGCACCGGGAAGGCCCAGATCACGTCCATCAACCGCGAGAACAGGATGTCGATCACGCCGCCGTGGAAGCCGGCCAGGAGCGCCAGCACCGTCGCGAGGATGCAGCAGATCAGGGCCGAGCCGATGCCGACCTCGAGCGAGCTGCGCCCGCCGTAGAGCACGCGCGAGGCGACGTCGCGCCCGTTCTCGTCGGCGCCGAGGAAGTAGTGGTGGACGTCCCACGTCGGCCCGATCGGGGTCACGCCGAGATGGAGGATGCCGCCGCCCTGCTGCATCAGCGGCACCCGCTTGCCGTTCACGATCGTATGGCCGTTCAGGTTGTTCTCGAACGGGTTCGTGTGGGCGACGTGGTCCGAGTAGATCGGCGCTCCGAAGCTGACCACGATGATCAGGAGGAGCAGGACGAGCCCGCCGATGGCGAAGCGGTTGCGCAGCAGCCGCCGCCCGGCCAGCGCCCACGGGCTGCGCCCGGCAACCTCAGGCCCGCCGGGGGAAACCGGCTCGACATGCTCCAGGGCCGCGACCTCAGCCATGCACCAATCACCTTACCAACCGGGGGCGGGCGGCTCCGGGGAACCGCCCGCCCCGTGTTCGGATTCAGCTCCCTACTTCACCCAGAGCTGGTCGATCAGGATGTACCACTGCGGGTTCCACTGGTAGTTCCCGACCCGCTTCGACAGGAAGTCGATCTGCTTCGGGTTGTACATGTCGACCCACGGGGCCTGATCGGTCATCTCGTGGTCGACCTGCGCCCAGATC
>JAICJM010000044.1 GCA_025928435.1 Thermoleophilia bacterium
CCTCGAACACGCCGTCGCCCAGCTCCAGCACCGACACGTCGAAGGTGCCGCCGCCCAGGTCGAAGACGAGGATGGTCTGGTCGTGCTCCTTGTCGAGACCGTAGGCCAGGGAGGCCGCGGTCGGCTCGTTGATGATGCGCAGCACCTCGAGGCCGGCGATCTTGCCGGCGTCCTTGGTGGCGTTGCGCTGGGCGTCGTTGAAGTAGGCCGGGACGGTGATCACGGCCTCGCTCACGCTCTCGCCCAGGTAGGCCTCGGCGTCCGCCTTCAGCTTCTGCAGGATCATGGCCGAGATCTCCGGCGGCGGAACGACCTTGTCGCCCGCCTTCACGCGGGCGTCGCCGTTCGGGCCGGCCGCAACCTCGTAGGGGACGATCTTCTGCTCCTCCGAGACCTCGGAGGCCTTGCGGCCCATGAAGCGCTTGATCGAGAAGATCGTGTTCTTCGGGTTCGTCACCGCCTGGCGCTTGGCCGGGGTACCGACCAGGCGCTGTCCATCCTTGGTGAAGGCGACGACCGACGGGGTCGTGCGACCGCCCTCGGCGTTGGGGATGACGGTGGGCTCGCCGCCCTCCATCACCGCCATGCACGAGTTCGTCGTACCCAGGTCGATACCGATCACTCTTGCCATGTGATTGCTACTCCTTAGTTGATTCCACGAAGCAAATCTACGTCGAGTTATAGCAAGTTTGTGGGACCACGGCAACACGCGCGCCGGTGGGGTCGAAGCCCACCCCGCGCGCGTGCCGTGAAGCGGCTCAGCTCGAGGGATGCGGGCGCGCGGTCGCGACCGGCGCGACGTCGCGCGCAGGGGCGCCGTAGACGGCCGGGAAGCCCTGCCGCCAGCTCGGGTAGCGCAGCTCCCACCCGAGCGCGCGGCGCGCCTTCGCGTTCGATGCCGCGCGGGCCTCGGTGGCGATCAGCACGGCGGCCTCGCCGGCGAGGAGCCTGGCCAGGAAGGCCGGCACGCGCCGCGGCGGCCTCGCCCCGAGCGTCTCCGCCATGAACGGGAGCCAGTCGCGCACGGGCGCCGGCTCGTCGTCGCAGACGTTGTAGATCCCGGGCTCCGCGGCCTCGATCGCGAGGGCCGTCGCCGAGGCGGCGTCCTCGAGGTGCACGAACGAGGTCATCCCGCCGCCGTCACCGACTATCGGGAAGCGGCCCTTGCGCACCGGCTCGAGCATCCCGTCGTTCGGGTCGCCGTAGAACGCGCCGTACCGCAGCACGATCCCGTTGATCGCCCCGACCGCCTCCTCGAGATGGCGCAGCGCGCCGAAGCCCTTGCGCATCGACCGGGGCGGCTCGGGGTCGAGCGGATCGTCCTCGGTCTTGATGGGCCCGCCCACGCGGGCGTAGCGATAGCTCGCGAAGCTCTGGGCGACGACCCGCCGCACCCCCACGTCCCACGCGGCCGCCAGGAGCGCGTCGGTGCCGTCCTGGCGCAGCCGGTTGGTGGCCGCGAACGTCCGGTCGAAGTTCCGTGAGAACGTCTGGTCGGCGAGCGCGGTCGCCTCGTGGACGATCGCGTCCGGCGCCGCCGCCCGGACGGCGGCGAGCACCGCCTCGCGGTCGAGCAGGTCGAGGGCGACGGGCTCGGCCCCGAGCGCCCGCAGGCCCTCGTCCTTGCCGGGCGTGTGGTAGGTGCCGACCACCTCGTGGCCGCGCTCGACGAGCCGGGGGACGAGCCGGGTGCCGATGGCGCCGCTCGCCCCGGCGATGAAGACTCGCATGGTGATTCTCCTCTCGCGGTTGGTCTTCTCACCTCCTTGACCCGCCGCGCGCGGGAGATGTGACCCGTCGAGCGTGGGGACAGTCCCCATCCGGGGACTGTCCCCGGTTTCTCGAGTCAGCCGCGCGCCTGCGCGCGGCCGTACGGGCACAGGTCGAGCAGCGGGCACTCGCCGCACCGCGGCCGGCGGGCGAGGCAGGTGCGGCGGCCGTGGGCGATGAGGAGCAGGTGCGCCTCGAGCATGCGCCCGTCGGGGACGAGGGCGGTCAGGGCCGCGTGGGCGGGCCCATCCGCCATCCGCTCCGGGATCAGGCCCAGCCGGCGCGAGACCCGCCCGACGTGGGTGTCGACCGGCATCACCGGGACGTCGAGGCTGAAGAGCAGGACGCAGCTCGCGGTCTTCGGGCCGACCCCCGGCAGCGCCTCGAGCCGGGCCATCGCGTCGGCGGGCGCGAGCTCCGCGGCCCAGTCGAGGCGCGGCGGCCCGCCATCGGAGAGCTCGCGCAGGACAGCCTGGATCCGGGGCGCCTTCTGCGCGGCCAGGCCGCCGGGGCGCAGCACCTCCTCGAGCTCGGCGACGTCGGCGTCGCGCACGTCGGCCCATTCCGGGAACCGCGCCCGCATCGATGCGTATGCACGCTCGCAGTTGATGTCGCTCGTGTTCTGGGACAGGATCGTGAGCACGAGCTCGTCCAGCGGCGCCAGCCGCCGGTGCACGGACGGCGCTCCGTCGCGATCGCGGAGCCGGTCGAGGATGCGGTCGATCACGGTGTCGCGAACCCTATGCCCGGGGTACGCTGCATACGTGGAGCCCGTCACCGACACCTTCGCCCGGCCGCTGCACGACCTGCGGATCTCGGTCACCGACCGGTGCAACTTCCGCTGTGTCTACTGCATGCCGAAGGAGGTCTTCGGCCACGACTTTGCGTTTCTGCGCCGCTCCCAGATCCTGACGTTCGAGGAGATCGCGCGGCTGGCGCGGCTGTTCGCGGGCGCGGGCGTGCGCAAGCTGCGGCTGACGGGCGGCGAGCCGCTCCTGCGCCGCGACCTCGACCGGCTGGTCGCGATGCTGGCCGCGGTGCCGGACATCGAGGACATCGCCATGACGACGAACGGGGTGCTGCTCGCACGCAGGGCGCAGGCGCTCGCCGACGCCGGCCTGCACCGCGTGACCGTCAGCCTCGACGCGCTCGACGACGAGGTGTTCGGGGCGGTGAACGACGTCGGCGCCACGGTCGGCCGGGTGCTCGAGGGCATCGAGGCTGCGTCCGCTGCGGGCCTGGGGCCCGTCAAGGTCAACATGGTCGTGAAGCGCGGGGTCAACGACCGGAGCATCCTCGGGATGGCCGGGCACTTCCGCGGCACGGGCCACGTCCTGCGCCTGATCGAGTACATGGACGTCGGCGCCAGCAACGGGTGGCGGCTCGACGACGTCGTGCCGGCCTCCGAGATGGTGGCGGCGATCGACGCCGAGTGGCCGCTCGAGCCCGTGGACGCCGCCTATCGCGGCGAGGTCGCGAGCCGCTACCGCTACCGCGACGGCGGCGGCGAGATCGGCGTGATCGCGTCGGTCACCCAGCCCTTCTGCCGCGACTGCACCCGCGCGCGGCTGTCCGCCGACGGGCGCCTCTACACGTGCCTCTTCGCGAACGTCGGCCGCGACCTGCGCGGGGTGCTGCGCTCGGGCGCCTCCGACGCCGATCTCGAGGCGCTGATCGGCCGCATCTGGGGCGGCCGCGGCGACCGCTACTCCGAGCTGCGCACGGCCGAGACGGCGGAGACGCCGCGGGTCGAGATGTCGTATATCGGAGGCTGAGGCCGCGCCCCGGACGGGAATGGGCAGAGCTCCCCGGGCGTTGGAAGGAGCATGGGACGACCGGAGTCTGCGGTAAAATGATGGGTTCCATGGATGCCTCGCGGACCATCTCGGGCCTGCGTCTGCGCGCCCGCGTGCGCACGTTCCTGCCCAAGGGCTGGGGCGACTTCCTGCTGCAGCTGTTCCTGTTCGCGATCGTCGACATCGCCTACGAGCTCACCCGCGGCCTGTCCGAGGGGAGCGTCCTGCCGGCGTTCTCGCACGCCCGTGACGTCGTGTCCCTGGAGCGGTCGCTGGGCGTCTTCACCGAGCTCGACGTGCAGCGGTGGGCGCTGCATCGCCACTGGGCGCTCGAGATCGCCAACTTCACCTACTTCCACGCCCACTTCGTGATCACGGTGGCGTTCATGTTCTGGCTCTACCTGCGCCGGAACCAGCACTATTACTTCATCCGCAACGCGGTCTTCGTCGCCGATGCTGTCGCCCTGGTCGGGTTCACGGTCTTCCCCACCGCGCCGCCGCGGATGCTCACCGACCTCGGCTTCACGGACACGCTCGACCGCTACGCGTCGATCTCGAACTACTCGGGGCCGGTGGCCGCGCTCGCGAACCCCTTCGCCGCGGTGCCGAGCATCCACACCTGCTACTCGCTCATCATCGGCGTCAGCTGCTTCTTCCTCGTGCGCCACCGCGCACTCGGCTTCACCTGGCTGTTCTACCCGGCCCTGATCGTGTTCTCGATCGTGGCCACCGGCAACCATTTCTGGACGGACGCCTTCCTGGGCGGAGTCCTCGCCTGCGTCGCGCTCGGGTCGGCCTGGCTGATCGAGCGCTTCCGCCCCACCCTCCCGCACCACACCCGGGTGCGGCTGCGGCTCGAGGCCCCGGCGCGCCCTGGCGGTCCGGTCACCGCAAGATAGCGCCCGTGGTATAGTGCGCCGGATGAGCATGATGCTCGCCCGGATCAAGACCGGCTACACCAACGGGGGCCGCGGCCTGGGGATGGCGCTCATGGCGCGGTTCCGCTCGCTGCCCTTCACGCCCAACCAGGTGACGGTCGCCGGCCTCTCGCTGAACGCCGTCGCCGCGGTCCTCATCTACGAGGAGCACTTCGTCTGGGCGACGGTCGCGTTCGTCACGGGCAGCATCCTCGACATCCTGGACGGCGCGCTCGCGCGGTCGCACGGCAAGCTGACCCAGTTCGGCAGCTTCCTCGACTCGACCACCGACCGCATCTCGGAGGGCTTCGTGCTCGGCGCGATCGCCCTCGTCCTGTCCAGGCAGGGCCACGAGGCGGCGCTCGCGAGCGTCTTCGTCGCCCTGGTCGGCTCGTTCCTGGTCAGCTACACGCGCGCCAAGGCGGAGTCCCTGGGCCTCGGCGGCGCCGTCGGGCTGATGGGGCGGGCCGAGCGGATCGTGCTCGTCGCGATCGCGCTGCCCTTCGCGGGCCGCGGGTCGCTGCCCTATGTCATGTACCTGCTGGCGGCGCTCACGGCCTTCACCGTGATCCAGCGGGTCAATCACGTACGCAAGCAACTCGACGGGGGGGAATAGGCATGGCCGAAACGGCCTCCACCACCAACGGCAACTCCAACGGACACCGGAAGGGCACGGGCAAGGTGCGCGTCGCCATCGTCGGCGTCGGCAACTGCGCCTCGGCGCTCGTCCAGGGCGTCCAGTACTACCGCGACGCGAAGCCGGACGAGTTCGTGCCGGGCCTGATGCACGTCGACCTCGGCGGATACCACATCTCCGACATCGAGTTCTCGGCGGCGTTCGACGTCGACTCCGACAAGGTCGGGCGCGACCTGTCCGAGGCCATCGGCCGCGGCCAGAACAACACCGTCCGCTTCGCGGACGTGCCCGACCTGAGCGTCCCCGTCCACCGCGGCATGACCCACGACGGCATCGGCAAGTACCTCTCCGCCGTCGTCAAGAAGGCGCCGGGCGAGACGGCCGACGTCGTGCAGGTGCTCAAGGACACGCAGACCGACGTCGTCGTCTCCTACCTGCCGGTCGGCTCCGAGCAGGCCACCAAGTGGTACGTGGAGCAGGTGCTCCAGGCCGGGTGCGCGTTCGTGAACTGCGTGCCGGTCTTCATCGCCCGCGAGCCCTACTGGCGCCGCCGCTTCGAGCAACACGGTCTGCCGATCGTCGGCGACGACATCAAGTCCCAGGTCGGGGCGACGATCGTGCACCGCCAGCTCACGCGGCTCTTCGCCGATCGTGGCGTGCGCCTCGAGCGCACCCACCAGCTGAACGTCGGCGGCAACACCGACTTCATGAACATGCTGGAGCGGGAGCGGCTCGAGTCCAAGAAGATCTCCAAGACGAACGCCGTCACGTCGCAGCTCGACTACGACATCGGCGCACGCAACGTGCACATCGGCCCGAGCGACTACGTGCAGTGGCTGGACGACCGCAAGTGGGCCTATATCCGCATGGAGGGCACGAGCTTCGGCGACGTCCCGCTCAACATCGAGCTGAAGCTCGAGGTCGTCGACTCCCCGAACTCGGCCGGCATCGTCATCGACGCCGTCCGCTGCGCCAAGCTGGGCCTCGACAACGGCCTCGCCGGTGCGCTCGAGTGGCCGAGCGCCTACTTCATGAAGTCGCCACCGTTCCAGCATCACGACGACCAGTGCCGCGACGAGGTCGAGGCGTTCATCTCCAAGTACGGCCAGAAGGCGGCCAAGAAGGGCCGCGACAAGGCCGCCGCCAAGGCCTGACGCCTCTCCGGTGGATTCGCTGAAGCTGTGCCTGGCGTCCCCGTTCGCGCTCGCCGGCGCCCATCCGGTCGCCGAGCACGTGCGCGGGGTCGCCACGGCGCTGGCCGCCCGCGGCCACCGCGTCACGGTGCTCGCTCCGAGCTCGTCGACGCGGGCGCTGCGCAGCGGCCGGCGCCGCCTGCGGGCCCTCGACGGGGGTGATGACGAGGCGCTGATCGCGCTCGACGGCGAGCCGCTGCAGGTCGCCGTCGCGCCGGCGGTGCCCCTGCGCCAGCGCGGCCGCCGCCGGGGCGCGGGCATCCCCGTGGGCGCCCGCGCCAACGTCGCGCTGGCCGTCGGCCAGGGCGGCTTCGACATCGTCCACGCGTTCGAGCCGATCCTGCCCGGGGTCGCCACCTCGGCGCTGCGCCGCTCCCCCGGGCTCACGGTCGCAACCTTCCACGCTCCCGAGCGGGCGCTGCATTACCCCGTGCGGTCGGGCCCGCTCGAGCGCTACCGGGCCCGGATCGACGCGCTCATCGCCACCTCGCCCGCGGCCGCCGCCCAGGCGGCGGCCGTCTACCCCGGCGAGTACACGATCCTCCCCGAGGGGATCGGCCCGGCCTTCGCGCCGGGCGAGAAGGCCGGCACGACGATCGCCGTCGAATGGCACGGCGAGGGCCGCGCCGTCGTGCGGGCGCTGGTGAAGCTGGTGGCCTCGACGCCGGACGCCGAGCTCGTGCTGGTGTGGAACCGGCGCAGCCGCCGGCCGCTGCGGCCGTTCGTCCCCGCCCAGGCCCGCGGGCGTGTACACGCGACCAGCCCCGAGGACGCCGCCGCGCGGGCGGCCGTCCTGGCGGGCGCCGACGTCTTCGTCGCGAGCGAGAGCGGCGACCCCTCGCTGGCATGGGAGGCTCGCGCCTGCGGCTGTGCCGTGGTGGCGCCGCTCGCGGAGGGTTCGCTCGACCTGGGCGAGCCCGGCCTCGGGTTCGCCGTCGACCAGCCCGCCCTGGCCGCCGCGGCAACAGCCCGCCTGCTGGACGACGCCGCCCTGCGCGCGCGCCAGTCCGAGGAGGGGCTCGAGGCGGCGGCCGGGCGATCGTTCGCCGCCGTCGCCGAGCGGCTCGAGACGGTCTACGGCAACCTCGGCTCCCGGCGGCGCACGAGCCGCCGGCCGGCGCCGGGCGGCCGGGAGACGATCTCGGCCGACCTTCACATGCACACGAGCCACTCCTACGACTGCGCGACCGACCCGGAGGCGCTCGTCGACCACTGCATCGCCCAGGGCCTGGGCGCGATCGCGATCACCGACCATAACGAGGTGTCCGGCGCGCAGGCCGCCGCGGCGCTCGGAAAGCCGATCACGGTCATCATCGGCGAGGAGGTCAAGACCACACAGGGCGAGGTGATCGGGCTCTTCCTGCAGGAGCGGATCGAGCCGGGCCTGGACATGGGCGAGACGATCGCGGCCATCCAGGAGCAGGGCGGCCTCGTCTACATGCCGCACCCGTTCGACCGCCTGCACACGATCCCGGACGCGGCCACGCTGCTGCGCCACCTCGACCAGATCGACATCCTCGAAGTCTACAACTCGCGGCTGCTCTTCGACAGCTTCAACGACGACGCGCTGCGCTTCGCCTCCAAGTACAACCTGATCCAGGCCGCCGGCTCCGACGCGCACGTGCTCCCGGGCATCGGCACCGCGATCAACCGCATCCCCGCCTTCGACGGCCCTGAGGAGTTCCTGCTGGCCATGCGCCAGTCGGAGATCCTGCGGCGGCCGAAGAGCCTGCTGTATCTTCAGGGGCTCAAGTGGGTACAAAGCGTGGCCAGGTAGGGGCGCAGGCTTCGGGAGGCGACCGCCGAATAGGGCGGTGGGTGACCGTGGCCGACGACGAGATCTACGAGCGCTACCAGGCCAAGGCGATCGACGAGACCAACGCTCTCGGCCACGACATCGCCGGGTGGCTGGGCGAGCGCCATCCCGGGGCAGCCCCCGTGCTGGGGACGGGGCATCCCCTGGCCGACATCATGCTCGTGAAGCACCGGCCGATGCCCGCGGAGGTACAGGAGGGCGTCGCGTTCTTCGGCCGGGCGGGCCAGGCGATCCTGAAGAGCCTGCAGCGGCTGCGCATCGACCCGCTCATGCTGTACGGGACGGCCTGCCTGAAGGCCGCGATCGACCCGTCCGACGAGGATCTGGCCGAGGCGCGCAGCTGGCTGACGCGCGAGATCCACATCACCCAGCCGCGCATCGTCGTCACCCTCGGCGACGAGGCGCGGACGTTCCTGAACTCGATCGAGTTCCCGCTCGCGGCCGTGTGCGAGGGGGAGATCGGCGCGATCGGCCGGTTCACCCCCACGATCGAGACGCTGGCGGTGCCCGACATCGACCGTTGCCTCGACGACGCCGCCTCCAAGCAGGCGTTCTGGGACGCGTTCAAGGTGCTCGGCACCTGGTACGAGAACCTGCCGCCCTACTAGCGGGGACAGTCCCCGCTCAGGCGGGGACAGTCCCCGGTTTTCGGCCATACTCCCCGGGATGGCGGAGCGGCACATCGTGGCGATGGGGGGCGGCGGGTTCCTCCGCAACGACGGCGACAGGCTCCTCGACGACCACGTGCTCGGCCTGACGGGGAAGTCGCGCCCGCGCGTCTGCTACCTGGGAACGGCGATGGGCGACGAGCCGGGCGGCATCGCCCTCTTCCACCGCTGCTTCCCGCCCGAGCGGGCCGAGGCGACCCACCTCAACCTGTTCTGGCAGGACGGGCGCGACATCCCGGCCTTTCTCCTGGCGCAGGACGTGATCTACGTCGGCGGCGGGAACACCGTGAACATGCTCGCGATCTGGCGCGCGCACGGCGTGGACGCGGCGCTGCGCGCGGCCTGGGAGGCGGGCGTCGTCCTGTGCGGGATGAGCGCCGGCTCGCTGTGCTGGTTCGAGGCCGGCATCACCGACTCGTACGGGCCGCTGCGCGGCCTGCGCGACGGGCTCGGGCTGCTCCCGGGCAGCAACTGCCCGCACTACGACGGCGAGGCCCAGCGGCGGCCGACCTATCACCGCGAGATCGCCGCCGGCCTCGCGGCCGGCCACGCCGCCGACGATTTCTGCGGCCTGCACTTCGCCGGGACCGAGCTGGTCGAGGCGGTGAGCTCGCACGCCGAGGCCGGCGCCTACCGGGTGGAGCTCGCGGACGGGGTCGTGCGCGAGACGCCGATCGGCGCCCGGTACCTGGGCGCATGATCCCCCGCGCCGCCGCCTGCCTCGCGGCCCTGGGGGTGGTGAACCTGGCGGCGCCGCATCTGCCCGAGCCCGGCCAGGGCGTCCAGATCGCGGCCGTCGCCGTCGTGTCGTTCCCGCTCGCGACGCTCGTCGTCGCCGCCCTCGCCCCGGCCCCCACGCCGGTGCCGCGCCTGATCGCGGCCGCCGTCGCCGCCGCGGCGCTCACGGCGGCCCTGATCGCAGCCGGGCTCGAGGGGACGCCCGCGACGCTCGCCAAGCTGGTCGCGTCGGCCTGCCTCGGCATCGCCCTCGCCGGCCTGCTGCAGACGCCGGCGGAGATCGTCGCGATCGCCGTCCTGATCGCCGCCGTCGACGCCTACAGCGTCGCGGCCGGGCCGACGCACGCCATCGTGCTGCACCACCAGGAGGTGCTGGGCGCGTTCACGCTCGCCTTTCACCCTCCGGGCACGTACGCCGTCGCCCAGATCGGCGTCAGCGACTTCGTGTTCTTCGCCCTGTTCGCCGCGGCCGCCGTGCGGATGAGCCTGCGGGTGGGGGCCACCTGGGTCGCGACGACCGCGTCCCTGGGCGCCACGATGGCGCTCTCCTACGCCTTCGACACCGCCCTGCCGGCGCTCCCGCTGCTCTCGCTCGCCTTCCTGGGCGCGAACGCCGACCTCCTGTTCGAGCGCACCCGGGGGAGGCGCGGCTCACCCGAACGGGAGAGCGGAGCCGGGCCTTGACCTGCCGATCCAGAGTGCATGCGCTCGAGGCGGCTCCGGAGTGTCCTCGCCATGGCCGCCTGCGGCCTGGCGTCCGCGTGGGCGGCCACGCCCGGGTACGCCGCGGGGCACGCGACCGTCGCCGACACCCGGCCGGCGTGGGCGACGCCCGCGAACCTCGCCCATGCGGCGTCGGGCGATGACCGGCTCGCGTTCTCGGTGTGGCTCGGCTGGCGCAACCCCGCCGGCCTCGACGCCGCGCTCGCGGGCCTCTACGACCCGGGCTCGCCGGCGAACGGGCGCTGGCTGACCCCGGAGGAGTTCCACGCCCGCTACTCGCCGCCGCAGGCGCAGGTCGACGCGGTGCGGAAATGGCTCACCGACTCCGGGTTCGCCATCGTCGACGTGCCGCGCAACCGGCTCTTCGTGACCGCGTCCGGCACGGTCGACCGGGTCGAGCGCACGTTCGACGTCCACGAGAATCTGTACCGGATCGACGGCCGCACCGTGCGCGCGCCGGACGCCGATCCGGCCGTGCCGGCCGGGATCTCCGCCGACGTCCGCGCGATCACGGGCCTCGACGGCTCGCTGGCGCTCGCGACCCCCGAGCATCGCTCGCCGGCGCCGCCGCCGCCCGCGGGCACGTCCGTCGGCCCGTGCTCGCGCTACTGGGGCGAGCGCACGTCCACGGCCTTTCCCAACCCGTACCTGCCGGGGGCGCCGCTGCCGTGGCTGATCTGCGGGTACACGCCGGCCCAGATCGACTCCGCCTACGGGATCGACGGGCTCCGCCGGGCCGGCCTGGACGGCCGCGGCCAGACGATCGCGATCACCGGCGCGTTCTTCTCGCCCACCATCCGCAAGGACGCGAACAGCTTCTCGCGCGAGTTCGGGCTGCCCCGGCTGGGCCCGCGGAACTACCGCGAGGTGACAGCGCCGGGGACGACCCGGATCCCCAGGGATCCCGCCGAGACGCAGAGCTGGTACATCGAGCAGGCGCTCGACGTCGAGTGGGCGCACGCCGTCGCGCCCGGGGCGAAGATCGTCTACGTCGGCGCCGCCAACGACGCCGGCGGGCTCGACCAGGCGCTGAACGCGGTCGTCGACCGCCACCTCGCGGACGTCGTCTCGAACAGCTGGGGCCTGCCCGAGTCGTTCGCGCCGCGGGGCGAGATCCTGGCCATGAACGCGGTCTTCCAGCAGGCGGCGGCCGAGGGCATCGGCGTCTACGTCGCGTCGGGCGACGACGGCGACAACCGGCTGGCGGCGGGGAGGGTCTCGGCCGGCTTCCCCGACTCGAGCCCGTGGGTGACGTCGGTCGGCGGCACCAGCCTCGCGATCTCGCGCACGGGGGACTACGAGTGGGAGGCCGGCTGGGGCACGACGACGACCGACTGGACCGGCACGCGGTGGGCGCCGAAGGCGCCGGGAGACTTCATGTACGGCTCCGGCGGCGGCCCCAGCCACGTGTTCCCGATGCCGGCCTACCAGGCCGGGGCGGTGCCGCTCGCCGACGCCACCTGGAAGGGGATCGCGCGCCGGGCCGAGCCGGACCTGGCGATGGACGCCGATCCGCAGACCGGCGTGACGTTCGCGCAGACGTACGTCGACGGCAACGGCCGCCGCCGCATCATCGACTCGTGGATCGGCGGCACCAGCCTGGCCGCGCCGCTCGTGGCGGGGGTGATGGCGCTCGCCGACCAGCGCAGCGGCCACCCGCACGGCTTCATCAACCCGGCCCTCTACCGGCTGCGTGGCACGCCCGCGCTGCGCGACGTCACCGGCGGCCACCGCTCGCTGGCCGTGCTGCGAAATGCGCTCGCGCCGGACGGCTCGATCGTGACGCGGCTGCGCTCGCTCGACCGCGACAGCTCGCTCACCGCCGGGCCGGGATGGGATCCCGTCACGGGCCTCGGCTCGCCGGACGTGCCGTGGTTCCTGGCTGCGATACGCTGACCGCCTGCGCGTCTGCTCGCTCCTTCCCAGCGCCACCGAGATCGTCGGCGCCCTCGGCTGCGCCGATCTGCTGGTCGGGCGCTCGGCCGAATGCGACCACCCGCCCGGCGTCTCGGCGCTACCCGTCGTCACCGCCGCGCGGATCGACTCGGACGCGCTGCGCAGCCGCGACATCGACGCCGCCGTCCGCGCGGCCGTCCTCGACGGCACGTCGCTCTACGCGCTCGACGACGGGCTGATCCGCGAGCTCGCGCCCGACCTCGTCATCACCCAGGACCTGTGCCACGTGTGCGCGGTCTCGAGCGAGGACGTGACCCGCGTGCGCAGCCTCGACGCCGAGGTGCTCGCGCTCGATCCGCGCACGCTGGCGGAGGTGGCCGAATCGGTGCGGGTCGTCGCCCGCCGGATCGGCGTCGCCGACCGGGGCGAGGCGGTGGCGGGAGAGATGGAGGCCCGGATCGCGGCGGCCGCGAAGGCGGTCGCAGGGGCCGAGCCCGTGCCGGTGTTCGTCGCCGAGTGGCTCGACCCGCCGTTCGCGGCCGGCCACTGGCTGCCGGAGATGGTGGCGGCGGCGGGCGGCGTCGACGTGCTCGGGAGGGCCGGGCAGCCCTCCTTCCCCACCACCTGGGAAGAGGTCTTCGCCGCGAGGCCGGACGTGATCGTCGCGGCGGCGTGCGGGTTCGACGCGGCCCGGATCGCCGAGGAGGCTGCGGGGACGGAGTTCCCGTGCCGAACGGTGGCCGTCGACGCGAACGCCCGCTACTCGCGCCCGGCCCCGCGGCTGGCCGAGGGCGTCGAGCAGCTGGCCCATCTCCTGCACCCCGGCCTGGCCCCCGATCCCGGCCTGCCCTCGATCGAGATCGCGCACGCGTGGACGAGGTAGCCGAGCTCGTCTCCCGGCTGGTTGCGATCAACTCGATCAACCCGCGCCTGGTCCCGGGCGGGCCGGGCGAGGCCGAGGTGGCCGAGTTCGTCGCCGGCTGGCTCGAGGCCGCGGGCCTCGACGTGTCCGTGCGCGAGGCGGCAGCGGGGCGCCCGAACGTCGTCGGCCGGGCGGTCGGGAGCGGCGGCGGACGCGACCTGCTCCTGAATGCGCACATGGACATCGTCGGCGTCGAGGGCATGACCGACCCGTTCACGCCCCGGATCGAGGACGGGCGGCTGTACGGGCGGGGCGGGTTCGACATGAAGGGCGGGCTGGCCGCGATCATGCTCGCCGCCGCCCGGGCCGCGCAGGCCGATCTGCGCGGCGACGTGATCGTGGCGGCGGTATGCGACGAGGAGTTCGCGAGCATCGGCGCCGAGGCGGTCGCCGCCGAGGTGTGGGCGGACGCGGCCATCGTCACCGAGCCCACGGGGCTCGAGGTCTGTGTCGCCCACAAGGGATTCCTCTGGCTCGAGATCGAGACCGAGGGCGTGGCCGCGCACGGCTCGCGACCGGATCTCGGCGTCGACGCGATCGCCGCGATGGGCGGCGTCCTCGTCGGGATCGAGCGCCTGGCGGGCGCCCTCGCCGCGGGCCGCAGCCACCCGCTGCTCGGGCCGGGCTCGGTGCACGCGTCGCTGATCGAGGGCGGGCGGGAGCTCTCGAGCTACCCCGACCGCTGCACGCTGCGCATCGAGCGGCGCACCATCCCCGGCGAGACCCGGGAGCTCGTCGAGGCGCAGGTGCGCGCGCTCGCCGGCAAGGCGACTGTGCGCACGAGCTTCGAGCGACTGCCGTTCGAGGTCGACTCCGACATCTCGATCGTGCGCGCGCTGCGGCGGCATGCCGCGGACGTCCTCGGCCACCAGCCGCCGGTCGTCGGGCACTGGGCCTGGATGGACGCGGCGGTGCTCTCCGCCGCCGGTATCTCGACGGTCGTCTTCGGCCCGGGCGGCGCCGGCGCGCACGCCACCGAGGAGTGGGTCGACCTGGCCTCGGTCGCCGCCTGCGCCGACGTGCTGGAGTCGGTCGCCCGCGAGTTCTGCGCCTAGCCGGTAGGGGCCAGGCCCCGGGTCGGGGCGTAGCAGTGCGACGGACTCGATGTGGGGCGTGTGCGGGAACATGTCGAGGGGGCGCACGGTCTCGAGCGTGTAGCCGCCGTCCACGAGCTGGCGGGCGTTGGGCGCGAAGGTCGTCGGGTTGCAGGACACGTAGACGAGCCGCTCGGGGGCGAGCTCGAGGACGCGCCGCACCGCCTTCGGCGTCAGGCCCGAGCGGGGCGGGTCGACGAAGACGACATCGGGCTTCGGCAACCGCTCGAGCAGCGGGCGGACGCTCTTCGCGACGTCGCCCGCCACGAACTCGGCGTTGGCGATGCCGTTGCGGGCGGCGTTCTCGCGCGCGCCGGCGATCGACTCCTCCGAGATCTCGATGCCGTACACCCGGCCCGCGTGCGGCGCCGCCAGGAGGCCAATCGCCCCCGCGCCGCAGTAGAGGTCCCAGACGACGTCGGCGGGCCGCAGCCCGGCGAGCTCGATCGCGAGCGCGTAGAGGCGCTCCGCCATCACGGTGTTCGTCTGCATGAACGCGCCCGCCGTCACCGAGAACTCCAGGCCGCCGATGCGCTCGGCGAACCGGTCGCGGCCGAACAGCAGGGACTGCTCCAGCCCGAGCGACACCTCGGCCACCCCGGCATTGACCGCATGCACGACACCGACGACGGCGTCGGGCACGAGCTCGGCCAGGCGCTCGACCCCCGGAACCTCGCCCGGGGCGGTCACGACCATCGCCAGCAGCTCGCCGGTGCCGCCGCCCTCGCGGACGACGAGGTGGCGCAGGTAGCCCTCGCCGCTCCGCTGGTCGTAGGCGGGCAGCCCGAGCTCGCCCGCCCACCGCTCGAAGGCGCGGCGGACGTCGTTCGACGCGTCCGAGGCGATGTGGCAGTGGTCGACCGCGATCAGGCGGTCCCAGCGGCCGAGCCGGTGGTAGCCGAGCCGCGGCCCGTCCGCGCCCTGCGACCACGAGTACTCGACCTTGTTGCGGTAGCCGTAGAGGCCCTCGGCCGCGATCATCGGCTCGGGCTCGATCCCCTCGAAGCCGCCGATGCGCTGAAGCGCATCGGCCACCTGGGCGTGCTTGTGGCGCAGCTGCTCGGCGTAGTCGAGGTCCTGCCAGGCGCAGCCGCCGCAAACGCCGAAGTGGGCGCAGCGCGGCTCGACCCGGCCGGGCCCGGGCTCGAGCAGCTCGACGGCCTGGGCCTCGGCGTAGCGGCGCTTGAACTTCGTCACCCGGGCGCGGACGCGGTCGCCCGGGAGCCCCCGGGCGACGAAGACGACCAGCTCGCCGTGCCGCGCGACGCCGCGGCCGCCGTACGCCAGCCGGTCGACCCGCAGCTCGATCTCCTCACCACGCGCAAGCGTTGCCATGCCGTCACTAGTGTATGAGCGCCCATGCCGGTCGCCGTCGACACCTACCGCGCCCGCCTCGAGGAGATGACGGCCGAGGTGATGGAGGAGCACTACCTGCACGCCTCCGGCCGGAAGACGACGTTCGAGATCGCCGCCGTCTACGAGCGCTACGCCGACCTGACGACGCTCGAGCAGGCGCGCGCGCTCGCGTCCGGCTCCCCCGTCGAGCTGCACCGGTTCGCAAGCGAGGCATACCTGGGCGACGGCACGAAGCATCTGAGCGAGGAGATCGCGAACGCCGAGGCGACGCTGGTCGTGCCCGTCGACGGCGACCAGGTGCCCTACCGCGAGGTGACACCGCGGCTCCTCAACGAGCCCGATCGCGACCGCCGCCACCGGCTCTATGACGCCCGCTGCGCCGTCACGGCGGAGCGCATGAACCCCCTCCACGAGCGCGCCGACGCGCGTTTGCGCGAGCTCGTCGGCGACCTCGACGCCGGCTCGACGCTCGAGCTCTACGAGCGCTTCGGGTACGACCCGCGCGGGCTGCACCGTTCGACCGAGGCCTTCCTCGCAGACACCGACGCCCTCTACCGGCGGGGCATCGACGCGGAGCTGCGGCGGCGCGTCGGGGTGCCGCTGGCCGAGGCGCGGCCGCCCGACCTGGCCCGGGTGTGGCGCGCGCCCGAGCTCGACGCGGCGTTCCCGACCGACCGCGCGCTGCCGGCGCTGCGCGAGACGCTCGCCGCCCTGGGGATTGACCTCGACGCGCAGGCGAACGTCGAGCTCGACATCGAGGCCCGCCCCGGCAAGCGGCCGCGGGCGTTCTGCGCCCCGATCCGGGTGCCCGACCGCGTCGTCCTCGTCATGCTGCCGCAGGGCGGCCAGGACGACTACCGGGCGCTGTTCCACGAGGCGGGGCACGCCGAGCACTTCGCGGGGATGCCCGCCGCCCTGCCGGCCGAGGACCGGCTGCTGGGCGACAACGCCGTCACGGAGGGCTTCGCCTTCCTGTTCGAGCACCTGCTGGCCGACCCGTCCTGGCGCCGCGCACGCATGGGCGACGACGCGCCCGAGTACGCCCGCTTCGCCGCCCTCTACAAGCTCTTCCTGATCCGCCGCTACGCGGCCAAGCTGGCGTACGAGCTCGAGCTGCACTCCGGCGCGCGCCGCGAGCGGCTGCCGGCGCGCTACGCCGAGCTGCTCTCGGGCGCGGTCGGCGTCCCCTACCCCGAGACCGATTACCTGGAGGACGTGGACGAGGGCTTCTACTGCACCTCCTACCTGCGCGCATGGGCGTTCGACGCCCAGCTGGCCGAGCACCTCCGGGGTCGCTTCGGGCGGGCCTGGTTCGAGGAGCCGGCCGCCGGTGAGCTGCTGCGCGAGATGTGGGCGCTCGGCCAGTCGCTGCGGGCCGAGGAGCTCCTGCGCCGGGTGGCGGGCGCCGAGCTCGACTTCGCCGTCCTGACCGCAGAGGCCGAGGCCGCTCTGGGCTAGCAGACCCCGGCGACGTCGAGCGCGGCCGCGTGGCGATACAGGCGCACCATGCGGCGGACGTCGAAGGCGGACCCGTCGGCCTCCACGGCGATGTGGAACAGGTAGTGGGCGGTGAGGAGCGCCGACACGACGATGGGCCGCCGCGGGATGGCGGAGATCACCAGGAACGTGCCGTAGCCGCGCACCTCGGCGCCGGCCCTGCGCAGCGCCCGGGCCACGGGGACGGGATCGCGTACCGAAAGCACGAGCCACACCGTCCCCACCGGCTGGTGCCGCTGGCCGATCCGGGCGGCGAGCTTGCAGCCGCGGACGGAGCCGACGTGCTGCCAGGTCGAGAGCGGCGAGGAGCCGGGCGCGGCCAGCACCGCATAGGCGCCGATCAGGCGCGGGTCCTCGGCCTGGGAGAGGGTGCCGGCGGTTGTGGCGAGCACGTCGTCGGGACCGAACCCGTCGGCCATGTAGAGGCTCGCGTCGCGCAGGTCGGCGTTGAAGTTCGCGAGCTCGTTGTGGTCTGCGACCCACCCCGGCGCGAGCAGGGCTGCAACCACTGCGGCGGCGATCAGGGCCCCGAAGCGGCGGCCGGCCCGCGCCCGCAGCTCCAGGGCGAAGCCCGCAATCGCGACCGCATACCCGGGCAGCAGGAACGACAGGTGCCGCTCCGGGGCGAAGTCGCCCGACGCCGCGGTCAGCACGGACAGGAGCGCGAGCGGGAGCACGATCCAGACCCCGGCGAAGGCCGCCGCTCGCCGGTTCGTGCGCGCGAGGGCGACGACGCCGAGGATCGTCGCGACGGCGAGCGCGACGGCGAAGCCGATATGGCTCGTGCCCGACACGGCGTCGCCGAACCGCTCCCAGAACCGCTGCGACCCGAGCTTGATGACCGACGTCCCCGAGCCGACGCCGTACTTGCCCTGGAGCGGCGAGTACAGGTGGCGCAGGAGCAGGAGCGCAAGCCCGCCGAGCACGAGCGCCGCCGCGACTGCGATCGCCAGCCGCCGCTGGGACCGCACGCCGTGGCGGAGGCGCACCCCGGCGAAGATCGCCATCAGGACGAGCTCCGAGAAGAGCGCGAAGAGCCCGAACGGGTGCGCCGAGACGAGCAGGAGGGCCGTGATCGCATAGGGCGCGACCCACCGCGCCTTCCCGGTGCGGATCAGAACCAGCATCAGCCACGCGCTCGCGTATGCGGCGGCGATCATGGCGGTGTAGCCGCGCGCGAACTGGCCCAGGTGGATCGTGATCGGCGACGACGCCGTGACGAGCGCGACGATCGCCCCGCCGGCGCGCCCGACCAGCTCGCGCCCGAACCCGTAGCTCACCGCCACCGCCACGATCCCGAGCACTGCCGACGGCAGTCGCAGTCCCAGGATGTCGTAGCGCCAGGCGAGCGAGGCGTGGACGAGGAGGTAGTGCAGCGGCGGCCCGTGGCGATGGTCGACCGCGACCCGCAGGACGTCGAGTGCCGACGCCCGCGACGCGACGCCGAGGGTGACCCCCTCGTCGTTGTGGAGCGGGCGGAAGTCGAGCCCGAAGCCGATCACGAGAACGGCGTAGCCGAGGGTGGCGGCCAGCGCCACGAGCGGCGGCCAGCGGGCGCGCAGGATCCGGCCTGCCCCGTCGCGAGTCAGCATCGGCGCGGCATTATCCGCCAGCGGCCGCACGGCCGGTCGCGGAGCGTGCCACCCGATCGTGGCGATGGTCACCTACGTGTCCCGACGCCCCCACCCGGTACCCTTTCGGGATGGCTTCTGACCCCGTGCTGGCCGGCCGCGCGGAACCCGCCGCGGCCGCGACGCCGGACGTCACGGTCGTCGTGCCGGTCCTGAACGAGGAGGCCACCCTGCAGCCGCTCTACGACGGGGTCGCCGCCACACTCGCCGCCGCCGGGATCGCGGCGGAGCTGATCTTCGTGGACGACGGCTCCACCGACGGCACCTTCGCCATCCTGGAGCGGCTCCATGCCGCCGACGAGCGGGTGCGGGTGGTCTCGTTCAAGCGCAATTTCGGCCAGCATCCCGCCATGCATGCCGGCATCGCCCGCGCCCGCGGCCGCATCGTCGTCACGATGGACGGCGATCTCCAGAACCAGCCCTCCGACATCCCTCGCCTTGTCGCGGCCGTCGACGCCGGGGCCGACGTCGCCAGCGGGCGCCGGGTCACGCGCCGCGACCCGATGCTGCTGCGGCGGCTGCCGTCACTGCTGATCAACCGGCTGCTCGCCCGCCTCACCGGCGCCCGCGTGGCCGACTTCGGCTGCGCCTTCAACGCCTATCGCCGTGACGCCCTGGAGCCCGTGATGCACCGCATCGGGCGCCAGAAGTTCACGAAGGCGCTCGTGTGCTCGACCGGCGCGCGCGTCACCGAGGTCGAGCTCGACCACCGCGCCCGCGCCGACCGCAGCCGCTACGGCATGGTCAGCCTGGTCAAGCTGGCGCTGCACGTCCTCACCGGCTTCTGGGCCCAGCTCGTGCAGTGGCTGGGGACGATCCTGGGCGTGCTCGGTATCCTTACGGCCCTCGGAGTGGGATGCTGGGGGGTCGTCTACTGGATCGGCAACGGCAACTTCCCGGGCCCGCTCTTTCTGGGAGGCCTCGTCCTGTTCGTCCTCGGCCTGCAGGGATTCCTGATGGCGGTGGTGGGCGAGAATCTGCAACGGATCCAGCGCGACGTCGAGGGACGGCCGCTGTACTACATCGAACGCGAGCTCGGGTAGACCGGATGAGGGAGACACGGTGAAACGGATACTGGTGACCGGCGGGGCCGGCTTCATCTCGTCGAACATGATCCGCTATCTGCTGCACGAGACCGAGCACGACGTCGTGACGATGGACGCGCTCACCTACGCCGGCAACATGGCCAACCTGGCCGATGTGACCGAGCACGAGCGGCTCCGCTTCATCCACGGCGACATCCGCGACGTGGCCGACGTGACGGCCGCGCTCGAGGGCGTCGACGTGATCGTGAACGCCGCCGCCGAATCGCACGTGTCGAAGTCGATCGAGGAGGGCGGCTCCGAGTTCGTGACGACGAACGTCGTCGGGACGCAGGTGCTCCTCGACGCGATGCGGACGACGACCACGGTGGAGCGGTTCATCCTGATCTCCTCGTCCGAGGTGTACGGCACCGCCGTCAGCGACCCCATGGACGAGGATCACCCGCTGAACCCGCGGTCACCCTACGCGGGCACGAAGGCGGGCGGCGACCGGCTGGCCTACTCGTACTGGTGCACGTACGACCTGCCGGTCACGATCATCCGCCCGTTCAACAACTACGGGCCGTACCAGCACCCCGAGAAGGTCATCCCCCGCTTCATCATCCAGGCTCTCTGCGACCGCCCGCTCACGATCCACGGCGATGGCCACGCCAGCCGCGACTGGCTGCACGTGTTCGACACCGCCGAGGCGATCACCGCCGCGTGCGAGGTGCCGCTCGAGGGGATCGTCGGCGAGACGATCAACGTCGCCACCGGCATCGACGAGACCGTCGAGCAGATCGCCGACATGATCCTGGACACCCTGGGCAAGCCGGCGTCGCTCAAGCGGCACGTGAACGAGCGCCAGGGGCAGGTCGACCGTCACATCGGGTCGACCGACAAGGCAGCGCGGCTGCTCGGATGGCGCTCGCAGATCCCCTTCGCCGACGGGCTCGAACGCACCATCCGCTGGTACCGCGAGAATCCGGAATGGTGGCAGGCCGTCCTGGCCTCGGAGCAGACGGCGCAGGCCGTCTGACGCGCCCCCGGACACTCGTGGTGCTCGGCGGCGGACCCGCGCAGCGGCATGCGATCGACGCCGCGCGGGCGCTGGGCGTCCGCACGATCGTGTGCGACTCCGACCCGCGCTACGCCGACGTGCCCGTCTCGAGCGAGGACGGTGAGGGCGTGCGCCGCACCGCCCGGGACGCCGACGGGCTGATCGCGCCCGGCACGGACTGGCCCGTGCGCATCGCCGCCGAGGCGGCGGAGGAGCTGCGCATCCCCCACCCCATCCCCGCGGCGGTGGCGGTGACATGCACCGACAAGATCGCGCAGCGCACGCGCCTGGACGCCGCCGGCGTGCCCCAGCCGCGCTGGTCGACGGAGGCCCCGCCGTCCTACCCGTGCGTCGTCAAGGCGCCCGACCGCCAGGGCCAGCGGGCGATGTCGATCGTGCGCGACCCCGATGGGCTCGGGGAGGCGGCCGACCGCGCCCGCCGCGAGTCGCGCAGCGGCCGGGTGCTGTACGAGGAGTTCGTGCCCGGCCCCGAGGTGACTGTGAATGCGTTCTCGGTCGACGACCGCTTCCTGCCCGTGACCGTGACCGACCGCATCCACTTCGAGGGCGTCCCCGGGGTCGCCCGGCGGCACGTCTTCCCCGCCGCCGCGGCGGGCGCGGAGGACGCTGCGGGGGTGGCCGAGGCCGCCGTGGCGGCGGTCGGCATCGAGGCGGGGCCGAGCTACATCCAGCTGATCCTGGCCGATGACGGGCCGCGCGTGGTCGAGGTCGCCGCCCGGCTGGGCGGCGGGCACGACTCCGAGATCTGCCGCACCGCCGCCGGGGTCGACCTCGCGGCGGCGGCGGTGCTGGCGGCGATCGGCGAGCGGGTGGCCGCCGAGTCGCTCGAGCCGCAGCCGAACGGCGCCGCCGTGATCGAGTTCCTGGCCGCGCCGCCCGGCGAGCTCGTCGGGACGTCGGGCCCGCCCGACGTGCACTTCTTCGACGAGCCCGGCCACGTCTACGGGCGCCTGAGGATCGCAACCGACCGGGCGGGCTACCTGCTCGCGACCGGTCCCGACCGGGCGAGCGCGCTGCGCCGCGCCGCCGCGGACGCCGACCAGGTGAGGTTCGAGGTGCGATGAGCGGGTCGACCGACACCCGGCTCGCGCTCAACGGCGGGACGCCCGTGCGCCCCACCATGCTCGACTTCTCGCCGCCCGTGATCGGCGACGAGGAGGTCGAGTCGGTGGTGGCCACGCTCCGATCCGGCTGGCTCACGTCGGGGCCGCGCACGGCCGAGCTCGAGGAGCGCTTCGCCGCGCGCACCGGCGTCCCCCACGCCGTGGCCACGTCGTCGTGCACCGAGGCGCTGCACCTGTCCCTGGTGGCCGCCGGGATCGGGCCGGGCGACGAGGTCGTCACGAGCTCGTTCACCTGGCCGGCCACCGTGAACGCGATCCTGCACACGGGCGCGACCCCTGCCTTCGCCGATGTCGATTCCGGCACGCTCGATCTCGATCCCGACGCCGTGCGGCGGGCGATCACGCCCCGCACGCGCGCGCTCCTGCCGGTGCACTTCGCCGGTGGTCCGTGCGACATGGACGCGCTGTGCGAGATCGCGACGGCGCACGGCCTGCGTGTGGTCGAGGATGCCGCCCACGCGGTCGAGGCTGACGTGCGCGGCCGCAGGGTCGGCGCGATCGGCGACTTCACCTGCTTCTCGCTCTACGCGACCAAGAGCCTCGCCGGCGGCGAGGGCGGCATCATCACCACCTCGTCCGCCGAGGCCGCCGAGAGGCTGCGCCTGCTGCGCGCGCACGGCATCACCCGCGACCCGTGGAAGCGGGCGCGCACGCGCACCCTGGGCCACTACGACGTGGTCGAGCCCGGGTTCAAGGCCAACCTGGCCGACCTGCAGGCGGCCGCGGCGCTGCCCAAGCTCGACCGGCTGGAGTCGTTCCACGCCCACCGGGCCGAGCTCGTCGCCCGCTACGACGAGGGCCTCGCGCCGCTCGCCGGCATCGAGCCGATCGGCCGGCCGGACTACGGCCGCCACGCCCATCACCTCTACGTGGTGCGGATCGATCCCGGGCTCGCCGGCGCCGACCGCGACGCCTACGCGGCGGCGCTGATCGCCGAGAACGTCGCCACGGGCCTGCACTTCCTGCCCGTCCACACGCTCACCTGGTACCGCGAGCACCTGGCCGTCCCGCCGCTGCCGGTGACCGAGCTCGCCGGCGCGCAGGTGCTCTCGCTGCCGCTCGCGGCGGCGCACACCGACGCGGACATCGACGACGCCCTCGCGGCCGTGCGCAAGGTGCACGCCGCCTGCTCGCCGTGAAGCTCGACCGCCGCACCCGGGTCGCGGTGGAGGCGGTGGTCTCGGCGGTGGTGCTCGGTCTGCTCCTGCGGTGGGCGGGGCTGCACGAGGTGGCGAGGACGCTGCGCGGCACCGACCTGGCCTGGTTCCTGCCGGCGGTGGTCGTCAGCGCCGCCACCGTCCCGGTGATGGCCCTGCGCTGGCAGCTGCTGCTCGACGCGAAGCAGGTGTCCGTGCCCCTGGGATGGCTGACCCGCACCTACTTCGTCGCCCTCTTCGCCGGCCAGTTCCTGCCCGCAGCCATCGGCGGCGACGCCGTCCGGGTGGTCGAGCTCGGCCGCCGGACGAGCGACGCCCCCGAGGCGGTGGCGTCCGTCCTGATCGACCGGCTCGTCGGGCTCGTCTCGCTCGTCGTCCTCGCGGTCGTGGCGGTGCTCGTGAGCGGGCCGGGGCAGCGCGTGGGCGTCGTGGCCGCCGAGGGGGCGTTCGGGGCCGCTGCGGCGGCGGCGCTCCTGCTGCTGTTCTCGAGCCGCCTGCGCGGGGCCGTCGCCCGCTGGCTCGAGCCGCGCGCCGCCGGCCGGCGGCTGGCGGCGGGCGGGCGGTTCTACGACGCCCTGCACGCCTACCGCGCCCACCGGGCCACGCTCGTGGTGGTGGGGCTGCTGGCGCTGGTGGTGCAGGCCGCGCGGGTCGGGGTGATCTGGATGCTCGCGCGGGCGCTCGGCCTCGACGTGCCCGACTCGGTGGTGCTCCTGGCCGGCCCGGTCGTGTTCGCCGCGCTGGCGCTGCCGGTGTCGCTGAACGGGATCGGCGTGCGCGAGGCGGTGTTCGTCTACTTCCTGCACGGCCACGCCACCCGGCCGGAGGCGATCGCGCTCGGCCTGGCGTTCTTCGCGGTCGGCACGCTCACGGCGCTCGGCGGCGCGGCGGTGCTCATCGTGCGCTTCATCCGCTACGGGTTCGGCGCGGTGCGCCCCCGCACGGAGATCGGCGAGCCGCCCGGCGCCAAGGGCGACTAGTGCTCCGTCCCAGAGGTTCCTTGATGATCGGGCGAGCGAAAATCGAGCATGGCAAGGACGCAGGGAGCCCCGATATCGGGAATATCGGGGCGACCGAGGACACAGCCAGGCGACGATTTGCAGCCGCACGAGCCCG
>JAICJM010000012.1 GCA_025928435.1 Thermoleophilia bacterium
GCCGCCGGCGGACTCGCCTGCTTCGCCGCCGCCTCGGCCGTGTGCGCCGCCGCCGGCAGCTTCGACGTCCTGGTGGCCGCCCGCTGCGTCCAGGCGGTCAGCGGCGCCGCCGTCGTGTGCGCGGCGCTGGCGCTGATGCAGGACGTGTCGGGTACGCCGCGACGGGGCGCGACGGCGTGGGCGGCGGCCGCCGCCGCGGGCGCGGCGCTGGGCCCTGCCGCCGGCGGCGCCCTGACGCAGGCGTTCTCCTGGCGGGGCGTGTTCGCCGCCCAGGTGCCGCTCGCCCTCGTGCCGCTGCTCCTCCTGCTCCTGCGCGGCGGCCTCGGCGACCGGGCCGAGGCGCTCCCGGCGCGCGCGCGGCCGCGGATCACGCCCAACGTCGCGCTCGGCCTCATCTCGGCCGCGCTCACGGCCGCGCTCTTCCTGCTCGTGCTCCTGCTCGTCCGGGGCTGGGGCCTCGACCCGCTGGAGGCGGCCGCGGTCGTCTCGGCCATCCCGGCGGCCGCGCTCGCCACCGGCCGGGTCGTTCCGCCGGCGCACCTCTCGCGCGGCGCCGCGGCGGCCGGCGTGATCCTGATCGGCGGCGGGCTTGTGGCGCTCGCGCTCGTCCCCTCGGCGGACATCGCCTGGACGCTCGCGCCGCAGGTGCTGATCGGATGCGGGCTTGCCCTCACGCTGCCGGCGCTCACGGGCGACGCCCTGGCCGGACGGGGGTCGCAGACGATCCACGGCGGCTGGACGATCGGCGCCCGCCACGCGGGCGTCGTGATCGGCCTGCTCATCCTGACGCCGATCTTCACCGCCGACCTGCTCACCCAGCAGGCCGCGGCGGAGCGGTCGGGGACCGCGATCGTCCTGAACTCCGCGCTCTCGTTCGAGGCCAAGCTGCGGCTCGGCGACGCGATCGACCGGCAGCTCCAGCAGGCGCAGAACCGGCTGCCCGACCTGGGCCCCGCCTTCCGCGCCCAGCACCCGAGCGGCACCGACGTCCCCGTCTACCGGCACCTGCGCCGATCCCTGAACGACCAGGTGCGGCGCGCGGCCACGCACGCGTTCTCGCGCGCGTTCCTGGTGGCGGCGGCGCTCGCCCTCGCGGCACTCGTGCCGATCGCGGCCGGCCGGTGGGAGCGGCCGGCATGACGACGCTGCGATGGCCGGTGGCCGCGCTCGTCGCGGCCGTGGCGCTCGTGGGCGCATACCTCGCCCTGGGCGGACGCGACTACGCGCCGGCGGCCGTCCCGAACCCGTGCGCGCCGCGGCACTGGCACAAGGTGGCGGACTTCGGCGACCTCGAGAACGAGGTGGCGCTCTCCGCCCTCGACGGCGCCGCCTGCCGCCTGCACGTGTCCCAGCCGGCGCTCGCGCTCGCGTTCACGAGCGAATCGCGCCTGAAAGAGTTCGCCCGCCGCCACGACCTCTCGACGGCGGAGATCGCCGGGGCTGCCAAGGCGGGTCTCGAACGAGCGATCTCCGACGGGCAGCGCGCCGGGACGATCAACGAGCTCGAGGGCCTCGTGCTACACGCCGCGGCCGACCGCGTCCCCGTGGATCAGCTCATCCGGCTGGTGCGCGGCGTGCTCGGCGGCTGACCCATCGCCCGCCGCAGGATCTTCGCCAGCGCGCGCTGGTCGGCGGGCGAAAGGCGGCGGATCGGCTCCGGCGGCTCCGACATGCGCATGAGCAGGCGCCGGCGCAGGTCGAGGCCGCGCTCCGTCACGACCAGCACCTTGACGCGGCGATCACGCTCGGCCGCCTGCCGCTGCACCAGCCCGCGGGCCTCGAGCCGGTCGACCACGCCCGTGATGTTGGAGGCATCGCAGCCGAGACCGCCGGCCAGCCGGCCCATCGGCGTCGCCTTGCCCGGCTCGAGCAGCCGCAGCACGTGCACCTGGGTCGGCGAGAGGTCGAATTCCGCCGCAATTGCCGGGAAACGGGCGCGCTCGGCCATCAGGAGGTCGAAGAGAAGCTCCCAGCAGTCATTCATCGCTGCTCATAATATTCCATAGATCGGATATTTGCCAACCTCAAGCATTTCTGGCAAACTACGGGTATGACAAAACTTCTCCTGATCCCCCTCGAGGACACTGTCGTCTTCCCGGGCATGGACGTGACGCTGCCCGTGGACGTCGGCGAGGAGTCCCGTGTTCTGCTCGTCCCGCGGCACGGCTCGGACTACGCCAACGTCGGCCTGGTGGCCGAGGTCGGCGAGCACATGCGCCTCCCGGGACGCATCCGCGCCGTCTCGCTGTCCGGCCTCCACCGGGGTATCGCCGGCGCCGCCACCACCGATCCTCAGGGCCGCCTGTGGGTCGAGGTCGAGGAGCGCCCCGACGAGACGCCTCCGCCCTCGCGCACCCGCGAGCTCGAGCGTGAGTACCGCGCCGTGGTCGAGGAGATCCTCGAGCTGCGCGGCGACGACGGGCGCGTGAGCGCGTTCGTGCGCTCGATCACCGAGCCGGGCGCCCTGGCGGACACGTCGGGCTACGCGCCCGACCTGACGTTCGAGCAGAAGGTCGAGCTCCTGCAGACCGTCGACGTGGTCGAGCGACTCGAGCTGGCGTTGCGCCTCCAGCGCGACCGCCTGGCCGAGCTGCAGGTGCGCCGCCGCATCCGCGATGACGTCGAGTCCGGCGCGCAGAAGCAGCAGCGCGAGTACTTCCTGCGCAAGCAGATGGACTCCATCCGCAAGGAGCTGGGAGACGACGACGCCTCCGTGGCCGAGGAGTACCGGGCCAAGATCGAGGAGGCGGGGATGCCCGACGAGGTCCGCGAGCAGGCCGAGCGCGAGGTCGCCCGGCTGGAGCGGATGGGCGAGTCGACCGGCGAGTCCTCGATGATCCGGACCTACCTCGACTGGCTGATCGCCGTGCCGTGGTCGAAGCGGAGCGACGACCAGCTCGACCCCGTGCACGCGCGGGAGGTGCTGGACGCCGATCACGCCGGCCTCGACGACGTCAAGGAGCGCATCACCGAGTACCTGGCCGTGCGCAAGCTGCGTGCGGACCGCGGCGTCCCGGACGACCGTCGCTCCGGCGTCATTCTGACGCTGATCGGCCCTCCCGGCACCGGCAAGACCTCGATCGGCGAGTCGATCGCCCGCGCGACCGGGCGCAAGTTCGTGCGCATGTCGCTCGGCGGCGTCCGCGACGAGGCCGAGATCCGGGGGCACCGGCGCACGTACATCGGCGCCCTGCCGGGGCGGCTCGTGCGCGCCCTGCGCGACGCGGGCACGATGAACCCCGTGATCATGCTCGACGAGGTGGACAAGGTCGGCGCCGACTGGCGCGGCGACCCGTCCTCCGCCCTGCTCGAGGTGCTCGACCCGGCCCAGAACCACTCGTTCCGCGACCACTACCTGGACGTCGAGCTCGACCTGTCCCAGGTGCTCTTCATCGCCACGGCGAACGTCGCGGACACGATCCCGGGGCCGCTGCTCGACCGCATGGAGGTGATCCGCTTCGACGGGTACACCACCGCCGAGAAGGTCGCCATCGCCCGCGGCTATCTGTGGCCGCGGCAGGTGGAGCGCAACGGCCTGCGGCCCGAGGAGGTGCAGATCTCCGAGGACGTCGTCGGGACGATCATCACCGAGTACACCCGCGAGGCGGGCGTGCGCCAGCTCGAGCGCGAGCTCGGGACGGTGCTGCGCAAGACGGCCACCCGGATCGCCTCCGGCACGGCCGAGCCGCGGGTCACGATCGACCTCGCCGCCGTGCGCGACGCCCTGGGACGGCAGAAGTTCTTCCAGGAGTCCGCGGTGCGCACGGCGGTGCCGGGCGTGTCCACCGGCCTTGCGGTCACGGGCACCGGCGGCGACGTCCTCTTCATCGAGGCGACCCGCATGCCCGGCAATGACGGCCTGACGCTGACCGGCCAGCTGGGAGACGTGATGAAGGAGTCCGCGCGGATCGCGCTCTCGTTCGTCCGCAGCCACGCGGAGGAGCTGGGCATCGACCGCGGCGACTTCGAGAACCACGAGTTCCACGTGCACGTGCCCGCCGGTGCGATCCCGAAGGACGGCCCGTCAGCCGGCATCGCCATGACGACCGCGATCGCGTCGCTCCTGACGGGGCGGCCCGTGAAGCACACGGTCGGCATGACCGGCGAGGTCACGCTGCAGGGGCGCGTGCTCCCGATCGGCGGGCTGAAGCAGAAGGTGCTCGCCGCCCACGCGGCCGGGCTCACCGACGTGATCCTGCCCGAGCGGAACCGGGGCGACCTGGACGAGGTGCCCCAGGACGTTCGCGACCAGATGTCATTCCATCCGGTCATGAGCGTCGACGAGGTGCTGCGGCTCGCACTCGAGCCGGAGCCCGTGAAGTCCATCGCCTGACGAATTCGGTCCCCTGACCGATCCGACCCCCGCGGCCGGCCGACTCCTCCGGCCGCGGGGGTCACTGCGTCGTTAGGGTGGGCCCATGCGGTACGGATGGGTACTTCCCTACGGTGACGCGCGGACGGCGGCCGAGCTGGCCGCCGTCGCCGAGGAGCACGGCTGGGACGGCTTCTTCGTGTGGGAGGGCGTCTGGGCGATCGATCCCTGGGTCTCGCTGGCCGCCATCGCGATGCGCACGGAGCGGATCCGGATGGGCACGATGCTGACGCCCCTCCCGCGACGGCTGCCGTGGGAGCTCGCCGGCCAGGTGGCGACGCTCGACAACCTCTCGGGCGGCCGGGTGATCCTGCCGGTCGGACTGGGGGCCACGGACGACCGCTGGTGGCTCTTTGAGGACGACCCGGGACGGCGGGTGCGGGCCGAGCAGATGGACGAGTCGCTCGACCTGATGCAGGCCCTCTGGAGCGGCGAGCCGGTGACCTACGAGGGCGCGCACTACCACGCCCGCCCGGCGCAGAGCATGGTGCCTCCGCGGCCGGCCCAGAGGCCGCGCGTCCCGATCTGGGTCGTCGGCGCGTGGCCGCGGCCGAAGTCGATGCGGCGGGCGGCGCGGCTCGACGGTTGGCTGCCGGCATACATGCCGCGGGGCGGCGGCGAT
The DNA here is from genome assembly GCA_025928435.1 of Thermoleophilia bacterium. Next base: position 4,995 of record JAICJM010000012.1, read on the forward strand.
CGAGAGCTGACGCCCGAGCTGCTCCGCGACGGCATCGACTGGCTGCGGGAACAGCGGGCCGCCGAGGGCCTCGTGATGGACGGCTACGACGTCGTCGCCGAGGGCACCACGCCTCCCGACCCGGCGGCCGCCGCGGAGATCGTCCTGCCGTGGGCCGAGGCGGGCGCGACCTGGTGGATCGACGCAGACTGGTCGGATATGGATCCCGGCCGCGTGCGCACGGCGGCGCTCGAGCGCGTACGGGCCGGGCCGCCGCGTCTGGATGGTTGATCGGCAAGTCCGGTGATGTCCAAGGTGCAAGGACGAAAGGGAGCTCATACCTGGCTGTGTGGGCGCGCGAGGACTTGCCGATCAACCATCTAGCCTTCGGGTGTGTTCGACGCCGGCGCCTACCTCGACCGCATCGGCTACTTTGGCCCGACCGAGCCGACCGCTGCGACGCTCGCGGCGCTGCACCGCGCCCACATGCTGACGGTGCCCTTCGAGAACCTCGACATCCACCTCGGGGTCCGCAACGTGCTCGACCCCGAGCACATCTACGACAAGGTCGTGCGCCGCCGCCGGGGCGGGTGGTGCTTCGAGCTGAACGGGCTCTTCGCCCTGCTGCTCGAGCACCTCGGCTACCGGGTCACGCGGTTCGCGGCGGGCGTCGTCCTGAACGACGAGCCGCCGACGCCGGACTTCGCCCACCTCACGCTGCGGGTCGACGCCGGCGAGCCGTGGATCGCCGACGTCGGGTTCGGCGACAGCTTCACCGAGCCGCTGCGGCTGGACGACGACGGCGACCAGCTGCGCGGGGGCAAGGTCTACCGGCTCGAGCGCGGAGGCGGACGGGTGACGCTCCTGCAGGAGGGCAGCCCCCAGTATGCCTTCACGCTCTCGCCGCGGCGGATGCCCCAGTTCCAGCGAATGTGCGACGCCCTCCAGACGCCGCCCGGGCACTTCACCGACGGGCCGATCTGCTCGCGCTTCACCGAGGACGGCCGCGTCAGCCTGGCCGGCATGCGCCTCATCACAACGACCCCCGCCGGCCGGGTCGAGCGGCAGCTCGCCGACGAGGCGGAGCGGGCCGCGGTCCTGCGCGAGGCGTTCGGGGTCGACCTCGGCGGGGCCCCGCTCACCGGACTCGTCGGCGGGTAGCGGCGTCGGCGCCACGGAGCCGTTGTCTTTTTGCAACTCTCCTCGTACGCTCGAAAAGGCAGGGATTCGAGGACGAAGGAGCACCCGTGGGAAGAACACGCGTGGCGGCGCTCGCCGCTGCCATCCTCGTCGCCGCGACCGCCGGCTCGGCGCACGCGGCGACGACCTATCCCATCTCGCCGGCGAGCCCGTACTGGGTGAGCGCCCAGAACGGGACGCTGCAGATGCAGAGCCCGGCCGGGGACTACATCGGCGAAGGGAAGTCGTACTCCGAGGCGACGCCGGCCGACGCCTTCGTCAGCCGCTCCGACGAGAACCTGGTCACGATCGGCGTGACCGCCGCGGACGGGAACTTCTGGACGCTCGAGTTCGCCGCGCCGCTCGGGAAGCAGCTCAAGGTCGGCACGACCTACTCCGGCGCGGTCGGCGTGCTCAGCCGTACCGGGACGCAGCCGGGCATCTCGATCTCCGGCGACAGCCGCGGCTGCGGGTCCGAGACCGGCAGCTTCACCGTGACGGAGCTCGCGTTCGGCCCCTACGGCTACGTCCAGAACTTCCACGCGACCTTCTCGCAGAGCTGCGAGGGGGTCCAGCCGGCGCTGACCGGCTCGGTCGCGGTCGACGACGCGCAGTGGCCGACGCCGCCGCGCATCGCGCTTCGCCCGGCCGCCGCCGCGCACGTCGGCTCGCGCGGGAACGTCACCGTGCACGGAACGTACATCTGCGGGTTCGGCACGCCGCTGCAGGTGTCCGGCACGCTGACCCAGGGCGGGGTCACGGGCACGATCGACCTGCAGCTCCCCTGCCCGACCGCCGGCACCGCCTCCTGGAAGGCGCTCATCAAGCCCGTCGGCGGCACCTTCCATGCGGGCGCCGCGACGCTCCAGACGTCGGCATCGGCGACCGACTCGAACTACGGGATCCCGCTCTCGAAGACCCGGACGACGGCGGTCACGATCTCGTAGAGGGCCCCACGGGCGGCGGCGTAGGATGCCGACGGTGTCCACGCCGCCGCCCTTCGGCTACCTGTTCGCCGGCATCGCGGTGGCCGACCTGGCCGCCGAGGTCGAGTGGTTCTCGCGCCTGTTCGACCGGCCGCCCGACATCCTCCCCAACGCGGACGAGGCCATGTGGACGGCGACGGGGTCGGGCTCGGTCTACCTCGTCCGCCGGCCCGACCGGGCCGGGCACGCCCACCTCACGCTCGCCGTCGACGACGTCGACCGTTGGGTCGCCGACCTGGGCGCCCGGGGGATCGAGCCCGTGCGGATCGAGACGGTGCCGGCCGGGCGCAAGCTGGTTCTCGCCGACCCTGAAGGCAACGAGATCGGGCTGGCCGAAATCCCGCTCTAGCGGTTTGCGCGGGCGATCGCCTTCGCCGCGGCGACCGCGTGGCGGTTCGAGAACGAGGCGGCCGGGCCGCGCACCTGGAAGGTGCGGCTGCCCTCACGCCAGGTGATCGTGCTGGCGTGGCCGCCGCCGGCCGCGATCGCGGCCTGCACACCCGGCACGAGGCTGATCAGCCGGTTGCGCGTGCAGACATGACAGCCCTTGGCGAGCGCGCGGATGCCGCTCGGCTTCACCCCGTGCGAGGCGGGCCACACCGTCAGCAGGTAGAGGCCGTAGCGGGAGCTGCCGGTGTAGCGCACGCGTGCGCTCTCGGCCCCGCGGTAGATCCCGGCGGGCGCCCCGGCGGAGCGGGGCAGGTGCACGCGCACCGGCAGGCCGCGCAGCGCCTTCGCGAGCGGCGCCGAGATCAGGTGGTAGCCGGCCTGGCCGGCGCCGTACGGGGTGGGTTTCACCACCGTCGCCGGCGGCGTCGAGCTCGAGTCGCCGAACGGCACGTTCCTGATCACGGAGGCCACCGCCGCCACGCTCGCGACCAGCATCCCGGCGGCGAGCAAGCGCACGCCGTAGCGGTAAATCCGGACGCGCGGGTGTGGCACATCGTTCACTTAAGGCGATTTTGGCCGTACGCGCGCCCGAGTGCAACTCCCTCCCTGCCGAATTGCAGCAATTTCGTTACCCGACGGGGTACACCTCGTACGCGTTCTCGCGCAGGATCATCGCCCCGACCCGCTCCGCTTCGGCCGCCGGGAACTCGGCACCCAGGACCTCGGCGAGGGCGGTCCGCCACCACCGCGCGGCGAGCAGGTAGAGCTCGGGCGTGCGGGCGGCGTCGCTCGCGTACAGCAGCTTGGACGCCGGCGCGAGCTCGAGCGCCTGGCGCACCATCTCGGCCGGCCGGGACACGTGCGGGATCGTCAGCGAGAGATCGAAGAAGACGTTGCCGTAGACGTGGGCGAGCCAGCCCGCCTCGCGCACGAACGGGTAGCAGTGCAGCAGCACGAACGAGGTCGACCGGTACCGCTCGATCGCCGGCTTGAGCCACGTCGGGTCGGCTCGCGGCAGGAGCAGGTCGGAGTCGCCGAAGCCGCAGTGCACCTGCAGCGGCAGCGGGTCGGCCGCGTTCGCCTCGAGGGCGTCCCAGAGCGCCAGCTCGAGCAGCGGCTTGGCGCTCAGGCGGCTGCCCCCGGCGCGGAACTCCTCACGGGCGGCGTCGACGTCCGCAGGGCCGACGTCGAGGCCCGTGCGGTAGGCGGCGATCGTCTTCAGGCCGGCGAACCCGCGCGCCCGCGCCGACGACACCTCCGCCCGCACCCGCTCGCGGAAGTCGTCGAAGTCGCCGCCGAGCGCCTCCTCGGCAACCCGCTCGATCCGCATCACGGGCCGGGCCGGGCAGGCCGCCAGCTGGCCCATCTGCTCCCAGCCGTACCCCTCGCCGACGGGCGGGTAGCCGTCGTCGATCAGCAGCAGCCCGGTGCCCGAGGCGCGCAGCAGGCCGGAGGTGTACGCATCGAAGTCGGCCGCGAGCCGGTGCGCGTAGACGCCCTCCTCGCCCGGGTCGCAGCCGAGGAATGCCGCCAGCTCGGCCATCGCCCGGCGGTAGGTGAGCCCGGTCGCGATGTGCGGCCACTGGGCCGGGTCGGGGCTCTCCGAGAACATGCCCCGGAACTCGTCCAGCGTCGGCTCGAAGGCGACGACGCCGTGGGCGTGGTGGTCGACCGCGGGGATCTCCCACAGCGCATCGGCGAGCGCCGTGGGCGCGCTCATGCCCCCGTCCCCCGGAGCGCGGCGCCGAGGAAGGCGAACGCGGGCAGCGTGACGCTGTCCCAGTACGCGCGCGTATGGGCGCCGTCGCCGTAGGAGAGCACCTGCGGGCGCCGCGGCAGCCGCCGCACGAACGCGCGCACGTCGTCGTACAGCGGATCGCTGCGGCCGCACCAGATCCCGAGCGGCGTCGTGCGGTAGACGCCGTCGTCGTTCGCGACGGCCGGGCGGTGTGTGACGTCCGGGCTGAACGCGGCCACCGCACGCAGCCACCCCGGCTTGACCTCGCCCAGCCGCAGCGCGCCGTAGCCGCCCATCGACCACCCCCAGCCGGCGATCCGGCTCGCATCGAACCCGCGCGCCGCGAGCCAGCGCGGCATCTCCTCGGTCATCATCCGCTGTGGGTCGTCGCCGCCCGCCGGGTCGGGCTCCCAGTACAGGATCCCGCCGTCGGCGCCGGCGAGCACGAACGGCGGCGCCCCCCGCTGCACCGCCGTGGTCAGGAACCGGCCGAACCCGAAGCGCTGGTAGTCGTCCGGCTGACCGCTGACCCCGTGCAGGATGACGCACACCGGCAGGCCGGCCCCGTCGCCGTGGCCGTGCGGGACGGCGGTGAAGAGGTCGACCGTCTTCCTCCGCGCCTGCGAGTGCACCTGCTCGAGGCGGATCTGCCCCTCGGGCGCGGACGGGATGTGCGCCTGCGGCCCGAACCACTCGTGGTAGCGGTCGCGCAGCTCCTGGTGCAGCCATGTCCGGCCGGGGACCGCGCCCGATGCGACGGCGCCGGCGCCCACGACCGCCACGGCGCCGCCGCCCACCAGCGCGCGCCTCGTCATCGTCGCCGCCATCCCGCCTCCGGGTCAGTACTTCTCGAAGTGCCCCTGCTGCTCGAACGCCTTGTCGGCCGAAGAGTAGGCCTCCCACTCCGACCGCCGCACCGCGAGGTAGGAGCCGGCCAGGACGCCGCCCAGCGCCCCGGTGAGCACGTCGTCCGCCGCCAGGGCGTCGAGCGCCTCGCGCTGGCTCGCCGGCAGCGGCCGGATCCCCTTCGCCTCGCGCTCGGCCTGGGGCAGGGTGCCCGGGTCGACCTGCACCGGGTCGGGCGGCTCGAGGCCGCGCTCCAGCCCGTCCAGGCCGGCGGCGATCAGGCCGCCGACGGCGAGGTAGGGGTTGCAGCTCGCGTCGGCCGCCTTCAGCTCGGCGTTCGTCGACGCCTCCTCGCGGCCGGCATAGAGGGACGGCACCCGCACGGGCGCCTCGCGGTTGTCGAGGCCCCAGCACGTGAAGGCCCCGGCCCAGTAGTGGGGGATGATCCGGTGGTAGGAGTTGAAGCTCGGCGCGGTCAGTCCGCACAGCCCCGGCAGGTGCTCGAGCAGGCCGGCGATGAACGAGCGCGCCTCGCCGGACAGCGCGCCGGGCCCGTCCGGATCGTGGAACCGGTTGTGGTCGCCCTCCCACAGGGAGAAGTGGATGTGGCAGCCGTTGCCCGCGTTCTGCGGCCACGGCTTCGGCGCGAGCGACGCGACCAGGCCGTGTGCGGTCGCGACGGCGCGGATGGTCTCGCGGGTGAAGATCTGCTGGTCGACGGCCGTCACCGCCGGGGCATGGCCGGTCGAGATCTCGTGCTGGCCGTGGCCGAGCTCGGCGTAGTACTGCTCGAGCACGATCGACTGCGCCTCGAGCGCGGTCACGAGGTCGTCGATCACGTCCTGTGCCGCCGTCATCCCGATCGTCGAGAAGCACAGGCTCGAGTCGACCGGCTCGTAGCCGCCCTCCACGGCGTGGGCGAGCGAGAACTCGTTCTCGAACGAGATCTCGATGCGCAGGCCCCGCTCGGCCAGCCGGTCGCACATGCGCTTCAGGAACGAGCGCTGGCACACCGGCGCCGGCTTCCCGTCCAGGCCGATCATGTCGACGAACATCGCCCCCAGGTGGGGCGCGTACGGGAGCACCCGGAACGTGGCCGGGTCGGGCACGAGCCGCACCTCCCCGACCGGGCCCATGTCGGGCACGGGCTGGAGCTGGTCGAGGCTGTTCATCGCCTGCATGGCGACCGTCAGGCCGATGCCGCTCTCGATCCGGCCGCCGAGCCCGTGGCGGCTCGACGCCTTGCCCCGGATGGTGCCGCCGTTGTCGCAGTAGAGGAAGCGGACGAGGTGCAGGTCGTGGTCGTCGAACGCGCGGACGACTTCGGCGGCCGTGGTCATCGCGCAATCGTATAGAGCACCCGCACGGGCGGCGCGGGATGCGCGATAGTACGGCGGATGGGACTTCGGGGCGGTATCGATCTCGGCGGCACGAAGATCCAGGCCGTCGTGGTCGGCGACGGCAACGACGTGCGCGGCCAGGCCCGGCTGCCGACGCCGAAGGACGGCGGGCCGGACGGCGTGATGGCAGCGATGGCCGGGGCGGTGCGGACGGCCGCGCAGGAGGCGAAGGTCGAGACCTCGGCGCTCGCCGGCGTCGGGATCGGCTCGCCCGGCGAGGTCAACCCGGACGCGGGCACGATCACGAACGCCTACAACGTGGTGCCCGACTGGAACCGGACGATCGAGGTCGGCGACATCCTGGCGAAGGACCTCGGGACCAGAATCGGCCTGGGCAACGACGTGCGCGTCGCGACCGCGGCCGAGTTCGAGCTCGGAGCCGGGAAGCAGTACCGCTCGCTCCTGGGCGTGTTCTGGGGCACCGGCGTCGGCGGCGGCATCATCCTGAACGGCGAGCCGTGGCGCGGACGCGGTGCCGCGGGCGAGATCGGCCACATGGTCGTCCGCCGCAAGGGGGCGAAGTGCACGTGCGGCCGCGAGGGCTGCATGGAGGCCTACTCGGGCCGGCGGGCGATGGAGCTCGAGGCCCGGCGGCGCGTGAAGCAAGGCGAGAAGACGCACCTCTTCAAGATCATGGAGCGGAAGGGCCGGACGGCGCTCACGAGCGGCGTGTGGGCCGAGGCGCTCGAGCACCACGACGAGCTGGCCACCGACCTGATCGACCGCGCGCTCGCCGCCCTCGGCACGGGCATCGCCTCGGCCGTGAACCTGCTGGACGTCGAGGCTGTCGTGATCGGCGGCGGCCTCGGCACCCGCCTGGGCGAGCCCTACGTCGCGCGGATCGAGCAGCAGATGGGCCCGCATCTCTTCGTCGACGACCGCCCGCCGGCCGTGCACATCGCCCAGCTCGGCGACCTGGGCGGCGCGATCGGCGCCTCGCTGCTGGTGCGCTGAACACCAGGGGCCTGGCCCCGGCGTATTTCACGGGGGGCAGTGCTTCGCCAGGAAGGCGATCACGCGCTCCAGGCGGTCGATGCGGCGGTCGGGCCGGGCCGTCGCCATCATCACGTGGTGCTCGTCGGGGTAGAGCACCATCTCGACGTCGCGGCCGAGCTCGCGCAGCGCGACGAAGAGCTGCCAGTTGTCGTCGAGCGGGCAGACCCGGTCGGCCTCGCCCTGGAGCATCAGCATCGGCGCCGTCATCCGTTCCACGTGGCGGATCGGCGACGACGCCGCCAGCGCCTCCTGGTGCTCGTGGATCGGCCCGTAGCCGATGTCGCGGTCGTACGACGGCCCGATGGCCGAGACCGCGTGCGCGGCCACCATGCTGGCGACGCCGTTCTCGGAGATGACGCAGGCGAAGCGGTTGCTCGTGCCGGCGAGCCAGTTCGCCGCCCAGCCGCCGTAGGACAGCCCCATGACCGCGATCCGCTTCGGGTCTGCCAGCCGGCGCCGCACTGCCCATTCCACCGTGGTCATCAAGTCCTCTGCGTCCGGCCCGCCCCACTTGCCCTGGATCGCCTCCACCCAGTCGCGGCCGTAGCCGCACGAGCCGCGGATGTTCGGGGCGAGCACGCGGTAGCCGCGCGAGACGAGCGCCCAGGTGTCCAGCTCGGGCGTGGGGGCGTGCGCCCCGTAGGGACCGCCGTGCGGCGTGAGGACGAGCGCCGAGCGCCCGTTCGCGCCCGACGGCTCGAACAGGAACGCCGGCACGCCGTCGGCATCCACCTCGCGCACCGAGGGCGCCTGGTGCCGCCGCAGCCACGTCCCGCCGTGGCGCGTGAGCCGCCGCGCCCGCCCGTCCTCGACCGCGCACACCTCGGGTGGGAAGGCGTCGTCCGTCAGCGTCGCAACGACGCGCCCGCCCGCGACGGCCACGGCAGAGAGGGTCGTCTCGCCGGAGGTGATCGGCGCCGGGTCGCCGTCGAGCGGGACGCGCCAGAGCTCGTCGCGGCCGCGACGGTTGATCGGCACCACCAGCGCCGCGCCGTCCCAGATCGGCGCCGGCATCTCGGGCCCCATCCAGTCGTGCAGGTCAGACCCCCAGGCGATCGTCACCGGCAGGTCGAGCGCGCCGGTCAGGCTGCGCGGCTCGCCGCCGTCCCAGACGAAGAGCTCGATCTCGGCGTGGTCGGGCGCACCGCTCACGTCCGTCCCGAGGAACGCGAGCGTGCGGCCGTCGGGAGACCAGGCCGGCAGGCGGGCGATGCCCTCCAGCGCGACGAGCTCCTTCGGCTTCTTGCCGGCGACGGCCCGCACGGAGTAGATACGTGGCTTCGGATCGAGGTCGGCATCGGGCCCCATCCGGGCGGCGAACGCGATCCGGCGGCCGTCGGGATGCCAGGCCGGGTCGGCGACGTCGAAGTCGCCCTTCGTCACCTGCACGGGCCGCGCCCCCGGACGGGCGGCGACGACGAAGAGGTGGGTGCGGTACTCGCGCTCGCCGTCGTCGCTGCGCCAGTCGACGGTGCGGATGACGCGCGCGGTGCGCCGCTTCGGATCGCCGGTCCAGAAGCGGGGCGGGCCCGCCTCGGCGGTGAAGGCGACCCGGCGGCCGTCCGGTGACCAGGCGGGCGTACCGACGCCGCCATGCCGCGCCGCGCACACGCGCTGGGCCTCGCCGCCATCGGGGCGGATCAGGTAGAGGGCCGCCTGGGCACCCTCGCCACCGCGGTCGCTCGTGAACGCGATCGACTCGCCGTCGGGCGACCAGGCGGGCGCCGAGTCGCTCCAGGCGCCGGTCGTCAGCGGCCGCGGCCGGCCACCCCGGTAGGGGACGAGCCAGAGATCGCTCTGGTAGCGGTCGCCCGCGACCGTGCGGCGGGCATAGACGACGGTCTCGCCGTCCGGCGAGAGCGCCGCCGCGCCGACGGCGGCCTGCCGGCGGATGATGTCGGGCGAGAGGGCGGGCATGGGCGGCGGGGAGAATACTCAGTCGAGCACGACGTCGAGGGCGGCATCCGCCGCGCGCAGCGCCGCCTCGACCTCCGCCGGCGTCTCGCCACGCGCGAACGCGAAGCCGAGATAGCGGTCGCCCTCGGGCAGCGGGACGACCGGACGGCCGGGCGCGATCGTGATCCGCACGTCCGAGACGCCGGGCACGGCGCGGGCCGCGCCGAGTCCGCGCACCTCCCGCAGGGTGCCCGCCCGCCGGATCGGGAGCATCATGACGCCGGAGGCGGCCCGTTCGCGCGCGTGCTCGCCCAGCGGGAGGCCGAGCGCGTGCCGCAGGATGACCTCCTCCAGGCTGATCCCGGCCCCGAACCGCAACGCCCGCGAGCACAGGCCGCCGATGGAGCGGGCCGCCAGCTCGAGCATCCGGACGGAGTCGCCGTCGACCCGCAGCTCCGCGTGCACGGGGCCCTCGCGCAGGCCGAGCGCGGCTGCCGCGGCGCCCGCCGTCTCCTCGACCCGCCGCAGCCGCTCGCGCGGGAGGCGCGACGGCGTCACGTAGATCGTCTCCTCGAAGAACGGCCCCTCCAGCGGATCGGGCTTGTCGAAGACGGCCAGCACCTCGAGCTCGCCCCCCCGCAGGAGCGCCTCGACCGCCACCTCGGCGCCCGGTGCGTACGTCTCGGCCAGGATCGGGCCGTCGGGGTCCTCGCCCGCCTCCGCCAGGATCGCGCGGATGCGGGCCTCCGCCGCCCGCGCAGCCGCCGGGTCGTCGGCGCGGATGACCCCTCTGCTGGCGGAGAGCGCCACCGGCTTCAGCACGGCCGGGAAGTCGGCAGCCCCGGCGTCGTCGCCGGGCCGCAGCACGCGGAACCCCGGCTGGGGGATGCCGGCGTCGCGGAAGGCCCGCCGCATCGCCGCCTTGTCGCGGGTCGCCGCCACCGCCGCCGGCGGGTTGTGCGGCAGGCCGAGCCGCTGGCCGGCCAGCGCCGCGGTCGCGACCCCGCCGTCGTCGACCGCCACCACCGCGTCGAGGCCGATCCGACCCGCCAGCTCGACCACGGCGTCCGCCGCCCGCTCCGGCCGGCGCAGGTCGACGCGCAGGGCCCGGTCGCCCATCGCGCCGCGCAGCGCCTGGCGCCGCTCCGACGCGACGACCACCTCGGCGCCGACCGCGCCGGCGGCCGCGAGGAAGTCCTCGGCCCGGTAGGTCGCGGTGGGCAGGAGGAGGAGCACACGGGGCACGGCCGGTACCCTACGTGGGTGGAAACCGTGATGACCGTGACCGACGCGGCGGTCGAGAAGGCCGTGATGGTGCGCGCCCGCGAGACCGAGCCGGAGCGCTTCGCGCTGTGGGTCGAGGTGGCCGGCGTCAGCGGCGGCGAGTACGCCTACGACCTCTCGCTGCAGCCGCTCGAGGACGCGCCCGCGGACGCCCACGTGACCGACCTGGGCCGGATCTCGATCGTCATCCCGGCGGGGAGCGTCGACCTCCTGCGCGGCGCGACGCTCGACCGCCAGGGCGACCTCGCCAACGGCGGCCTCGTCATCCACAACCGCGCCCCGTCCATCGGCTTCCCCGCGACCGCCGATCTGAGCGGCGACGTCGCCCAGGAGCTGATCCGCGTGCTCGAGCAGCAGATCAACCCCGCAATCGCCGCCCACGGCGGCAGCGCCGAGCTCGTCGGCGTCGAGGACGACACCGCCTACCTGCGCCTGGGCGGCGGCTGCGTCGGCTGCGGGATGGTGTCGGTCACGCTCCGCCAGGGCATCGAGGTCGCGCTCCGGGAGGCGGTGCCGGTCATCACCCGCGTCATCGACGTGACCGACCACGCCTCCGGCACGAACCCCTATTACGAGCCCGCGAAGAAGTAGCCGCGAAACCCCCGCGTGGGGTAGGCGCGCGGCCTGGGGCGCGACTACGGTGAGCCGAAAGCGGGTCGCGCTCGCGATCCGGGGGTCGTTCACGGGGGGTTTCCATGGGCATTGCCATCGTCGATTCGGCGTCGGCGCGATCCGGCTTCGCCGCCGGCGCGGCCGCGCGGGGTGAATTCCACTGCGGCGGGTGCGGGTACGGCATCAGCGTCCGGCGGCAGCTGCCGACGTGCCCGATGTGCCGCGCGACCGAGTGGTATCCCACGCCGGGCCGGCCGCTCGTGCTCGAGTTCGACCGGGCCGACCGCGAGGCCTGATCCGGCTTAATCAGGCCGCTCCGCGGCCGATGACCGGGCGATGGCGTCCCCCGCCCGTCAACACGCGCTTTTCGCACTCGCCCGCGCGCTGCTCTCGACCCTCGACCCGGAAGAGGTCGCACGACGATTCGACGCGCACGTCCCCGAGCTGATCGGCGGGGAGGCGCGCGTCTGGCTGCTCGACGGGTGCGACGGCCTGCGCCGGCTGGGACGGCCCGCCGAGACCCGGCCTCTCGACCCGGCTTCGCGCGACGTGCTCGCGAGCGGCCGCCCGCAGCAGATCGGGTCGGACTTCCTCGTGCCGCTCGCGTGCGACGACCAGGTCGCTGGGCTGATCGAGATCGCGGGCGCCTCGGCCTCCGACCTGGCGTCCGGCGGGATGCAGTTCTGGCGCGCGCTGGGCGGCCTGGTCGGCGAGGCGGTTCACAACGCCGAGCACCATCGCGCCATCCAGGACGAGCTGCGCCGCTTCCGGGCGCTGGTCGAGCAGATGCCCGCCATCACCTACGTCGACCGCGTCGGATCGGGCGAGCCGATCTACGTCAGCCCGCAGCTCGAGGCCCTCTCCGGCGTCGCCGTCGAGCAGTGGTACGACGGCACCGACGGCTGGACCGGGCGGGTGCATCCCGACGACCGCGAGCGCGCCTTCGAGCTGTACCGGCAGGCGGTCACGTCCGGGACGCCGTACTGGGACGAGTACCGCCTCCTGGACGCCGACGGGAACGAGCGCTGGTTCCACGACCGCGCGGTGATCGTCCGCGACGCGAGCGGCGCGCCGATGGAGATCCAGGGCGTGATCCACGACATCACCGACCGCAAGACCGCGGAGCAGGCGCTGGTCGACTCCGAGGCGCGGCTGCGCGCGGCCGAGAACCGGTACCGCACGCTGGTCGAGCAGCTGCCGCTCGCGATCTACGTGAACGACCTCGACGACGCCGGCACCGCGCTCTACCGCAGCCCCGCCACCGAGACCATCACCGGGCGCTCCGCCGAGGAGTGGGCGGCCGACCCCGGGCTGCTCGCGAAGATCGTCCACTCCGACGACCGCGAGCGCGTCCTGGCCGAGCTGGCCGCGGCGACCGCCGCCGGCTCGCACCTCTCGACGGAGTACCGGATCGAGCGCCCCGACGGCAGCATCGTCTGGGTGCTCGACGAGTCGGCCGTGGTGCAGGACGGGGGCGCCGGGCGGCCCTGCCGCCAGGGCTACCTGCTCGACATGACCGCCCACCGGCAGGTCGAGGAGGAGCTGGCCCACGTCGCCGAGCACGACCCGCTCACGGGGCTGCCCAACTGGGCCATGTTCCAGCAGCGGGTGCGCGAGGCCGTCGGCCGGGCCGAGGCCGCGGGCCGCGGCGCGGCGGTGCTGCTGGTCGACCTGGACGACTTCAAGCTGGTGAACGACAGCTTCGGCCACGCCGCGGGGGACGCGCTCGTGGTCGATGCCGCGCGCCGGCTCGCCGAGGCCGTCGACGACGCGGGCGCCGTCTCGCGGCTCGGCGGCGACGAGTTCGCCGTGCTGCTGGCCGACCTCGATCCCGGCCGCGGCGGCAGCGGCACCGGGCTCGCCGCCGACGCGATGGCCGAGCGGGTGCGGGCGGCGCTGCGGGCGCCGGCCGAGATCGACGGCACCGAGATCTACTGCCCTGCCAGCGTCGGCATCAGCCTCTACCCGGAGGACGCGGCCGATCCCGCCACCCTGCTGAAGTACGCCGACACGGCGCTGTTCCAGGCCAAGGCCGCCGGCCGCGACGGCCAGAGCCGCTACACGCACCCGTCCGCCGACGCCCTCGAGCAGCTGGCGATGACCGGGCGGCTGCGGCGGGCCATCGAGGACGGGCGGCTCGTGCTCCACTACCAGCCGCTGGTCGATCTCGAGAGCCGGGCGATCGTCGGCGTCGAGGCGCTCGTGCGCTGGCAGGACGGGATCCGCCTCGTCATGCCGGGCGACTTCATCCCGCTGGCGGAGCGCACCGGGCTGATCGGGCCGCTCTCCAGGTGGGTGATCGCCGAGGCCTGCCGCCAGAACCGGGCCTGGCGCGACGCCGGGATCGACCTGTACGTGTCCGTGAACCTGCCGCCGACCTTCTGGGAGCCCGCCGCGATGGGCGAGGTGGTCGAGACCATCGAGTCCTACGGCCTGCCGCTGGACCGGATGATGATCGAGATCACGGAGTCGGCCTTCATGAACGCGCCGCACCGCAACGAGCCGGTGCTGGCCGAGATCCACGGACGCGGCCTGCGCCTCGCCATCGACGACTTCGGCACCGGCTATTCCTCGCTCAGCCGCCTGACGCAGATGCCGGCGACGACGCTCAAGATCGACCGCTCGTTCGTCGCGGACCTGTCACAGGACAACGTCGTGGGGCTCGTCTCGGCGATGATCCGGATGGCCGAGGCCATCGGCCTGCAGCCGGTCGCCGAGGGCATCGAGACCGAGGAGCAGCGCGCGTTCCTGCTCGCGCACGGCTGCCCGCTGGGCCAGGGCTACCTCTTCAGCAAGCCCGCGCCGGCCGAGGTCATCGAGCGGCTCGTGCGCGACCTCGCCGACGCCGCCTAATCCGGCTCCGGGGGCGGCGCGGCGACGGGAGCGGTGTTGCGCTCGATCGCCTGGAGCAGGCGCAGGACGGCGATGAGGGCGAGGAGCATCGTCGTCCAGAAGGCCGCGCCGCCGATCCCCGCGATGCGCTCGTTCGTGGTGCCCGCCGAGAGGGCGACCAGGACACCCCCGATCAGGACGAGCACGACGAACAGGCTGAGCATGACGACCAGGCCGTCGATCCACGCGAGCGACGGCGGGTGCGCGCGGACGGCCGAGACCCGCTCGGCGCGCGCGACGCTCTGCGCGTGCCCCCGCACGACGACCGCATACCACTCGATCATCCCCCGCGCCTTGCGCCGCTGGCGCGCCTCGAGCTCCTCGTTCGCGGCCAGCCGCCGCGCGAGCTCGAGTGCGCGGTTGGTCGTCTCGAGGTCGCGGGCCTTCTGCACCGGCACGTACGCGCGCTCGAGCGCCTTCACCGCGGCCTGGTAGTTCCCGCTCTCCGCCTCGCGCTCGGCCTGCGCGACGAGCTCCTTCGCGTCGTCCGCCATACCCCGGTTCTACCACCCCGGACGGCCTCCGGTAAAGGGCTACGCGACGCGCGCCGGGCGGTGCACCCACGCGGGCTCGGCCACGAGCCCGAACGTGCGCTCGAGGCCGCGGGCACCTTCCAGGGTCAGCCAGACCGCCCGGCCCCGGGGCTGGGCGCGGATCCAGCCGAGCTCCACGAACCGGCCGTGGACGGCGGCGCCGAGCGCGCCGGCCAGGTGGTGGCGCTGCTCGCTCCAGTCGACGCAGTAGCGCACGAACGGCCGCCGCGCGGAGGCGGCGCCGTCGAGGTCGACGCCGAGCCCGGACAGGACGACCGCGCCGCGGTCGGTGAGCACGTAGTCCACGTCGCGTCCGGCAGCGGAGAGCGGGTCGCGGCGAGCGGCCCGGGGGCGGTAGACGCCGTCGCCGCCCTCGATCAGCCCGCCGTCGATCATCGCCGCCATCAGGCCGGTGCCGACCTGGCCGGCAAGGTGGTCGTAGCAGCTGCGGGCGACGCGCAGCGCGTGCGCCTTCGTCCCCTCGCGCAGCGACGTGACGGGGGCCGGCGGCGCCAGCCGCGCCATCGCCTCGAGCATCCGGGCGACGTCCGGCCCGGCCAGGCGGTAGTAGCGATGGCGGCCGTGCCGCTCGCAGGCGAGCAGGCCGCCGTCGACGAGCTTTGCGAGGTGCTCGCTGGCGGTCGAGGCGGCGACTCCCGCCTCGACCGCGAGCACGCTTGCAGCGAGCGCCCGGCCGTCGCCCAGGGCGGCGAGGATCCGCGTCCGCGCGCGGTCCCCGAGGAGCGCCCCCACGGCGGCGATGTCTGCGTCTCCGGGCATGGACGCACCCTAGACCCGGGACGGTTCGGCCACGGCCGAATCGTCAGGTGACGCGGGCGGCCTCGGCGGGCAAGCGCTCGTGCACGCCCTCCTCGACCAGCCGCGCCAGCCGGTCGACGGCATCCCACAGGTCGGTGAAGCGGGTGTACAGCGGCGGCAGGCCGAAGCGGATGCTGTCGGGGCCCCGGAAGTCCGGGATCACGTTCGCGTGCTCGATCAGCGCCCGGCATACGCGCCACGCGTCGGGATGCCGCAGCGACACGTGCGCGCCCCGCTCGGCCGCGGCGCGCGGCGAGCCGAGCGAGAACCCGAGTCCGGCGAGCCGGGCGTCGTGCAGGTCGACCGCGAGGGTCGTCAGCGCGGCGGCCTTGCGGCGGACGGCCTCGATCCCCGCCTCGGCGAGCATCTCCGCGCCCGCCATGACCGCGGCGAGGCCGATCACCGGCGGCGTGCCGGCCAGGAACCGGCCGACGCCGGCGACCGGCGCGTACCGCGGCCCCATTGCGAACTGGTCGGCCTGCGAGAACCAGCCCTGGATCGGCGAGCGCAGCGCGTCCTGGTGCCGGTCGGCCACGTACAGAAACGCGGGCGAGCCCGGCCCCGCGTTCAGATACTTGTAGGTACAGCCCACGGCCAGGTCGGCTCCGGCCGCGTCGAGATTGACGTCGACGGCGCCCGCCGAGTGGCACAGGTCCCACAGGACGAGCGCGCCCGCAGCCTGGACCGCCGGCGTGATCGCGGCCATGTCCGCGAGCGCGCCCGAGCGGTAGTTCACGTGCGACAGGACGACGAGGGCCGCGCCCTCCGCCGCGGCGGAGACGGCGGCCACGTCCGGCGGGGCCACGGGGTCGCCGGGCAGCAGCCGCAGCTCACGCCCGTGCGCGGCGGCGAGCCCCTCGAGCACGTAGCGGTCGGTCGGGAAGTCGTCGGCGGGGACGACGATCGCGCCCTCCCGAACGGCCAGGACGGCGCCCGCCAGCTTGTAGAGGTTCACCGTCGTCGAGTCGCAGGCCAGGGCCTGGCCGGGGGCGGCCCCGAGGGCGGCCGCGCCGAGCGCATCGCCCGTGCGGCCGGCCAGGTCGACCCAGTCGTGCCAGCCCGTGACAAGGCGGGTGCCCCAGTCGTCGACGATCGCCTCGAGCGCCGCGCGGGCGTCGCGCGAGAGCCGCCCGAGCGAATTGCCGTCGACGTAGATGCGGTCGCCGTCGCCGAGCTCGAACCGCTCGCGATACCCGCCGAGCGGATCGGCCCGGTCGAGCTCGGCCGCGTGCGCGCGGGTCAGAGGGCCGCCGTCCACCGGATCACCGTACCCCACGCCGCCGTCGCCGGATCGATGTGCTCGTAGTGGCCGTCGTCCCCGAGCACGACCAGCTCGCACCGGTCGCCGGCAGCGAGCGCCGCGGCGTGCAGCTCGCGGCTGAGCTCGACCGGGACGGTGTCGTCGCGGCCGCCGTGGACGAGGAGCACCGGAACGCCCAGGGGCAGCCGCTCGCGCGGAGACCCGGCCGCGTAGCGCTCCGGCACCCGGGCCGGCGACCCGCCCATGAGCTCGTCCGCCGCCCCGTTCGACAGGCCGAGCCGCGACGCGCGGGCGAGGTCGCCCACGGCCGCCTGCCCGACGGCGGCGATCACGCGCACGCCTGGGCGCTCGCGGGTCGCCGCCCAGAGCGCGAGGTGGCCGCCGGCGGAGTGGCCGATCGTCGCGACGCGCCGGACGTCAATTGGCGCACCGGCGCCGCGCAAATTGCCCAGGAAATCGATCCCGGCCGACACGTCGTCGAACGTGGCCGGCCAGCCGCCCCGCCCGCCGACCCGGCGGTACTCGAGGTTCCAGGCCGCCCAGCCGCGCCCGGCCAGGTCGGCGCACAGCGCGTCCATCAGCGAGCGGTCGTAGCGCTCCCGCCAGAACCCCCCGTGGAGCACGACGGCGACCGGCCAGGGGCCGGGGCCCTCCGGCAGGTGCAGGTCGGCGACCTGGCTGGAGTCGGGGCCGTAGCGGTGGAGGACGGGCACTGCAATAGCATCGCAACCGTGACGGATCCGGGCACCACGAGCGTCCGCGCGGACCTGCGGGCGCTCCCGCAGCCGGTGTGGTTCCTGCTCGCCGGGTCGTTCGTGAACCGGTTCGGGAGCTTCGTGCTCCCCTTTCTCGTGCTCTACCTCACCCACCACCGCGGTTACACCGCCGCACAGGCCGGGCTCACCCTGTCCGCGTACGGCATCGGCGGCGCCTCGGCCGCGGCGGCCGGAGGCGTCCTCGCCGATCACCTGGGCCGGCGAGCGACCATCGCGCTCTCGATGTACTCGTCGGCCGTCGTGATGCTGGCGCTGTCCCAGGCCGGCAGCCTGGCGGCGATCGTCCCGCTCACGGCCGCCGCGGGACTGGCGGCGGAGTCGTACCGCCCGGCGTCGAGCGCGCTCCTGGCCGACCTGGTGCCGCCGGGCCGGCGGGTGACCGCGTTCGCCGCCTACCGGCTCGCGATCAACCTCGGCTTCGCCGCCGGGCCGGCCGTCGCCGGGCTCATCGCGGAGCGCTCGTTCCTGGGCGTGTTCGTCGGTGACGCGGCCACCTCGGCCGTCTTCGGGACGCTCGCGATCACGCTGCTCCCGGCCCGGCCCGAGACGCACCACGAGGCGCCGCCGGGCTCCGTCGGCGCGGTGCGCACGATCCTGGCCGACCGGGCCTTCCTGGCCCTGCTCGCGACCACCCTGATCATCGGCGTGATCTACTTCCAGCAGGACGCCACCCTGCCGCTCCAGGTGACCGCCGACGGGTACTCGACGGCCGTCTACGGCCTCCTGATCTCCCTGAACGGCCTGGTCGTGATCCTGCTCGAACTGCCGCTCACCACCTTCACCCGGCGGCTGCCGCCCCGGCGGGTGATCGCCACCGGCGTGCTGCTCACGGGGATCGGCTTCGGCATCACCGCGCTCGCGACGTCCGCGCCCGCCCTCGCGGCGACGGTGGTCGTGTGGACGCTGGGCGAGATCACCGCCGCGCCGGTGTCGTCGGCGTACGTCGCCGACATCTCGCCGCCGCACATGCGCGGCCGCTACGCCGGCGCGTTCGGGATGTCGTTCAGCCTCGCCCTGATCGTCGGCCCGGTGGCCGGGACGGCGCTCTACTCGGCCAGCCCGGACGCGCTCTGGGGCGGGTGCGTGGTCCTCGGTGCCCTCGCCTCGGCGCTCATGCTGAGCCCCGCGTCGCGACCGCGCTACGCGACGACGGCGTCGCGCTCGACCAGCGCCGCGTAGCGGCCGCCGAGCGCCACCAGGTCGGTGTGGGTGCCCCGCTCGACGATGCGGCCGTGGTCGAGCACGAGGATCAGGTCGGCGTCGCGCACCGTCGACAGCCGATGGGCGATGACGATGCTCGTGCGGCCCTGGCTGAGGTCGTCGAGGGCGTCCTGCACCAGCCGCTCGGTCTCGACGTCGAGCGAGCTCGTGGCCTCGTCGAGCACGAGCACGGCCGGGTCGCGCAGCACCGCGCGGGCGATCGCGAGCCGCTGCTTCTCGCCGCCGGAGAAGCGGTAGCCGCGCTCGCCGACGACCGTGTCGTAGCCCTCGGGCAGCGAGCGCAGGTGGTCGTCGATCTGGGCGGCGCGGGCCGCCGCCTCGATCTCGGCGCCGGTCGCGCCGGGACGCGCGAAGGCCAGGTTCTCGCGCACCGTGCCGTGGAACAGGTAGGTCTCCTGCGAGACCACGCCGACGATGCTGCGCAGGGAATCGAACGTCAGGTCGCGCACGTCGGTGCCCTCGATCCGCACAGCGCCCGAGCCGACGTCGTACAGGCGCGCCACCAGGTAGCCGAGCGTGGTCTTGCCCGAGCCGGTCTCGCCCACCACGGCGATCTTGCTGCCGGGCTCGGCGACGAAGGAGATGCCCTCGAGGATGGGGGCAGCGTCCGGGTCGTAGCCGAAGCTGACGTCGTCGAACTCGACCCGTCCCCGCACGTCGGCGCGGTCGAGCGCGATTGCATCGGGCCGCTCGTCGATGTCGACCGGCAGGTCGAGGTACTCGAACACGCGATCGAAGAGGGCGAGCGACGACTGGACGTCCGTCTGCACGGAAAGGAGCGACGACACCGGGAAGAAGAGCCGCGTCTGGAGCGTGGTGAAGGCGACCAAGGTGCCGATCGAGATCGTCGGCCCGCCGGTCGAGAGCAGGTAGCCGGCGACGCCGTACATCAGCGCGGGCATGACGGCGAACGTGGCCTGGATCGACCCCATCACCCACCGGCCGGCCATGCGCGAGCGCTGCTCGAGGTCGGCCAGGAGCCGGCTCTCGGCGACGAAGCGGTCGGTGAGCTCGTCGGTCTGGCCCATCGTCTTCGCGAGCAGGACGCCCGACACCGACAGCGACTCCTCGACGAGGGTCGAGATGTCGGCGAGCGTGCCCTGCATCGTCGAGGTGAGCGCGCGCCGCTTCTGGCCGATGCGGCGGGTCATGAGCACGAACACCGGCAGCAGCGCGAACGCGGCGACCGCGAGCCGCCAGTCGAGCAGGACCATGGCGATCGACGTGGTCACGACGGTGGTCACGTTCGAGACCACCGAGGTCGCGGTCGTCGTGACGACGGTCTGCACTCCGCCGATGTCGTTCGCGATCCGCGACTGCACCTCACCCGTGCGCGTACGCGTGAAGAAGGCCAGCGACAGCCGCTGCAGGTGGCGGTAGACGGCGGCGCGCAGGTCGTGCATGACCTGCTGGCCGACCAGGTTCGACTGCCAGGTCTGGGCGACCCCGATCGCCTGGGTGATGATCGGGATCGCCACCATGCCGGCGACCAGGAGCGCGAGCCGGTCGGTGTCGAGCGACGGCCCGCGCGTCAGCACGTTGTTCAGCAGGTCGCGGAGCAGGAACGGCGGCACGACGCCGAGCGCCGCCGAGAACAGGATCATCGTCAGGAGCCAGGAGAGCCGGAGCCGGTACGGGCGGAAGAGCCGGATGATCCGCCGGCCGTTGCCCCCGCTCACGGAGCCGCCTCGCGCAGGTTCTCGGCCGCCCGCCGCAGGAGCGCCGCCATCCGGTCGAGCTCCCGCTCGGAGAAGCCCTCCGTCATCGCATCGTCGACCTCGCGCCCCAGGTGCGGCAGGGCCGCGATCGCCTCGGCGCCGGCGTCCGTCAGCTCGATCCGGCGGCGGCGGCGGTCGTCGGGGTGCGGGATGCGGCGGATCCAGCCCCGCTCCTCGGCCGAGTCGATCAGCGCCGTCAGGGTCGGCGGCGTTACGCCGAAGGCGCAGCACAGCTCGCGCTGGTCGGCCGGACCGGAGCAGCAGCGCAGGCGCCGCAGCAGCTCCCACTGCCCGATCGTCATGCCGTGACGGCGGGCGATGCGGTCGCCGTGGGCCTGCGCCAGCCGGGTCACGCGGCGCACGTCGCGCAGCACGGCGTGGCGGGTGGACTCGTGATCGGCGGGAAGCGAGGTCGGCATATTCATTCGATCACGAAATATTAGCAGTCGAACTATCTGCCAGCAACCGCCCCAGGATCGGCCCCATCGCGGCATCCGCACGGGCGTCCAGGTCATCGGCGGTCAGGAGCTGCACCGGGTGGGGGACCCACACCATCCGGTAGCCGGGCATGCCGAGCAGCGCCGCCTGCTCGAGCGCCTCGTCGGCGAACGGCTCCGTGCCCACGCCGGCGGTGGCGACGCCGAGCCGCTCCAGCCGCACCAGGTCGTGCACACTGCACGACACGCACGAGCCTCAATCGGCGAGGCCCTCGACGGCGAGGTCGGCGCGCGCGGCGATCCGCTCGATCAGCTCGCCGGCCGCCGGGCGCGAGAACAGCGGCTTGGCGAATCGCTCAACCTCGGCGCCGCGCTCGCGGAGGTCCCGCTCGACCCGGTCGAGGAACTCCGCCCCGCGGTTCTTCGAGATGTCGAGCAGGGCAACCGTCCGCCCGGCCAGCGCGTCCGGCCGC
This sequence comes from Thermoleophilia bacterium, assembly GCA_025928435.1. The sequence goes on from JAICJM010000012.1 coordinate 26,431, forward strand.
GGCGCGGGCGGGACGGGCGTGCGGGCGGCGGGGTCGTAGGGGCTCACGTATCGCATCGCACCTCCTGGGTGACGGGTGTCCAGTCCATGCCGACGCACGGGCCGAAGACCGCCGAGAAGCGGCCGGCCTCGCCGCCGGCGACCACGAGCAGGATTTCGCCGGGCGAGTCCCACTTGGGCACGAGCTCGGCGTCCGGCGCACTCGCGACCCGGGCCGTGAACTCGCCGTGGCGGAGCTCTCCGGCCGGCCGCTGCACCGCCTCCCAGATCGCATGGCGGACGTCGTCCTTGCTCCACCCGCCCGCCGCGAGCGTGTCGGCGTGCTCGGGGCAGATGACGAAGAGGGTCGCCGCGCCGATCGGCCACCAGTTGGGGGCCCACAGGGTCGCCGCGCCCCAGCCCAGCGCCGTCGCCAGATCCTCGGGCGCCCTGCTGCGGTGCTCGGAGATCGAGAGCGGGGCGTCGCCCGCGACCAGCGTGACGGCGGACTGCCCGGCGGCGAGGCCGCGCTCGACGTGGAGCGGCGGCCACGGGCTGCGCTCCTCGTCCTCGGCCAGGCACGTGCCGATCTTGCCCGGCTGGCCGAGTGTCGAGCGGTCGAGCCGGCCCGGCATGCCCTCGCCGGTGAGCGCCACGACCAGGCGCAGGGCCCGGCCGATCGTCGCGTTGGCGCGCGTGCCGGGGCCGAGGGCGCCCATGCCGGAGTTGAGGCCGGCCGCCCGCCTGACGGGCCCATTCACGACGGCGATCTGGCCGGCCGGCTGGGTCGTCACCGCCTGCCCGTGCAGGTTGAACCCGGGCACCAGCATCGCGCGCACGGCCGCCTCGACGACGGCGAAGTGCTCGGGCCGGCACCCGGCCAGGACGGCGCACGCGGCGGCCCGCTCGAGCGTGGCCTCGCCCATGCCCGGCGGGACCGGGCCGAGCGATTCGGCGGGGTCGCGGCCGGCGAGCATCGCGGCGACGCGCTCGGGCGTGGGCGCGATGGTCGGGAGGCCGTCCGTCCAGCCGAGCTCGAACATCGCCTCTGGATCGTCGTCGCCGGTCGCCGCCTCGGCGGCGAGCTGGGCGACGTCGTAGGTCGACTTCGCGGCGCAGCCGGGCTTGCGCGCGGGTGGCTGCGAGCCGAGGTCGGCGCCGAGGACGGCGGAGAGCGCGGCGGCGTCCCAGCCGACCACCGTCTCGGTCACCGCCCCGCCGGGCGCGATCGCGACGGTCGTCGGCACCGCCTCGAGGCCGTAGGCCCGCGACGTCTCGTACGGCGCCGGCTCGGACAGCATCCGGCCGGCGAAGCCGGTCCGGCCGGCGAGCCGCGACGCCGCGGCCGGAGACGCCTCGCACACGACCGTCACCTCGGCTCCGACGGCGGCCAGGCGGCGCAGGGTGAGCTCGCAGGTGGGACAGTCGTCGGTCACGAACATGACGGCCGCCGGCCCGTCCGCGAGCAGCTCCGACAGGGCGACCGGGCCGCCCGTCGTGCTCGGCAACGTGAACCGCGGGGCGGGCGTTTCAGCCAGAGGCGGCATAACCGCAACGTACCGGAAGGGGTTTGCCGGGCGGGGGCGAAGGGCAGGCGAGACCCATGGCCGAGCCGTTCCTCATCGTCGCCGCCGCAGTCGCCGGCGTGCTCCTCGTCCTCATCGCCGCGTCGATGTTCGGCGTCAGCCGCCGCGCGGTCGAGGCGGAGATCCGCCGCGTCGAGGAGGAGGAGCAGGCACAGGCGGACGACCTGGCGGCCTGACCGCGGCCCTCCCCTACCCCGATCCGCCACTGACCGACGGCACGGTCCTGCTGCGCTCGTGGGAGCGCGGCGACGTGGCGTGTGCCGCGGAGGGGAAGGGCGTCGACGAGGCCGGCGCGCTCGCGTGGATCGAGATGCAGGTGCGGCGTCAGGCGGATGGCGCCGGCCTCTCGCTCGCGATCGCCGACGCGCCGTCCGGCGGGGCGCTGGGCTGCGTCTCGCTGAACGCCCGCCCCCGGCCGGGCGTGGCCCCCGCCGGCGGGCCGCCCGACGGGCTGCTCGCGTTCGAGATCCAGGCGGGCACGGCCGGCATCGGCTACTGGGTGCTCGACCGCGCCCGCCGGCGCGGCCTGGCGACCGCCGCGGTGCGCCTGCTCACGCGGTGGGCGATCACCGACGCCGGGATGCGGCGGATCGAGGCGCTCGTCGAGCCGGGCAACCGGGCGTCGCTGCGCGTGCTCGAGCGCTGCAGCTTCCGGCGCGAGGGCCTCCTGCGCGACCACCTCGACCTCGCCGACGACGGCCGCCGCGGCGATGCCTATGTCTACTCGCTGATCCCGGGAGACCTCCCGCAAGGGGCATGAATAAACGGGGTCTGACCCCGTTTATTCAGCCCAGGGCCTGGTCGAGGTCGGCGATCAGGTCGGCCGCCGACTCGATTCCCACCGAGAGCCGCACCAGCGTCCCGGGCGTCGCGAACGGCGAGTCCGCCGTCGATGCGTGGGTCATGCGCCCGGGATGCTCGATCAGGCTCTCCACGCCGCCGAGGCTCTCCGCGAGCGTCCAGATCCTCGTCCGCGCGACGAGCGCCACCGCCTCGTCCTCGGACGGCGCCAGGAACGAGACCATGCCGCCGAAGCCGTCCATCTGGCGGCGGGCGATGTCGTGTCCGGGATGCGTGCCGATCCCCGGGTAGAGCACCCGCTCGACGCGGTCGTGCCCCTGCAGGTACTCGACGATGCGGGCGGCGTTCTCGCAGTGCGCCCGCATCCGCACGCCGAGGGTCTTCAGGCCGCGCAGCACGAGCCACGCGTCCAGCGGCCCGGGCACCCCGCCGAGCGAGTTCTGCAGGAAGGCCAGCCGGTCGGCCAGCGCGTCGTCGTCGGTCGCCGCGAAGCCGCCGATCAGGTCGGAGTGGCCGCCCAGGTACTTCGTGGTCGAGTGGACGACGATGTCGGCGCCGTGCTCGATCGGCCGCTGCAGGTACGGCGATGCGAACGTGTTGTCCACGACCACGATCGCGCCCGCTGCGTGCGCGGCGTCGGCCGCGGCGCGCAGGTCGACGACATTCAGGAGCGGGTTCGTCGGCGTCTCCAGCCAGACCAGCGCCGTGTCGTCGCCGAGGTGGTCGGCGAGCTCGGTGTTGCATTGCTCCGCCGACAGGTAGGTGAAGCGGTAGCCCTTCGGCTCGTACACCTTCGAGAACAGGCGGTAGGTGCCGCCGTAGACGTCGTTCACCGAGACCACGCGCCGGGACGGGTCGACCAGGTGCATCACCGTCGTCGCGGCCGCCATCCCGGACGCGAACGCGAGGCCGTGGGCGGCGCCCTCCAGCGACGCCAGGCACTCCTCCAGCGCATCGCGGGTGGGGTTGCGGGTGCGCGAGTAGTCGTACTCGTACTGGCCGACGGCCTGCTGGGCGTAGGTCGACGTCTGGTAGATCGGGACGGCCACGGCGCCCGTGCGCGGGTCGGGCTCCTGGCCGGTGTGGATGGCGCGGGTCTCAAAGTCCATGGCGGCAATCTACCCGGGCACGGGTTCGAGGCCGAGCTGGCGGGCCAGCCGCCGAAGCGCCCGCTCGAGCGGCTCGGTGCTGCGGAAGCGGCCCTCGGGATGCCACGCCCTGGCGGTCAGCGTGCCGGTCGCGCGATCGGCCTTGACGTCGGCCCGGCCGACGATGCGGTCGCCGGAGAGCAGGGGCAGCACGTAGTAGCCGTACCGCCGCTCGGGCGCCGGCTTGTAGACCTCGATCAGGTGCTTGAACCCGAGCACCCGCTCGGCGAAGGGGCGGTCCCACAGCAGGTTGTCGAACGGCGAGAGCAGGACGGCCCCGGCCGGGCGGGCCGCCCCCGGGTCGGCGTCGGCGGCGAGCAGCACCGGCGGGCCGCCGTCGGACACCTCGGCCCGGCGCAGCTCCCCCGCCGCGATGACGTCGGCGACGTGCTCCCGGATCCGGGCCGTCCCGCCACGCAGGCGCCAGTGCTCGACGACCCCCGCCTCCGTCAGCGCGCCGCGTGCGCGCACGGCGAGCACGACGAGCCGCCGCAGCACCTCGTCCTCGTCGGGGATGGGCGCGCCCAGGACGGCGTCGGGGAGGACCCGCTCGGGCAGGTCGTACATGCGCTGGAAGCCCTGGCGGCCGGCGATGACGAGGTCGCCCGCGCTCCACAGCGCCTCCAGCATCCGCTTGGCGGGCTTCAGGTTCCACATGCCGCCCGAGCGCTCGCCCTCGAAGTCGCGCGACCCGAGCGCGCCCCGCTCCCGGATCGCCCCCATCACGTGGTCGGCCAGCGCCGGCTCGCGCTCGATGATCGGCCCCCACCAGGGGTGCGAGCGGTCGCGCATGAAGCTGCACATGAGCGGCCACAGCTCGATCGGCAGCAGGCACGCCTCGTGCGCCCAGTACTCGAACAACCGGCCCTTGCGGATGAGCCCCGAGACCGTGCCGGGCGGGTAGGTGCCGACGCGCGAGAGCAGGGTCAGGCGGTGGCTGCGGGCGACGGTCGAGATCGAGTCGAGCTGCACGCACGAGAGGCGCGCCACCGTCGCCTCGATGTCGGCGGCCTTCCCGCGGCGGGCGCGGGTGGCGTAGCCCTGGGCGGCGACGACGTGCCGGCGGAGCGCCGCCGCGGAGAGCGGCGTCACGCGCCGTTTCGCCGGTGGGCCAGGTACTCGAGCAGGTCGGAGCGGCTCAGCATCCCCGCCGGCCGGCCGTCCCGCACGACCACGACCGCGGGGCTCCCGGCGGTGAGGTCGGCGAACACGCGGTCGAGCGAGTCGCCGGCATCGACGGCCGCGAGCGGCGGCCCCATCGCCTCGGCGACGTTGTCCTGAAGCGCGTCCGGGTTCTTGAAGACGCGGTCGAGCAGGCTGCGGTCCTGGAGCGAGCCGACCACGTCGGCCAGCGACTCGGGCGGCTGCGTCCGCACGACCGGGAGCTGCGAGATCGAGTAGCGCTGCATGATCTCGATCGCCTCGCCGACCTTGTGGTGGGCCCCGATCGTGACCAGCTCCGGCATCTCGGCGCCGTGCTTGGCCTGCGCCACCTGCTCGACGGTGGGCACCGGCGTCGAGCGCTCCAGGAAGCCGTACTCGAGCATGTAGTTGTCGTTCAGGAACTTGCTCAGGTAGGCGCGGCCACCGTCGGGGATCAGCGTGACGACGGTCGCGTCGCGACCGAACCGGCCCGCCACCTCGAGCGCCGCGTGGATCGCCGTCCCGGCCGACCCGCCGACGAGCATGCCCTCCTCGCGGGCCATCCGCCGGGCCGTCAGGAAGGAGTCCCGGTCGGACACGGTCACGTACTCGTCGACGAGCGTCGGGTCGAACGTCTGGGGCCAGAAGTCCTCGCCGATGCCCTCGACCAGATACGGGTGCATGGTCTCGGACGAGTAGATCGAGCCCTCCGGATCGGCCCCGACGACGAGCAGGTCGGGCTTGCGCTCCTTCAGGTACCGGGCGCAGCCCGAGATCGTGCCGCCGGTGCCGACCGCGATCACGAGCGCGTCGAGCTCACCGCCGGTGCCCTCCCAGATCTCGGGGCCGGTCGTGTCGTAGTGGGCCTTCGGGTTGGCAGCGTTCGCATACTGGTTCGGCTTGAACCCGCCCGGGATCTCCTCGGCCAGCCGGTCGGACACCGAGTAGTAGCTCTCGGGCGAGTCGGCGTCGACCGCGGTCGGGCACACGATCACCTCGGCGCCGAACGCGCGCAGGAGCGAGATCTTCTCCTGGCTCATCTTGTCGGGCATGACGAAGATCATCCGGTAGCCGCGCAGGGCGGCGACCATCGCGAGGCCCACGCCCGTGTTGCCCGACGTCGGCTCGACGATCGTGCCTCCGGGCTTCAGGAGGCCGTCGCGCTCGGCGGCCTCGATCATGCGCAGGCCGATGCGGTCCTTCACCGATCCGCCCGGGTTCATCCACTCGAGCTTCGCGAGGACGGTCGGCTCGACGTCGCGGGCCACCCGCTGCAGCCGCACGAGCGGCGTTCCGCCGATCAGGTCGAGGATGGTGGGGTACTCGCGCGACATGGACGGCCAGTCTACTGTCGGGAGCCGATCTGCCAGAGGCCGACGACGTTGCCGCCCGGGTCGCGGAAGGTCTCCACCCGAAGGTTGCCCTCGGGATACGGCTGCTCCACGATCTGACCGCCTTGCGCCTCGATCGCCGCGACGGTCGCATCCACCGACTCGACGTAGACGTACGGCCGGATGCCCGCGTCTTCGGCGGTCGGGACGTCGGCGACGAAGTGGCCGATCACATGTCCGGTGCCGTCGGTGAAGCTCGGATGGGCGCGACCGGCGTCGACCTCCCAGCCGAAGACCGCCGCGTAGAACCGGGCCGAGCGGCCCGGATCGACGGCCGGGATCCGAAGGTACGAGATCCCGCCGGGGCGGGCGACCGTCGGCGCTACTCCGGCCACCGGAAGGAGAAGTAGAACTGGCGCCAGGCCGTCCACCAGTCCGGGCCCGTGCTGACGATCGTGCGCGGGTCGGCGATCTCGACGGCGGGGTGGTGGCGGAACTGCTCGGTGTGGTCGGGGCTCGCGAACTCGACCCGGATCTCGCACGGCTTGCCCGGGTCGTACGGCGCGACCGCCTTCGGGTTCGCGAGGGCGCGCGTCGCCCCCTCCTCGATCATCGCGCGGGCCACGTTCGGCGTCTTGTGGCGGGCGCTGAACCGGCCGAGCGCTGTCTTCACCTGCACGGTCTCGAGGCCGTCGCCGAGCAGCTCCGTGCCCTCGCGGCAGGCCGCCTGGTCGCCGGTCACGAGCAGCACCGGGCAGCCCCAGTTCCCGCAGAGAGCGGCGTTGATCCCGGTCTCCCCCACCTCGCGGCCGTTAAAGTGGAGACCGTGCCACTGGGTGCCGGACACGGTGTGGCTCATCTGGCCGTCGCCCGTGCCCGCCATCGCGTGCATGCCGATGAAGAGCGCCGCGTCGCAGCCGTCCTCGAGCGCACCCGTGTACTCGGTCCACTCGCGCTGGACGACGAACTCACAGCCGTCGTCGAGCAGGTCGGGCCGCAGCGAGTTGAACGAGAGGTCACCGCCCGCACCGTGGCAGTCCATCACCACGACCTCGGTCGCCCCGCCGGCCCGCGCGCCGCGGACGGCGGCGTTGATCTCCTCGGTGTACAGGGTGCGGCCTTCCTCGTACAGCGGATCGCCGGCCCCGACCCCGCTCCAGTTCGTGATACCAGCGACGCCCTCCATGTCGCTGACGATGAAGACGCGCATGGGCGGCAACTCTAGCCGCGGGAAAGTCGCGCGCCTCGAACCCCGCAAAATGCGTGAAGTTTCGGGTTGCAAGGCGCCCCCCGGTGCCGTACCTTCCCTCCTGCGCCGTCGAGGGCAGCCGAGTAGGTCGAAGCCGGACGGAGGAGTTGTAGAGGTGACTCGAAAGCTCTTTCGACCGGGGGACGAAAGGCCAGCCACGACGGCGAATCTTTGGTCCGGGACGGGCGGGCCTGGGGGGAAACGGAGCGGTGCCCGGCGCCATGCGGTGCCGGGCACATCCAACCCGCGCCGCCGGGCCGAACCTCGCAAACTGCGTGAAGTTTCGGGTTGCAGATGCGTCCTCCGTGCCGTAGCTTGACCACTGCGCCGTCGCGGGCAGCCGAGTAGGTCGAAGCCGGGCGGAGGAGCTGTAGAGGCAACTCGAAAGCTCTTTCGCCCGGGGGACGAAAGGCCAGCCACGACGGCGAATTTCTGGTCCGACCTGCCCCGACCGCGTTGCCCGATCCCGCCGCCATCACCGTCCCCGCCCGCGAGGGCCATGCGGTCGAGCTCGCGCGCGGCGACCGCGTCCGGGTGATCGACCCGCGCGGCGGCCAGGTGGCCGACGTGTTCGCGTTCTGCGCCGGCGACGTGAGCGAGTACCACAGCGCGCAGCACACGCGCGTGTGGGTGGGGAAGCTCTTCCCGGACGTCGGCGAGCAGTTCGTGACGAACCATCGCCGCCCGATCCTGACGCTCGAGGAGGACACCTCGCCCGGGATCCACGACATGCTCTGCGCCGCCTGCGACCCGGCCCGCTACGCCCTCCTCGGAGCCGAGGGCTGGCACGCCTCGTGCGAGGAGAACCTCCAGAAGGCGATGGCCGGTCTCGGGCACGAGGGCATCGTGATCCCGCAGCCGATCAATCTCTTCATGAACATTCCGGTGGGCGAAGGCGGCACGATCGGCTGGGAGCCCGCGCCGACCGGCGCGGGCGACTCGGTCACCCTGCGGGCGGAGATGGACATCATCGTGGCCGTCTCCGCCTGCCCTCAGGACCTCGTCCCGATCAACTCGGGCGACCCGACCGAGATCGCGCTCGAGGTCAGCCGGGGCTGAGCGGGGCGATCAGGCGGGCTCGTGCCCGGCCGCGATGGCGTCACCGCGGGCGCGCATCACGCCCGCGAGGGACGAGAACAGGAACCCGAACGCCGCCACCCGCGGCGCGGCGCCGGCCAGGAAGGTGAACCCGACGTAGAAGCCGGCGTTCGGCTGCACCGCGCGGACGAGCGCCCGCAACTCGCCGGCGGTCACGCCCGGCTCGAGCAGCTCGGGATCGCGGGCGATCGCGTAGCTCAGCGCGCCGAACGTCAGCGAGATCACGAGCAGCGACGCGCCGTAGATGATGACGGCGGCCCGCTCCGCGCTGCCGCTCGTGATCGCCTCGGCGACGAGCCGGGTCGGGAAGGGCAGGAACGACACCGCCATCAGCAGCGCCAGGTTGACGCGCATGACGGCGTTGTTCGCGCAGCGGAGGCGGCGGAAGACTCCATGGTGGAGCATCCAGATCCCGCCGATGGTGACGAAGCTCGTGGCGTAGGCGAGATACGCCGGCCACTGGTCGGCGAACCCGCGCCACAGGTTCGCGAAGGCCGACTCGGGGATGTCGATGTCGAGGACGAGCAGCGTGATCGCGATCGCGAAGACGCCGTCGCTGAAGGCTTCGATGCGGCTCGTCTCCCACCGGTTCATGAGCGAGATTTCGGCCCGAAACCAAGCTATCCTTTGACCATGGCGCGCACGAACCACTTCCGGATGATGGCCCTGCACCAGGGGCCCGTCCGCGTGCGCGCGTAACCACGACGACCGGCCCCGACTCGGGGCCGGAAGACGCCGCTCATCGGCGACCGTCGGCCACGCGGGGCCGCGAAGGGAGATCCGATGAGCCGCTTCTACATCACCAACGCGATCGCTTACGTGAACGGCGATCCGCACCTCGGCCACGCGCTCGAGTTCGTCCAGACCGACGTCCTCGCGCGCCACCGGCGCCTGCGCGGCGACGACGTCCGCTACCTCAGCGGCACCGACGAGAACGCGCTGAAGAACGTGCAGGCCGCGGAGGCGGCCGGGCTCGGCGCCGCGGAGTTCGTCGCCGGCCGGTCCGACCTGTTCGAGCGGCTGCGCGCGCCGCTCGCGCTCTCCTACGACGACTTCATCCGTACGTCGGCCGACCCGCGCCACCGGCCGGGCGTCGAGCGGCTGTGGAGGGCGTGCGCGGAGGCCGGCGACCTCGAGCTGCGGGCGTACACGGGCCGCTACTGCGGCGGCTGCGAGGCGTTCCTCGACGACGCCGACCTCGTCGACGGGTTCTGCCCGGAGCACGGGACGCCGCCCGAGCCGGTCGAGGAGCGCAACTGGTTCTTCCGCCTCACGCGCCACGCCGGGGCGCTCGAGGCGGCGATCAGCTCCGGCGCGCTCACCATCGAGCCGGAGCACCGCCGCAACGAGGTGCTGGCAGTCCTGCGCAGCGGCCTGGCGGACTTCAGCGTCTCGCGCCCGCGCGAGCGCGCGGGCGGCTGGGGCATCCCGGTTCCGGGCGACCCGAGCCAGGTGGTGTATGTCTGGTTCGACGCGCTCGCCAACTACGTGACCGCGCTCGGCTACGGGAACGGCGGCGGCGACTACGCGTCGTGGTGGGAGGGCGCGGGCCAGCGCGTGCACATGGTCGGCAAGGGCATCACGCGCTTCCACGCGCTCTACTGGCCGGCGATCCTGCGCTCCGCCGGCGAGCCGCTGCCGACCCGCATCCTCGTCCACGACTACGTGACCGTCGACGGGCGCAAGCTCTCGAAGTCGCTCGGAAACGCCGTCGAGCCCGCCGGGCTCGCGGCGCGGTACGGGACGGACGCCCTGCGCTGGTGGGTCGTCCGCGACGTGCCCCGCTCCGGCGACGCCGACTTCCGCGAGGAGCAGCTCGCGCGGCGGGCGAACGAGCTGGCGGACGGACTGGGGAACCTGGTCAGCCGCACGGTGTCGCTGGCGGCGCGGGGTGGGGGAACTTCATGCAATTGGCAATCATCGCGGGTGCCAATTGACACGATCGCCGACCCCCGGCTCGCGGCGACGATTGGTGCCGTCCCGGCGGCGATCGACGCGGCGCTCGCCCGTTTCGATCTGCGCGCCGCGGCCGACGCCGTCTGGGGCGCGGTCGAGGAGGCGAACCGGTTCATCTCGGCCCGCCGGCCGTGGGAGTTCGAGGGCGAGGCGCGGGCGGTGGTGCTCGCCGACACGCTCGCGGCGTGCGCGGCGCTCGCGGCCGAGATCGCGCCCTTCCTGCCGGGGGGTGCGGAGCGCATCGCGGCGGCGCTCGAGTCGGCCGACCCGGCCGCGGCGCGGCGCCTCTTCCCCAAGGTCGCATGAAGGAGGGATCTCACGCGCCGCCGCCCCCGCGCGTTCATCTTCTATGACCCAATCGATCGCAGACCGCATTGCCGCCCTCGACTGGCCGGCCCTCCAGGCCCGGCTGGACGAGGACGGCTTCGTGCAGACACCACCCATCCTCACCGCTCCGGAGCGGACCGGCCTGGCTGCAAGCTTCGACGACGGCCGCTTCCGCTCGACCATCGAGATGCGACGGCACCGCTTCGGGGAGGGCACCTACCGCTACTTCGACCACCCGCTGCCCGACCCGATCGCGGTCGCCCGCCGGGCGCTCTATCCCCCGCTGGCGCAGACGGCGAACCTGTGGGCGGAGCAGCTCGGCGAGCCGGCCGATCTGCCCGCCGACCTCGACGGATTCCTCGACCGGTGCCACCGCGTCGGCCAGGAGCGGCCGACGCCGCTCATCCTGCGCTACGGGGAGGGCGGCCACAACGCGCTGCACCAGGACATCTACGGCGAGGTCGCGTTCCCGCTCCAAGCCGTGACGCTCCTGAGCTCGATCGGCGACTTCGCGGGCGGCCAGTTCGTGCTCGTCGAGGGCCGCCCGCGCCAGCAGTCGCGCGCGCACGTGATCGACCTCGACCCGGGCGCGTTCCTCGTCTTCCCCACCCGCAACCGCCCCATCCGGGGCTCCCGTGGCTTCTACCGCGCGGCGATGCGCCACGGCGTCGCGACCGTGCTCGGAGGCGAGCGCACGACGCTCGGGATCATCTTTCACGACGCGGCGTGA
>JAICJM010000238.1 GCA_025928435.1 Thermoleophilia bacterium
GAGGGTACCCGGGGTATGGTTCCGGATCACCTCCGACGTGAAAGACCTGAACGACATCGATCGAGCGATCGTGGGCGTGCTCCAGGTCGAAGGGCGGTCGACCTTCGCCCAGATCGCGCAGCACGTCGGGCTCTCGCCCGCCGCCGTGCACGAGCGGGTGAAGAAGCTCGAGGCGCGCGGGGTCATCACCGGCTACCGGGCGGTCGTCGACCCGGAGAAGGTCGGGGCGGGCGTGAGCGCGTTCATCCTCGTCACCCAGATCGCCGGCCCCCGTGGCAGCCTCGAGGAGGCGTTCGAGAGCATGCCCTGGGTGGAGGAGTGCCACCACATCGCCGGCGAGGAGAGCCTGATGCTGAAGGTCAGGGCCGAGTCGACGCGGGCGCTCGAGCATCTGATCTGGGACATCCGCGCGCTCGAGTCCGTCGAGCGGACGAAGACCGTCGTCGTGCTGGCGACGGAGTTCGAGGGCCGGCCGGTGGCGCCGATGGCGTCCGAGGTCGACCTCGACCAGGCGTCGAGCGGCTAACCCCTCATCCTCGAGGATGAGGCCGAAGTTCGCCCGTGCGGCCGAGGCGGCCGGCGGGGCGCGGCCCTAGCCTGGGCTGCATGGACACCACTCACCTCACCCATGCGGACTGGGTCGTCGAGACGACCGGTCTGACGAAGCGCTTCGGCGATAGGCTCGCGGTCGAGGGGGCCGACCTGCGCGTGCCTTCGGGCAGTGCGTTCGGCTTCCTCGGCCCGAACGGCGCCGGCAAGACCACCATGATCCGGATGCTGCTCGGGCTCACCGCCGCGACGTCCGGCCGCATGCGCCTGCTGGGACGGCCCGTGCCCGCCGAGCGCGCGGCCGCCCTGACCCGGGTCGGGGCGATCGTCGAGGAGCCGAGCTTCCACGGTCACCTCACCGGACGCGAGAACCTCGCCATCGCCGCCGCCTGCCGCGCGCCCGAGGCACACGCCCGCATCGACCCGGCGCTCGAGCGCATGGGCCTGCTCGATCGCGCGCACGACCGGGTGCGGACGTACTCCATGGGCATGCGCCAGCGGCTCGGCATCGCCCGCTGCCTGCTCGCCGACCCGGTGCTCCTCATCCTGGACGAGCCGACCAACGGGCTCGACCCGGCCGGGATCCTCGAGTTCCGGGCGTTCGTGCACGATTTCGTCGCGGACGGCCGCACGGTCTTCCTCTCGTCCCATCTGCTGGACGAGGTCGAGAAGATCTGCGACACCGTCGCCATCGTCGACCGGGGACGCATCCTCACCCAGGGGCCGATAGCGGACGTCTCGGCAAGCGCGCGGCCCCGCCTCCTGATCGCGTGCGACGACCGTGCCGCCGCCGCGGCGCTGCTCGCGGCCGATCCGGCGGTCGCACGGGTGCAGCCGGCCGACGACGGGCTGCGTGTCGAGCTGGTCGACCGTGACGACGCCGCTGTGGCCGGCATCAACCGGCTGCTCGTGGAGGCGTCGATCGCCGTGCACCGGCTCGAGCCTGCCCGCATCTCGCTCGAGGAACGGTTCCTCGAGGTCACGACCCAGCTGGGGGTACCCGCATGAACATCCGAATGATCCGCGCAGAGCTTCTGCGCCTGTCCAGGCACCGCGGCCTCTTCTGGTGGTCGGTCGTGCTCACGAGCGGCGCGGTCGCCGCGCTGTTCGCGATCCAGCTCGGGTTCCACCTGCACGACCCGGCCCAGCACGGCCCCGTCGGCGGCACCGAGAACCTGCGCCGCGCGCTGTGGGTGCTCTCGATGATCGGCGGCGTGGGAGCCGCGATCGTCGGCGCGAGCGCCGGGACCGCCGACACGTCGAGCGGCGTCTTCCGCGACCTGGTGGTCACCGGCCGTTCCCGCGCCGGGCTCTTCGCCGCGCGCACGGCCGGCGCGGTCGCGTTCTGGGTGCCGCTCCAGATCGCCGCCTTCGCGGTCACCGTGGCGCTGACGTTCGCCCTCGCGGCGGGCACCGCCACACCGGACGCCGCGACGCTTGCGAAGGACGGTGCCTGGGTCCTGGCGGTCACGACCGTCACCCTGCTGGCCGGCCTCGGCACGTCGGCGACGATCGGCTCGCGCGGCATCTCGATCGGCGTTCTCCTGGGCTGGCAGCTTGCCGTCTCGCAGGTGCTCGAGAACGTCCATGTGCTCGGCGTCGCCCGCGAGGCGCTCCTGACGGCGGCCGTCACACGGCTGGAGCCCTTCACCGGCGATGCGGTGCTCGTCCCCATGTCGGCGGCGGCGGCGGTCGCGGCCATGGCCGCCTGGGTTATTGTGCCGCTGGCCGCAGGCGCCTGGCGCACACGCGCCCGTGACGCATAATCCGCTCGCGATGGAGGCTCTGCCCACCCCGCCGCGGTTCCGGGTCCCGACCCGGTGGCTCGATGCCGGGATCGCGGCGGGGGCGGCGCTGGTGCAGGTCGTGGCCGCGTTCACCGGGCATGTGCTCGACCCCGCCGACCATCCGGCGGCGTTCGCGCTCGCGCTGGCGTCCGCGCTGGCTCTCTACGTGCGGCGTCAGCGGCCGCTCGAGGTGTTCGCGCTGGCGGGGGTCGCGACCCTGGCGCAGGGTCTCGTCCAGGTGGGGCAGACGACCTCGATCGTGCTGCTCGTCGCGGTGTACACGGTCTGCTCGCGTCGGCCGCGCGACACCGGACTCGCCGCGGCGGGTGTCGCGGCCGCGACCCTGGTCGTCGGCCCGCTGTCGCACGGCACGGGGCAGAGCCTGCCCGCGATCGTGTCGCGCTTCGGCACGGTCGCAGCTGCGACGGCAACGGGCCTTTACTTCGGCGCCCGCTGGGCCTACTTCGAGGCGCTGCGCGCGCGGGCCGAGCAGCTCGCGCGCGAGCGCATGCTCCTGGCCGGGCTGGCCGTCGACGAGGAGCGCGTACGCATCGCCCGCGAGTTACACGATGTGGTCGCCCACCACGTGACCCTCCTGACGGTGCAGGCGGGCGCCGTCGGCGAGACGCTCGACCCCGCGCACCCGGCCCGGCCCGTGCTCGACTCCATGACGGCGACCGGCCGCCAGGCGATGGAGGAGATGCGGCGGATGCTGGACGTGCTGCGCCCGGAACCGGCGGCCGAGCGGGGACCGCAGCCCGGAATCGACGAGATCGGGGCGCTGGTCGAGCAGACCCGGGCGGCCGGGATCCCGGTCCACCTGCGGATCGAGGGGAATGCCCGGCCGCTTCCGGCGGGAATGGGGCTGTCCGCCTACCGAATCGTGCAGGAGGCGCTCACGAACGTGGTCAAGCACGCGGGCCCGGCCAGGGCGGACGTCCTGGTGCGATATTTGCCCGGCGCACTCGAGCTCGCCGTGCGCGACGACGGCCGCGGGGCGGCCCGCACCGACATGAACGGCGGGCACGGGCTGGTCGGCATGCGGGAGCGGGCCGCCCTCTTCGGAGGGGAGCTCGAGGCCGGGACCCGGGCTGGGGGCGGCTACACGCTGCGGGCGGTGCTCCCGCTCGAGGGAGGCGCTGCGTGACGCCGCGGCTGCGGGTCGTGATCGCGGACGACCAGGCGATGATGCGGGCCGGGTTCAGGATGCTGCTGGAGGCCCAGGGCGACATCGAGGTCGTCGCCGAGGCCGGCGACGGCGCGGAGGCAGTCATGGCAACGGAGCGGATGGATCCTGACGTCGTCCTGATGGACATCCGCATGCCGATCATGGACGGCGTTGAGGCCACCCGCCGTCTGCCGGGCCGCCGGGTGGTGATCCTGACGACCTTTCACCTCGACGAGTACGTCATCGACGCGCTGCGGGCGGGCGCACGCGGGTTCCTGTTGAAGGATGCCCCTCCCGAGGAGCTGGTGCGGGCGGTGCGCACGGCGGCGGCCGGCGAGGCCCTCCTTTCGCCGGCGGTGACCCGCCGGCTGCTGGACCGGGTGGTCGCACGCCTTCCCGAGCGCGACCTGCCCGCGCCCGAGGTACTCGAGGCGCTGACCGAGCGCGAGATCGACGTCCTGCGGCTCGTCGCCGAGGGGCTCTGGAACGCCGAGATCGCCGCCCGGCTGGTGGTGAGCGAGGCGACGGTCAAGACGCACGTCTCCCACGTCCTGGCCAAATTGGGGTTGCGCGACAGGGTGCAGGCCGTTGTGCTCGCGTACGACGTCGGGCTGGTCCGGCCGGCCGGGGGCACGGCGAGCGGCTAACTCCATGGGGTGCTTGCCGGGTCCCAGGCCCGGCCGTATGCCTGAGGTGTGACAGTGATTTCCCGCACAAGCGCCGTCGGCGCCCGGCGGGCGCGGTTCGCGGACGTGCTCGGGGAGCCCGAGGACGCCGGCCTGCGCCGCGCCGCCGCTGCGGCGGCGCGCTCCGAGGCCGCCGCTCGCGACCTGGCGGTCGAGGCCGACCGGGCCTGGCCCGGGCTCGTCCCGGCCGAGCAGGACCTGCTCCGCTACCACGTGCGGGCCGCCGGGCATCGCCGCGGCGCTCGAGCGGGCGACACACTCGCTGATCCCGCACCGGCGCGCCCGCGCGGCGGCCGCGCTCGGCGATCTGCGTCTGACCGAAGCCTCCCCGCGCCTGGAGGAGCTCCTGCGCGACCACAACCTGTGGGTGCGGGTCGCCGCCGCCCGCGCGCTGGGACGGCTCGCCACGCCAGTCGCGGCCCGGGCCCTGCTGGCGGCCCTCGACGAGGCCCTCGTCCCGGAGCAGCGGCTGGTGGAGGCGCTCGGCGGGGAATGGGCGGCCGCGCCGCTCCTGGCAGCGTTCCGGGCACCGCGGACGATCGCGCTGCGCGTCCCCCTCGCCGACGCCCTCGGCCGCACCGGGTCGCCGGCAGCGGCGGAGGCGCTCGTGACCGCCATGCCGGCGGCATCGGTCGACCTGCGCGTGCGGATCGTGCGCGCCCTGGCCCGGCTGGGCGAGGTCCGCGCGGTGCGCGCCGCGATGTCCGACCCGCACGGGCGGGTGCGGGCGCAGGCGGCCTGGGCGCTCGGCCGCATGGGGGATCGGCGATCGTCCGAGCTGCTCGAGGCGGGGCTGCTCGACAGCGCGCCGTGGGTGCGCGCGAACTGCGCCGCCGCGCTTCGGCGTCTGGCCGAGAAGCGGGGACAGTCCCCGGCAGGCGGGGACTGTCCCCAGGGCGCCTACGCGGTGATGAGTTCCTCCTCGGTGATCTCCGTGTCACGGATGCGGTAGCCGCGCACGTCGGCATCGGCGTTCGCGAGCGACACGATCACGTACACGGCGTCCGGCCAGAACGCCTGCTCGGCGTCCGTGCGAGACGGGAAGGCCGGCGAGCTCGTGTGCGAGTGGTAGATGC
>JAICJM010000036.1 GCA_025928435.1 Thermoleophilia bacterium
ATCATACCAATACGGTGGCCGGGCTGGAACTGGCCATGGACCTGCTACGCCGCCGTAAGAACTCGAATAAGCAGATCTTCATGATCACCGACGGCAAGCCCAGCTGCATTATTGAGAATGGTGAATATTACCAGAACAGCTTCGGCCTCGACCGCAAGATCGTGAACAAAACGCTGGCCCTGGCCGCCGCCTGCCGCAGGGCCAAGATCCCGGTGACCACCTTTATGATCGCCCAAGATAATTACCTGCAGCAGTTTGTGCAGGAATTTACCAATGTGAACCAGGGCAAGGCTTTTTATACCAGCCTCAAGGGCCTTGGCGATTTCCTCTTCGAGGATTACACCACCAACCGAAAAAGAAACGTTAATTAAAATCTTAAATGATGTCACAACCGACCATTAAAACTTTCGGCGAATTAAAAAAGGCCGGCTATACCTATCAATCCATCAAGGACGAGCTGCGCCAGAACCTGGTGAAAAAGCTGCAAAACAATGAGCCTTTGTTCGAGGGCATCATCGGCTACGAGGATACTGTGATTCCCGACCTTGAAAGGGCCATCCTCTCCGGCCACAACATCAATTTCTTAGGCCTGCGCGGCCAGTGCCGGTCTCCGCGCGCAGCCGCTCGATGCGCTCCCAGACGCTCGACCGCGCGATCGGGTCGAGGCCGATCGTCGGCTCGTCGAGCACGAGCAGCCGCGGCCGGTTCACGAGCGCCTGGGCCAGCTCGAGCCGGCGGATCATCCCGCCCGAGTAGGTCGAGACGAGCCGGTCGGCCGAGTCGCCGAGGCCCATCGTGTCGAGCATCTCGGCGACGACGCCCGCGCGCGTGCGCCGGGGCACGTCGAACAGCCGGGCGAAGAGGGACACGTTCTCGCGCCCGGTCAGCGCGGCGTCGGCGGAGAGCTGCTGCGGCACGAACCCGAGCAGTCGGCGCACGTCCATCGGGTGGCGGGCGACGTCGACGCCGAAGACGCTCGCGGATCCGGAGGTGGCCGGGAGCAGCGTCGTCAGCACGCGGATCGTCGTCGTCTTGCCGGCGCCATTCGGGCCCAGGAGCCCGAACACCTCGCCGGAAGCCACCTCGAGGCCGACGCCCTCGACCGCCGTGGTCTCGCCGAACCGGACGTGCAGGCCGCGGAGAGAGACGGCAGGTGGGGCGCTCATCGCTCGAGCGCCTCGAGCAGCTCCTGCAGCGGCCCCACGGCGGCGGCGACGGCCGCGCGGTCGGCGGGGGAGAGACGTTCCAGCGCCCCGTCGAGCAGCTGCTGGCGGCGGTCGTGCCAGGCGGCCATCCGCCGCTCCGCCGCCGGGGTCAAGACGAGCCGCACCGCCCGGCGGTCGTCCGGGTGGGGCTCGCGCGCGACGAGCCCCGCCGCGACCAGCTGCCGGGTGAGCGTGCTGGCGGTGTTCGGCGCGATGCGCAGCTCGGCGGCCACCTCGCCCACCGTGATGCCGCAGCGCAGCCGCACCGCTCGCAGGAGGTCGACCTGGGCGGTCGCGAGCGGCTCGAGCGGCCAGTCCTCACGGGCGCGCTTGCGCAGCACGCGCTGCAGCGGGCCGAGGACGGCGAGGAGGTCGGAGGCGGTCTCGTCGATCGCAGGAGTGGTGCGGGGCATCGGCTGATAACTCTATCAAAGACAGATATAAGTGCTGGGACGCCGAGAGCCTAGGATGCGGGGATGACTTCGCAGCCGAACACCCAAGCAGGCCCGCAGGGGAGCGTCGTCGCCGCCGCCAGGAGCCCGCGGCCGATCGATCCGGGCGTCACCATCGGCCACGTCCACCTGCGGACGGCCGACATCGACCGCATCCGCCACTTCTACGTCGACGTCCTCGGCTTCGACGTGACCGCGGAGGCCCGGGACGTCCCCGGCTGGGGCACGACCGGCGACCTCCTGTTCGTGTCGGCGGGCGGCTACCACCATCACCTCGGCTTCAACACCTGGAAGTCGGCCGGGGGTGGGCCGCAGCCCGACGGCGTCGCCGGCCTGCACCACGTCGCGATCCGCTATCCCACCCGCCCGGCGCTCGCCGACGCGCTCCGGCGCCTGCGGGAGATCGACTGGCCGATCCGGCAGGCGACCGACCACGGCACGCACGAGGCCATCTATCTCAGCGATCCGGACGAGAACGACCTCGAGCTGATGTGGGACCGGTCGCCGGAGCAGTGGCCGCGCGATGCCGAAGGCCACGCCGCCTACGCCGACGGCGAGCTCGACCTCGAGCAGCTGCTGACGGAGGCGCCGTAAATCCCGACAATTGACATCCGGCGCCGATGTCAATTGCGCAGTTGCGCGGTCGGCTAGCGCTCGTCGCGGCGCACCGGGACGACCTCGACGTCGCGCCGGTGGAACCCGACCCGCCAGCTGTAGGTATCCCGGCGGGAGGGGAAGAAGTCGGGCCAGTCCTTCAGCATCATCCACGCGGCCACGAGCAGGATGGCGGCGTCGAGCGCGGCCGGGCCGGAGCGGTCGGTCAGCCAGCCGGCGGCGACGATCAGGGACGCGGCCAGCCCGGCCCAGCACTCGTGCACGCGCAGGCCGGCCACGTACACCCGCGGTCCCAGCGGGTGGCGGCGGACGTGCAGCAGGGCGCGGAGCGTGCGGGCCATGCCATGGTTATCGGCAGCGCTCCGGCAGCCTCAACCCTGGGCGACCACTGCCCCGGCCGCCTCGCAGGCGCGGGCGACGTTGGCGGCGTGCATGGTGCGGTCGGCCGTGCCGGCGCTGCGCGCGGGGATCGCGATCCGCTCCGCCTGGTCCGGCGGGCAGCCGGCCTCGGCGTGGGCGAGCACGGCCTCGAGGTAGCCGAGATCCTCGTCCGCGATCCGCAGCGCCTCGTCGCTCGTGTGCGGCTTGCCGTGGCCGACGACGACGTACTGCGGCCGCTCGCGCTCGATCACGCCGACGAGCTCCTGCAGCGTGGACCGGTAGGCCGCCACCGAGTCGTAGACGCCCGGGATCTCGAGCGCCGAGAGGTAGTCGCCGACCACCAGCAGATGCTCGTCCGGGAGCGAGACAAGGAGCCCGTCGTCGGTGTGTCCGGGGCCGGGACGGCAGACCCCCAGCCACTGTCCCATCCGCACCTCCGCCGGCGGGTCGACGACCTGCTCCACGTGCAGCCGCTCGATCGACCGGTAGGGGATCAGGAACTCCGCCGTCTCGCGCTCGATCTCCTCCCGGGCGACGCCCGACCGGATGCGCTCGGTTGACGCCCTGCTGGCCGTCACCTGGGCGTCGGGCAGCATCCCGAGCCCCATCACGTGATCCCAGTCGGAGTGGGTGACGAGCACCTGGGTCACCGGCATGGTCGACGCGTTCACGACCTCCTCGATCTCCCAGGGCGAAATGCCGGGATCGACGAGCAGCCGCTCACCCGCCCGGCGCAGCTCGAGCGTGGTGGTCCGGTAGAGGGTGCTGGGCCACCACGTCGCCGTGCCCGTCAGCGGGATCGCCCTTGGCATGGCCCTAGCATAGTATGGCCCGATGCGGGTTGGGATCGACCTGATCGAGATCTCGCGCGTGGCCCGCGCGCTCGAGCGGCATCCCCGTTTCGTGGAGCGCGTGTTCACTCCGACGGAGCGCGAATACTGCCTCTCCCGGGCCAACCCCGCCCAGCATTTCGCCGCCCGCTTCGCCGGCAAGGAGGCGGTCGGGAAGGCGCTCGGGTTCGGGGTGCCGTTCACGTGGCGCGAGATCGAGATCGCGGGCCGGCCGAAGCCGGGTGTCAGCCTCACCGGGCGCACCGCGGCCTGGGCGCAGCGGGTGAAGGCGGGCGCGATCGACCTCAGCATGACCCACTCGAAGGGGATGGCGGCGGCGGTCGCCGTCGTCGACGACGCATGATCCGCACGCTCCCGCTGTACGACGCGGGCGAGATGCGGGCGGCCGACGCCGGCGCGATCGAGGAGGTCGGGATCCCCGGCGCGGTGCTGATGGAGCGGGCCGGCCTCGCGGCCGCCGACGAGATCGCCCGCAGCTACCCGCGCGGCTCGGTGGCGATCGTGTGCGGCGGCGGAAACAACGGCGGCGACGGCTTCGTGGTCGCCCGCCATCTGCACGCCGCGGGCCGGGACGTCGAGTGCCTGCTGGCCGCCGATCCGGAGGGGCTGCCCGCCGACGCGCGCCGCAACCACGACGTCGCGGTGCGCCTCGAGGTGCCCATGCGCGAGGGCGTCTCCCGGGCGCGGCTGCGGCGCGCCGACGTGATCGTCGACGCGCTGCTCGGGACCGGGTTCCGGGGCTCGCCGCGGCCCGAGGCCGTGCAGGTGATCGCCGCGATGCACGACCGGCCGGCGATCGTCGCGCTGGACGTCCCGTCCGGGGTCGACGCGTCCACCGGCGTGATCGCCGGCGAGGCCGTCGCCGCCGAGGCGACGGTCTGCTTTCACGGCCGCAAGCTGGGGACGGCCGTCGATCCGGGCCGGACGGCGTCCGGCCGGGTCGTGGTCGCCGACATCGGCATCCCGGCGCGGGCCGACGTCAGGACGGCCGCCGTGCTCGTCGACGGCCTCGCCGTGCCCGCCAAGCGGGCGGGTGACACGAAGTACTCGGCGGGCGCGGTGCTCGTGCTGGGCGGTGCCCGCGGCTTCACCGGCGCGCCGCTCATGGCGGCCCTGGCCGCGCTGCGGGCCTCGGCCGGGATCGCCTGGATCGGGGCACCGCCGGATGCGGCGCGCATCCTCGAGGCCCGCGTCGTCGAGGTGATGGTGCGGCCCCTCCCGAACGCGCTCGAGCTGCTCGAACGGGCCGGCGCGGTGGCGCTCGGGCCGGGCCTCGGACGCAGCGAGGAGATGCTCGCGCTCGCGCGCGATGTCGGCGTCGGCCACGCCGGCCCGGTGGTCATCGACGCCGACGGGCTGTTCGCGTTCAACGGCGCGCTCGAGGAGCTGCGCCGGCGCGCGCGGCCGGCGGTGCTGACGCCGCACGAGGGTGAGATGGGGCGGCTGCTGGGCGAGTCGTCGGACTGGGTGCGGGCGAACCGGATCGAGGCGGTCCGGCGGGCGGCCGAGGCCAGCGGCTGCATCGTGCTTCTGAAAGGCGCCGACACGCTGGTCGCGGGCCCGGACGGCCGCCTGTGCGTGTGCCACGCGGGCGTGCCGGGTCTGGCGACGGCCGGGACGGGCGACGTGCTCACTGGTGTCGTCGCCGCCATGCTCGCGCGCGAGCCCGACCCCTGGGTCGCGACCGCAGCCGCCGCCGAGGCGCACGGCCGCGCGGGCCGTGCGGCGACCGAGCGGGTGGGCCCGTCGGGCATCGTCGCGACCGACGTGATCGACTCCCTGCCGGCGGTGCTGCGGTGATCGGGACGCAGCGCGCGCGGGCGACGGTGACGGTCGACCTGGGGGCGATCGAGGACAACGTCGCCCGCCTGCGGCACGCGGCGGGGCCTGCGGAGGTCTGGGCGGTCGTGAAGGCCGACGGCTACGGCCACGGCGCGGCGGCGGTCGGCCGCGCGGCGATGCGGGCCGGCGCCCGGCGACTGTGCGTCGCCACCTGGGAGGAGGCGCGCGCGCTGCGCGAGGAGCTGGGCGACGTGCGGGTGCTCGTGATGGGGCCGCTCGCCCCGGGCGAGGAGGCGCACGTCTCCGGCGTGGACGTGGCGGTCTCGTCCGTCGAGGGGTTCGCGCGGCTTCAGGCCGGGGCGCGCGCGCCACTTGGCGTGCACGTGAAGGTCGATACGGGCATGGGGCGGTGGGGGATGTCGGCCGCCGACGCGCTGCGGGTCGCCGAACAGCTCGACGCCGACGGCGGCCTGCGCCCGGCGGGGCTGATGAGCCATCTCGCCGTGGCCGACACGGATGCCGACTTCACCGGTGCCCAGGTGGCGCGGTTCGTCGAGGTGGCGGCGAGCTTCCCGCCCTGCCCGCGCCATCTCGCCAACAGCGCCGCGACGCTGCGGTTTCCCGAGGCCCGCTTCGACGCCGTCCGCTGCGGGATCGCGATGTACGGCCTGTCGCCGTTCGAGGGCGACCCGGACGCCGAGGGGATCGCGCCGGCGCTGCGGATGGAGACGCACGTGGCGGCGGTGAAGCTGCTCGGGGCGGGCGAGAGCTCCGGCTACGGCCGCCGGTTCGTGGCGTCCGAGGCGACCTGGATCGGGCTCGCACCGGCCGGGTATGCCGACGGCGTCCCGAGGGTGCTCTCCGGCAAGGCCGACGTGCTCGTCGGCGGCCGCCGCCGGCGCGTTGCGGCGACCGTGAGCATGGATCAATTGACATTCGTGATCGGCGCCAATTGCGATGTGGAGCCCGGCGACACGGTGACGCTGATCGGCCGCGACGGCAACGAGCGGATCCTGGCCGAGGAGTGGGCCCGGATCGCCGGGACGATCAACTACGAGATCGTGACGTCGCTGGCGCCGCGGCCGCGGCGGGTGGAGCATGTCGTTGCCGGGCCTTGAGGCCGTGCGGGCGCTTGCGCCCGTGCCGGACGCGTGGCTCGTCGGCGGCAGCGTCCGCGACCTCATGCTCGGGCGCGACGTCGTCGACGTCGACCTCGTGGTCGCCGACGACCCGGCGGCGGCGGCCCGCTCGCTGGCGCGGACGGCCGGCGGCGCCCCGTTCCCGCTGTCCGACCGCCACGGCGCCTGGCGGGTCGTGCGCGACGGCCGCACGGTCGACATCAGCCGCAGCCACGGCCCGGTTGCCGACGACCTGGGCCGGCGCGACTTCACGATCAACGCGATGGCCGTCCCGCTCGCGGGCGGCGACGTGATCGACCCGCACGGCGGCCGCGCCGACCTCGAGGCGGGGCGGCTGCGGGCCGTCTCCGACGAGGTCTTCGCGGACGACCCGCTGCGGCTGCTGCGCCTGGCCCGGCTCGCGCACGAGCTCGGCTTTGCGGTCGACCCCGACGCCGAGCGCCTCGCCCGCCGCGACGCCCACCTGGCCGACCGGCCGAGCGGGGAGCGCGTCCTCACCGAGATCCGGCGGCTGCTCGAGCCCGACCATCCCGAGGAGGGCGTCCGCCTGCTCGACCGGCTGGGAGTGCTCGACATCGTCCTGCCGGAGATGGCGGCGATGCGCGGCGTCGGGCAGAGCGCGTTCCACCATCTGGACGTCTTCGACCACACGCTCAAGGTGCTCGACGCGGCCGCGGACGTCTCGGCCAATCCCGAGCACTACCTGCGCGACGCGGCCCGGCCGGTCGAGGCGGCGCTCGACGCGGACGTCGGCAACGGGTTCACCGGCCACACCGGGCTGCGGCTGGCGGCGCTCTTCCACGACATCGAGAAGCCGGCCACCCGGACTGTCTCGGACGAGGGCCGGGTCGGGTTCATGGGCCACGACCGGCTCGGCGCCGACACGGCGGCGCGCGTCCTCGAGCGGTGGCGCGCGTCGCACGCGCTGACCCGCTTCTGCCGGGTGCTCGTCGCCGAGCACCTGCGGCTGGGCTTCATGGTGCGGGAGCGGCCGTTCGACCGGCGGACGGCCTACCGGTACCTGCAGGCGACTGCGCCCCACGCGTACGAGAGCATCGTCATCTCGCTCGCCGACCGCCTCGCCACGAGGGGCGTGCGGGCCCGGCAGGCGTACGTGCGCGCGCATGCGCAGGCGGCGGTCGAGCTGATCCGGCTCCTTCGCGAGCTGGAGTCCGAGCAGCGCGAGCCGCTGCTGCGCGGCGACGAGATCGCCGGGCTGGCGGGCGTGCGCGGGCCGCGGATCGGCGAGCTGGTCGCGCGGCTGGCCGAGGAGCAGGCGGCCGGGACGGTCACGACGCGGGAGGAGGCGATCGCGCTTGTCCGGGACTAACCGCTTCGACCGCACCGCCGATCTCTACGCCGCGCACGCGGCCGACAAGGACTGGACCGGGTTCGTGGCCTGGTGCGAGGCGCGCGCGGACGATCGCGTGCTCGACGTCGCCGGCGGCCCGGGGGCGCTCGCGCGCGCGCTCGCGGGGAGGGTCGCGTCGGTCACGGTGCTGGACTCGGCCTCGGCGCTGCTCGCGCATGCGCCGGAAGGCGTGGAGACGGTGGTCGGGCGGGCCGAGCAGCTGCCGTTCGCGCAGGCGTCGTTCGACCTCGTCACGTGCGTCAACTCGCTCCACCACATCGACCGGCCGGCGCGGGCCCTCGACGAGATGGCGCGCGTGCTGGCGCCCGGCGGGCGGCTCGTGCTCGAGGACATGGTGGCCGACCCCGATCCCCGCCGCGCGCGCCGGTGGGAGGAGATCGAGCGCCTCCGCGATCCCGAGCACGGGCGGCTGATCTCCCCGGGCGACACGCGCGGGCCGCTTCAGGCAGCGGGCATGCACATCGACGCCGAGGAGACGTGGCTGCGGACGAACCGGGTCGACCGGTGGCTGGCCGTGGCGGGGACGGGCGAGCCGGCGGCGTCGCGGGTGCGCGAGATGATCGGCGGGCCCGAGTTCGAGGTGCGCGTCTGGCGGGCGCGCTACCGGCGGCCGGCGGGCTGACCGCCTCCCAGCGGGAGGCTCGCGAGCGTGGTGTAGCGCGGGCCGTCCGGGCCGAGCTCGGACTGCACGAGGGCGAGCTCGGAGACGGGGAGCCGGGCGTCCGCCAGTGGCCGGGGACCGGGCCAGTCGCGCAGCTCGGCGCGGCCGCGCAGGCGCGCGAGGGTCAGGTGGGGCGTGCCGGGCCGGGCGCGGCGCGCGTCCGGGGCGTGGGTCGCTGCGGCCGCGGCGACCGCGTTCACAAGCGCCTCGTAGGCGGGTGTCGCCGGTGCGATTCCCCACAGCATCCGCGGCCGCCGGGGCGGGCCGGGCGCGATCGCCTCGACGGTCAGCTCGGTCGGCGCGTGGTGGACGCAGGCGTCGGCGAGCGCCTCCGTGAGGGCGGGGACGGCGTCCGGATCGACGTCGCCGAGGAAGTGGATCGTGACGTGCACGTTCTCGGGCGACGTCGGGCGGAGCTCGGGCGTGGCGAGCTCGGCCGCGGCGCCGGCGAGCTCCTCGGCCAGCGCCGGCGGCGGGATCGCGGCGACGAACAGACGCACGCCCGTTCCATACCCGATCCCCTCTAAGGCGGGGAGCCCCTATCCCCTTTCCGGGGGACGTCCCGGGCCGATCGCCGCTACAAAATCCCTGCTCCTGTGGGGATTCGCCTCCACGACCCTCACCCTCACGCGAGGAGCCTTCATGCCCGCCGAACGCCTGACGCCCGCCGACCACGCCGACCACGCCGACACGATCGCCCAGATCCGCGACGCCGCCCGCACCACCCGCGCCGCGCTGGGCCGCCTCACCCTCGAAGGCTGGCTCGCGGTCGCGTGCGTGTTCGTCGTCATGTGGGCGCTCGGCTGGTTGTAGACGGGCGCCGCCTGGAAAACGCCGGCCCGGTCTGCTTGAGTCTCGTCCGTGGCCGACACCAAGCTTCGCACCACGTGCCCGCGCGACTGCTACGACGCGTGCGGCATCCTGGTGACGGTGCGGGACGGCGCGATCCGGTCGGTGCGCGGCGATCCCGATCATCCGGTCAGCCGGGGCAAGCTGTGCCGCAAGTGCTCGATCGGGTACAACGGCGTGTTCCTCGATCCCGACGCGCGGCTGACGACCCCGCTGCGGCGCACCGGGCCGAAGGGCGCGGGTGGGTTCGAGCCGGTGGGATGGGACGACGCGCTGGCGGAGATCGCTCGGCGCTGGAGGGCGATCTGCGACGGCCCGGGCGCGCACACGATCCTGAACGCGCACTACACGGGAACGTGCTCCGTCATCGCCGGGAGCTTCGGGTCGCGCTTCTTCCGCCGTCTGGGCGCGACCGAGGTCGACCCCGACTCGGTCTGTAACAAGGCGGGGCACGTGGCGCTCGGCTACGTCTACGGCACGTCGGTGACCGGGTTCGATCCGCGGGCGGCTCGAGACGCCGCGTGCATCCTGGTGTGGGGGGCGAACCCGTCGGCCTCGGCGCCGCACGCGCACGATCACTGGCTCCCCGAGGCGCCTGGACGGGTGATCGTGGTCGACCCGGTGCGGACGCCGACCGCGGCGCGGGCCGACCTGCACCTGCAGCCGTTTCCCGGGAGCGATGCCGCGCTCGCGTTCGCGATGCTGCACGTGATCGTCCGCGACGGCCATGCCGACCGCGATCTTCTGGAACGCCACGCGGTTGGCTGGGACGAGCTCGAGCCGGCGCTCGAGTCGTGCACGCCTGAGTGGGCCGAGACCGTGACGGGCGTGGCGCCGGCGCTCCTCGAGGAGGCGGCGGCGGCCTACGGCGCCGGGCCGTCCCTCCTGTGGATGGGCCAGGGCCTGCAGCGGCAGGTGACCGGCGGGAACGTGATGCGGGCCGTCTCCCTCCTCCCGGCGGTGAGCGGGAACATCGGCCGGGCCGGCGCCGGGTTCCTGTACCTGAACGACCGGTTCGACGTCGACGAGGACTGGCTGCTCCCGCCCGGGCTGGGCGATCCGCCGCCGCCCGTCAGCCACATGGACCTGGCGGGGATCCTCGAGCAGCCGCAGGCCGGCCGCAGCCTCGTCTGCTGGAACATCAACATCGCCGCGTCCAACCCCGACCAGGCGCGCCTGCGCCGCGCGCTCGAGCGGGAGGACCTCTTCACGGTGGCGATCGACGTGTTCGCGACCGACACGTGCGACCTCGCCGACATCGTCCTGCCGGCGGCGAGCTTCCTCGAGTTCGACGATCTCCTTGCGAGCTACTTCGACCTGTCGCTCTCGGCGCAGGTGAAGATCGTCGATCCGCCCGGGCTGGCGCTCCCCAACCAGGAGATCTTCCGCCGCCTGGCCGCGGCGATGGGCTTCTCCGAGCCGGAGCTGCACGAGTCGGACCGGAGCATGATCGACACGATGCTCGCGCACTGCGATGCGGTGGACGGCTTCGCGGAGCTGGCGCGGCTCGGCACCGTCCCGTTGACCCCCGATCCGGTGATCCAGTTCTCCGACCTGCGGTTCCCGACCCCGAGCGGACGCATCGAGATCGCCTCGGCGACGGCCGCGGCGGACGGCCACCCCAGAGTCCCGCAGCCGTGGAGCGACCCGCGCCCTGCCGACGGCCGGCTGCGGCTCCTGACGCCCGCCTCATCCTGGACGCTGAACGACACGTTCGCCAACGACCCCAAGATCGCCCGCCGGATCGGCGAGGGCACCGTGACGCTGCATCCCCTCGACGCGACCCGGCGCGGCCTCGCGGAGGGCGACCGCGTCCGGCTGCGGAACGCGACGGGATCGCTGGAGCTCGCCGTCGCCGTGTCGGACATCGTCCCGCCGGGCGTCGCCTATGCGCCGAAGGGGCGCTGGCCGAAACGCGAGCGGCAGCATGCGAACGTGAACGTCCTCAACGACGGCCGCAAGGCCGACTTCGGGGGGAGCACGGCGGTCCACGGCGTCGAGGTGGTCGCCGAGCGCATCGAGCCGGGCTGAGCGGCCCCGCTCACCCGCCCTTCGTGAGCTCGCCGAACCGGGGATCGGCCCGGAGCGGCTCGAGATCGGGATCGTCGCCGGCGTGCTCGGCGAAGGCGGGGCGGAGGCGGAACGCCTCGCCGAGATGCCGGAACGCCGCGTCGACCCGGCCGAGCTGGGCCTCGGCGCAGGCGAGGTTGTAGAGCACGGACTCGCGGTCCTCGTAGCGATCGAGCGCGTCCAGCAGCTGCTCGCGCGCCTCGGTGTGGCGGCCGGCGTCGAGCAGCGCGATCACGTCACGGTTCACCTCCCACGAGCGCAACCGGAACGGCCGGCCGGCGGTCGCGCCGACCGAGACCACCGTCGTGTCCGCCTCGACGGCGACCGCCGAGCGCGAGACGGCGGGATCGCGGACGAAGACGATCTCGCCGGCCGGCGCGTCGAGCTCGTCGTCTCCGACCGTGAGCCGGGCGTGACCGGTCGTCACCAGGAAGAGCTCCTCGTGGCCGGACGGGGCCTCGTCGTGGGCGGGGATCAGCGTCCCGCCGGCCTCGTGCGCCGTCCACGCGTTGATGCCGAAGGCGCGCACGTCCAGGGCGGCCCGGATCGGGCCCCATCCGTCGGCGCGTTCGAGGTCGCCGATCCGCGCCGTCTGATACGCCTGCGCAGTCACGCAGGAGCGGATCGTACCGCTGCGATCAGGCCGCGCGAGCGACCGGGTGACGGCTGTCGAGCGCGCGCAGGAGCTCGGCCAGCTTGATCTCCAGGTCGTTCGGTGTGCGCACGGGATAGCCGGACTGCCACTGTCCGCTCGTCTCGGTCACCCGCACGCAGTACATCAGGTTCTGGATGTCGCGTTTGTCGAGCATCGTCTCTCCACCTCGGCGTTCGACGTCGCGGGTGGCATCCCCTGCTTGCGGTATATCGCCGGGCCACGGGGTATATTCCCCGCGCCATGCTGAAGGTCTTGATCGCAGGGCTGCTGGGCACCGTCGCGGGCATCGCCGTGATGGTGGTCGTCATCGTCGTCGCGGGCGGGTCGACCGACAACGCGAGCAGCGTCGGCCTGAACCCGTCGGTCTCCACCGCCGCCGTCTCGGCGCCTGCCTCCTCGGCGCCTGCCTCCTCGGCGCCCACGTCGACGCCCGGCGGCAGCAGCGGAGGGAGCAGCGGCGGCAGCTCGAGCGGCGCCACGGGCGACGCGAACGCCGGCAAGGCGGTCTTCGCCTCGAACGGCTGCGGCAGCTGCCACACGCTCGCCGCCGCCAACGCCTCGGGCACGATCGGCCCCGACCTCGACAAGATCTCCGGCGACGCGCAGAAGGCGGGCATGCCGCTCAGCGCGTTCATCAAGCAGTCGATCACCGACCCGGCCGCGTTCACGGCGTCCGGCGGCCCGTGGACGACGCCCATGCCGACCACCTTCGGCTCGTCGCTCAGCTCGACCCAGATCGACGACCTGGTCGCGCTGATCGAGTCCAGCCAGTCTTAACGTGGGGGAACCCATGGTTCCCCCACGAGCCCCCTCCTTCTGCGGTAGCGGAGAGTGGTCGCGCTTCGGCAAGAGCATGGTCTCGCCTCCGCCTTCGAGCTTCGGGCTCCGGCGCAGGAACATTCAGCACAACCACTTCCGCGGCGAGTTCGCGGCGGCGGTGCGATGACCGTCGCCTCGGAGCCCGGCGTTCGCACCGGCGCAGGTGCGCTCGTGGCCGCGCTCGAGGCGCACGGCGTCGAGGTGGTCTTCGGCCTGCCGGGCATCCACGCCCTGCCGGTCTGGGACGCGCTGATCCCCTCGCCGATCCGGCGCATCGTCGTCCGTCACGAGCAGGCGGCCGGCTTCGGCGCCGTGGGGTATGCCCGTACGGGCGACCGGCCCGGCGTCTACCTGACGAGCACCGGCCCGGGCGCGTTCAACTCGCTCGCGGCGCTCTCCGAGGCGGACGCCTCGAGCGCCCCGGTGCTGCACCTGACATCCCAGATCCCGACCCACCTCGTCGGCGCCGGCCGCGGCTACCTGCACGAGAGCCGCGGCCAGTCGCAGGCGTTCGCGGCGGTGTCGCGGTTTCACGCCCGCCCGACGTCGCCGGAGGCGCTCGTCGAGGCCGTGGACGAGGCCTTCCGGCACATGGCGCTCGATCCCGGGCCGGCCACGATCGAGGTCGCCACCGACGTGATGGCGGCCGCCGCCGCGCCGGCCGCCGAGCGCGTGACCCGGGTGTCGCTGCCCGCGCCGGACCCCGAGGCGGTGGCCCGCGCCCGCGCGCTGATCGACGCGGCCGAGGCGCCGCTGATCTGGGCCGGCGGCGGGACGCGCCGCGCGGCCGCCGAGGTGCGGGCGCTCGCGGAGCTCCTCGACGCGCCCGTGCTCACGACCTACAACGGCAAGGGCGCGCTCCCGACCGGCCACCCCCTGCACGCCGGCTCGTCGATCGAGGAGCCGGCGATGCGCAAATTGGTCGAGCGCTCCGACCTCGTGCTCGCGCTCGGCACGCGCTTCTCGCAGGAGGCGACCGCCGACTGGGGCCTGCCGATGCCCGCGACGGTCGTCCAGGTCGACCTCGACCCGGGCCGGTTCGGGCGCACGTTCGCCGTCTCGGAGGGGATCGTGGCCGATGTCGGGCTGTTCTGCCGGGCGCTTCTCGCGGATCCGCCGACTGCCGGCGGCCGTGATGGCGAGGCGGCGGTGCGGGCCGCGCTCCAGGGCCGATCGTCCGAGGTCGGCGCCCAGGGCGCCCACGCCGAGGTCGAGCTCATGCGGGTGCTCCACGACGCGCTGCCCGAGGACGCGATCGTGGTCGCCGACATGACCATCGCCGCCTACTGGGCCGCCCTCTACCTGGACGCCAAGCGGCCCGGCGCGTTCGTCTACCCGTCGTCGGGGGCGCTCGGCTGCGGCATCCCGCTGGCGCTCGGGACGGTCGCCGCAAATCCCGACCGGCCGACGGTCGCCCTGTGCGGGGACGGCGGCTTCCTGATGGCGGGGCACGAGCTCTTGACCGCGCGCGCCGAGGGCTTGCCGCTCATCGCGCTCGTGGTGAACGACTCGGCCTACGGCATCCTGCGCAACTACCAGGAGACGATGTTCGGGCGCACCGTGGCGGTCGAGCTGAACGCGCCCGACTTCGAAGGCCTCGCCCATGCCTGCAGCGTCCGCTACCTGCGCGCGGACGGGATCGGCGGCCTCGCCGGCGCCCTCACGGACGCGATCGCCGACCGCTCCGGCCCGGCGCTGGTCGAGCTGCAGACGGCGCTGCGCGCGCCGGGCCAGTCGGTCTGACTACAGGCCCCCGCCGGCCTCGAGGGGCTCGCCGGCCTGCGTTCCCGGGGGCGGGCCGTACTGGTTCGGCCCGATGTCGCCGGCCGTCGCGAGCAGCACGATCAGCCAGATCCAGCCGACGATCGGGATCAGCACGACCAGGATCCACCATCCGGTGCGGTTCGTGTCGTGCAGACGGCGGATGCCGACGCCGATCGAGGGCAGCAGCACCGCCAGCCCGTAGAGCTCCGAGATGATCGCGCCCGCGCTCGGGATCGCGAACCGCAACACGAGCGAGATGACTGCATTGATGAGGGCGAACCACCAGTACTGGGGTCGCGTCGCCCGGCCGTCGAACACGGCGTACTGCTTGATGACGTCGGTGTACCAGTGCACTGCAACCTCCTGTCGATCAGGAACCGCAGTGTAAAGTGGCGGGCGGCCGTGAGCGCGCCCGCCCGCACC
Source organism: Thermoleophilia bacterium (assembly GCA_025928435.1). The sequence goes on from JAICJM010000036.1 coordinate 15,039, forward strand.
GACTACTCGATGACCGCCAGCCCCGGCCGGCGGCTGCCCGTGGCCGTCCGCGCGGGCGGATGCGTGATCGAGGACGCCGACGGCAACCGCTATCTGGACGCGTGCGGCGGCGCGATGGTGATGCTGCTCGGGCACGGCCATCCCCGCGTCGTCGAGGCGCTGCAGCGCCAGGCGGAGCGGATCGCCTTCACCTACCGGTTCTCGTTCTCGAACGAGCCGATGATGGATCTCGCCGAGCGGATCGCGCGGATCGCGCCGGGCGACCTCGAGTGGTGTTTCTTCAACTCCTCCGGCTCCGAGGCGAACGAGTCGGCGCTGCACCTGGCCGTGCTCTACTGGGAGCTCCAGGGCCACGCCGGCAAGATCGAGTTCCTGAGCCGGGTCACGTCGTACCACGGCTCCACGATGGGTGCGCTCTCGCTCTCGGGATCGCGCTGGCGGGCGCCGTTCGAGCTGCTCCTGCGCAAGTACGCGGTCGTCCCGAACGCCGACACGGCCGCGGAGGGCGCGGCGGCGCTCGAGGCGGCGATCCTGTCGCGCGGCGCCGAGCACGTGGCCGCGTTCGTGGTCGAGCCGGTGACCGGGTCGTCCGGCGCGGCCGTGTCCCTGCCGGACGGCTACCTGGCCGCCGTGCGCGAGGTGTGCGACCGGCACCACGTGCTCCTGGTCGCCGACGAGGTCATCACGGCGTTCGGGCGCACCGGGCGCTGGTTCGGGGTCGAGCACTTCGGCGCCGTCCCCGACGTGATCACCTTCGGGAAGGGGATCGGCGGCGGCATCGTCCCGCTCTCCGGCATGGTGGCATCGCGGCGGCTGCGCGACGTGGTCGAGCGCAACCCGAGCGGGTTCTCCTACGGCCACACGTTCTCGGGCAACCCGCTCGCCTGCGCCGTCGGGTGCGAGGTGATCGACGTGATCGAGTCGGAGGGCCTGCTCGAGGCGGCGACGGCCCGCGGCGAGCAGCTGCACGCCCGCCTGGCCGAGATCGCCGACCGGCATCCGATGGTCGCCGCGCTGCGCGGCCTCGGCCTCCTCCGCGGGATCGAGCTGGGCGCGCCCGACGGCGGCCGCTTCCCGGCCGCGGACGGCATGTCGGGGAAGGTCTCCGCCGAGGCCAAGCGCCGCGGCCTGATGATCTACCCGTGCCCGACACCGGTCGGCACCGAGCACATGGACGCGCTCCTGCTGGCGCCGCCCCTGACGGTCACCGAGGCCGAGATCGACGAGATCGCGGCCCTGCTCGACGAGACGCTCGCGTCCGTCGAGGCGACGTTGTAGTGCTCCGTCCCGGAGGGACGACCGGCGAGCTGCGCGCGGCGCTCGAGCAGGCGGCCGAGTGGATCGCCCGCTACCTGGATGACGTCGATCGCCTGCCGGTGCTCGCCCAGGTGAAGCCGGGCGAGGTCGCGGCGGCCCTGCCCGAGCACCCGCCGGCGCAGGGCGAGCCGCTCGAGGCGATCCTGGCCGACGTCGACCGGGTCATCGTGCCCGGCCTCACCCACTGGAACCACCCCGGCTTCATGGCCTATTTCGGGATCACGGGATCGCCGCCGGGCATCCTCGGCGAGACGATCGCGGCGGCCCTGAACGTGAACGCCATGCTCTGGCGCACCTCGCCGGCGGCGACCGAGCTCGAGCAGGTCACGATGCGCTGGGCGGCGGAGCTGCTCGGGCTGCCCACGGGCTGGTTCGGGCAGATCACCGACACGGCCTCCTCCTCGACGCTGTGGGCGCTCGCCGCCGCGCGCGAGGCGGCCGGCCTCGACATCCGCACCCGGGGGATGGCGGCCCGCGACGACCTCCCGCCGCTACGCGTCTACACCTCTGAGGAGGCGCACTCGTCGGTCGAGAAGGCCTGCATCGTGCTCGGGTTCGGGCAGGAGGGGCTGACGAAGATCCCCACCGACGCCGGGTACCGCATGCGCCCCGACGCACTGCGCGAGACCGTCGCCGCCGACGTCGCCGCCGGCCGCCGCCCCGTGGCCGCGGTCGCGACCGTCGGCACGACGTCGTCGACCAGCATCGACCCGGTGGCCGAGGTCGCGGACATCTGCGCCGAGCACGGGATGTGGCTGCACGTCGACGCGGCGTACGGCGGCGCGGCCGCCGTCGTGCCCGAGCTCCGGGGCGTGCTGGCCGGCTGCGAGCGGGCCGATTCGCTGGTCGTGAACCCGCACAAGTGGCTGCTCACGCCCATCGACTGCAGCCTGCTCTACACCGCCCGGCCGGACGACATGCGGACGGCGTTCTCGGTCGTGCCCGAGTACCTGCGCTCCAGCGAGGAGGACGTCGTCAACCTGATGGACTACGGCGTCGCGCTCGGTCGCCGCTTCCGCTCGCTGAAGCTGTGGATGGTGCTGCGCGCATACGGCGCGGAGGGGCTCGCGGCGATCGTGTCCGGCCACGTCGAGCTGGCCCGCCGGCTCGAGGCGGCCGTCCGGGCCGAGCCGGAGTGGGAGCTGCTCGCGCCCGTGCCGTTCTCGACCGTCTGCTTCCGGCACCACCCCGACGGCGTCGACGACGAGGCCGAGCTGCGCCGCCGCAACGAGGCCATCCTCGAGCGTGTGAACGCGAGCGGGCGCGCGCTCATCTCACACACCGACCTCAAGGGCCGCTACGCGCTGCGGGTCGCGATCGGCAACGCGGCCACGACGGCCGAGCACGTCGACCGGGCCTGGGAGCTGATCCGCTCCGCGGCCTGAGCGGGGCCCTCCCGGTCAGCCGGGGACAGTCCCCACGCTCTTCGCCGGCCGCCCCCGCGCCAGCTCGCGGAAGAGCAGCTGCAGCGACCCGGCCACCGGGATCGCGATCAGCGCGCCCAGGACGCCGAGCAGCTCGGCGCCGATCAGCACGGCGACGAGGATGAGGAAGGCCGAGAGCTGCACCGTGCGCCGGTAGACGACCGGCTGCAGGACGTGGTTCTCGATCTGCTGATAGACGATGTTGACGACGATCATCACGATGCCGGCGGTCAGGCCCTGGGTCGCAAACGCGACCCCGATTGCCGCCAGTGCGCCGACGGTCGCGCCGACAAGTGGCACCAGGTCGAACACGGCCATGAGCACGGCCAGGGCGAGCGCGTAGGGGACGCCCATGATCCACAGCGAGAGGCCGATCACGATCCCCGCGATCGTCGAGATGATCAGGTTGCCGAGCACGTAGCCGGCCACGTTGCGGTTGATCTCGCCGCCGATCCGGCGGATCTGCTCGGCCCGCCCCTCGGGCACGAAGCGCAGCATGCCCTCCGCGAGCGTGGGCAGCTCCAGCAGGAGGAACAGCGTCAGGAAGAGCACGGTGATGGTCGCGACGAGGCCGCTCACGAGCGCGCTCAGCGCCCCGAAGGCCTTGCTCGGATAGGCGTTCGCGGCCTCCTCGGCCTTCTTCACGAGGTGGTAGCGCGTGTTCAGGTTGTTGATCGTCTCGTTGTGACGCAGGTCGTCGATGTAGGCGGGGGCGGCGGTGCGCAGGTCGTCCACCTGGGTCGCGATCGGGATGATCAGGAGCGCCAGGAACAGGACGACGACCAGCAGCAGCCCTCCGAACACGGCGAACACGGCCAGCGCGTGCGACATCCGCCGCTCGGCCAGCCGCACCAGCGGCTGCAGCGCGACGGCGAGGAAGAGCGAGGTCGCGACCCAGATCAGGATCCGGGTGACGTGCGCGAGGATGTCCACGGCGGCGATCGTGACCAGCACGAGCGCGATGACGCGCACGATGGTGCGCGCGGGCAGGTCGACGACGATGCGCTGCGGTCCGGGGAGCATCCCGCCGTCGTTCGACACCGAGCTCCGGAATCCCGCCCTGCTAGCGTCTCCGTCCCGTGGCCCCGACGCCCCTGTGGCGCAATCGCGACTTCGTCCTGCTCCAGTCCGGACAGCTGCTCTCGGCGATGGGGTCGGAGGCGACGGCGATCGCCTACCCGCTGCTCGCGCTGGCGGTGACGCACTCACCGGCGCGGGCCGGCGTCGTGTCGTTCGCCCGCCTGGCCCCGTTCGCCGTGCTGCAGCTGCCCGCCGGCGTCGTTGCCGACCGGATCGACCGCCGCCGCATCATGATCGCGGCCGACCTCGTCCGCGTCGCGGTGATCGGCGTCCTCGCGGCGACGGTTGCCGCCGGCGATGTGTCGTTCGCGCTGCTGGCCGTCGTCGCGCTCGTCGAGGGCGCGGGCACCGTCGCGTTCACCTCGTCGGCGACCGGGGCCCTGCGCTCGGTCGTGCCGGCTCCGCAGCTGCCCGACGCCGTGGGGGCGGTCACGGCCCGGATCGCGACGGTCAACCTGGCCGGGCCGCCGCTGGGCGGGTTCCTGTTCGGGATCGCCCGGCCGCTGCCGTTCGTCGTCGACGCCTGTTCCTACGCCGCCTCGCTGACCTCGCTCGCGCTGATCCGCACGCCGTTCCAGGGGGCGCGGTCGCCCACGGGCGCAGGCCTGCGCGCCCAGGCCGCGGAGGGGATGCGGTTCCTGTGGGACAGGCCCTTCCTGCGGACGTGCGCGTTCCTCTACGGCCTCGGCAACTTCTCGCTGCCCGGGATCCTGCTCGTGATCGTGGTGGCCGGGCGGGAGCAGGGTCTGAGCGGCGGCGAGATCGGCGCGCTCCTGGCCGTCTTCGGCGTCTGCCTGCTCGTCGGCTCGCTGCTCTCGCCCCTCGCGCGCCGGCGGCTCTCGATGCGGACGATCCTCTGGATCGAGCTCGTCGCCTGGATGGGGAGCGCGGCGTTCCTCGTCCGGCCGAGCGTGTACGTGCTCGCGGCCGGCATCCTGCCCCAGGGCCTGGCGATGCCGATCACCGACTCCGTCGTCGTCGGCTACCGGATCGCCGTCACGCCCGACCGCCTGCTCGGCCGGGTCGAGGCGGTGCGCAGCTCGATCGCCCTCGCGATCGCGCCGCTGGGGCCGCTGGCCGCCGGCCTGCTGCTCGAGGCCGGCACGGCCCGGGAGACGGTCGCCGTCTTCTGCGCCTTCAACGTTGTCCTGCTCGTGTGGGGGTTCGCGAGCCCATCGATCCGGCGCGCCCCCAGCCTGTCCGACATCGCAACCGCCGAGGCAGCCTAGGCACCCACGTACGCCGCCAGGTGCTCGCCGGTCAGCGTGGAGCGGGCGGCGACGAGGTCGGCGGGCGTCCCCTCGAACACGATCCGGCCGCCGTCGTGTCCCGCGCCGGGGCCGAGGTCGATGATCCAGTCGGCGTGCGCCATCACCGCCTGATGGTGCTCGATGACGATCACCGACTTGCCGGATTCGACCAGGCGGTCGAGCAGGCCGAGCAGCTGCTCGACGTCGGCCAGGTGCAGGCCGGTGGTCGGCTCGTCGAGGACGTACACGCCGCCCTTCTCGCCCATGTGGGTGGCCAGCTTCAGGCGCTGGCGCTCGCCGCCGGAGAGCGTGGTCAGCGGCTGACCGATGACGAGGTAGCCGAGGCCGACGTCCGCGAGCCGCTCGAGGATCCTGTGCGCGGCCGGCGTGGCCGCCTCGCCGTCGGCGAAGAACGCCTCGGCCTCGTCGACCGACATCGCGAGCACCTCGCTGATGTCGCGGCCGCCGACCCGGTACTCGAGCACCGACGCCCCGAACCGCTTGCCCTCGCAGTCCTCGCAGGTGGTGGCGACGCTCGCCATCATCCCCAGGTCGGTGTAGACGACCCCGGCGCCGTTGCAGCTCGGGCAGGCGCCCTCGGAGTTCGCGCTGAAGAGCGCCGGCTTCACGCCGTTCGCCTTCGCAAAGGCCTTGCGGATCGGGTCGAGCAGCCCGGTGTAGGTGGCCGGGTAGCTGCGGCGCGATCCCTGGATCGCGCTCTGGTCGATCGACACGACCCCCTCGCGGCCGGCGACCGACCCGTCGATGAGCGAGCTCTTGCCGGATCCGGCCACGCCGGTGATCACGACCAGCATCCCGAGCGGGATGTCGACGTCGACGTCCTGCAGGTTGTGCGTCGTCGCGCCGCGCACCTCGAGGGCGCCCGCCGGCGTCCGCGCCGATCCCTTCAGGGACGCGCGGTCGTCGAGGTGCCGCCCGGTCAGCGTGCCGCTCGCCCGCAGGCCCTCGACGGTGCCCTCGAAGACCACCTCGCCGCCGCCCGCGCCGGCGCCCGGGCCCAGGTCGACGACGTGGTCGGCGATCGCGATCGCCTCCGGCTTGTGTTCGACCACGAGCACCGTGTTGCCCTTGTCGCGCAGCTGGAGCAGCAGCCTGTTCATACGCTCGATGTCGTGTGGGTGCAGGCCGATCGTCGGCTCGTCGAAGACGTAGGTCACGTCGGTGAGCGAGGAGCCGAGGTGGCGGATCATCTTCGTGCGCTGCGCCTCGCCGCCGGAGAGCGTGCCCGCCGGCCGGTCGAGGGAGAGGTAGCCGAGCCCGATCTCGGCGAAGGAGTCGAGCGTCGCCAGCAGCGACTCGAGCAGCGGGGCCACCGTCGGCTCGTCGAGCCCGCGCACCCACTCCGCCAGGTCGCTGATCTGCATCGCGCAGGCGTCGGCGATGTTGATCCCGGCGATCTTCGACGACCGGGCCGTCTCGCTGAGGCGGGTGCCGTCGCACTCCGGGCAGACGCTGAACGTCACGGCCCGTTCGACGAACGCGCGCACGTGCGGCTGGAGGCTGTCGACGTCCTTGGAGAGCGTCGACTTCTGCAGCCGGGTGATCACGCCCTCGTACGTCACGTTGACGTTCTCGACCTTGATCCGGGTCGGCTCCTTGTAGAGCAGGTCGTGCAGCTCGCGCTTCGTGAACTTCGCGATCGGCTTGTCCGGGTCGAAGTAGCCGCAGCCGCGGAAGATGCGGCCGAACCAGCCCTCCATCGTGTAGCCGGGGATCAGCAGTGCGCCCTCGTTGAGCGACTTGTCCTCGTCGTACAGCTGGGTCATGTCGAAGTCGGTCACCGCGCCCCGGCCCTCACAGTGCGGGCACATGCCGCCCAGCCTGCTGAACGTGGCCTTGGTCGTCTTGCGGTTGCCGCGCTCGACCGTGACCGCGCCCGTCGCCCGGACGGTGGGGACGTTGAACGAGAACGCGTTGGGCGCGCCGATGTGCGGCTGTCCGAGACGGCTGAAGAGGATCCGCAGCATCGCATTCGCGTCGGTGGCGGTGCCGACCGTCGAGCGCGAGTCGCTGCCCATCCGCTCCTGGTCGACGATGATCGCCGTGGTCAGCCCGTCCAGCACGTCGACGTCGGGCCGCGCCAGCGTCGGCATGAAGCCCTGCACGAACGCGCTGTAGGTCTCGTTGATCAGCCGCTGCGACTCGGCCGCGATGGTGCCGAACACGAGCGAGCTCTTGCCCGAGCCGGAGACCCCGGTGATGGCCGTCAGGCGCCGCTTCGGGAGCTCGACACTGACGTCCTTCAGGTTGTTCACGCGCGCGCCGTGCACGCGGATGCGATCGTGGCTGTCGGCGGCCTGTGTGGCCGCCGACAGCACATCGGTCCCGGTGACGGTGCTCATCGGTCCTGGAGCAGACCGAGGACGTTGCCGTCCGGGTCGGTGACGGTGGCGACGAGCCGGCCGCCGCCGACGTCGTGCGCGGGCTCGTGCAGCGTCGCCCCCGCGGCGGTCACCTCGGCCAGCTTGGCCTCGATGTCCGGCACGTGCCAGTAGGCCACCGGCGAGGTCATGCCCTGCGAGCCGCCGCCGGGGACGAGGCCGATCTGCTGGCCCTCGGCCTGGAAGCCGACGTAGTACTCCGAGTCGGTCTGTGGCGCGGTGCCGAGCAGCGCGCTGTAGACGGCCTTGGCCTGCGCCAGGTCGGACACGGGATGCAGCACCGTCTGGATGCCCTGGGTGGAAGAGTCGGCCATGGTTGCTCCTTCGATCGTGGTGGTCTTGGCCATGGCAGTCACGGTACCGACGGCCCCACCGCTCGCGCTTCTCGATTCCTGATCGGCTGAAGCGCTAGCCGGCGCCGTTGGGGAGCAGGTCGTGGCCGAGCACGATCGCGACGCCGTCGGTCTGCGTCGGCAGCACTCCCGGGGCCTGCGCGATGGGCACGGGGGCCGGCAGGCCGAGCCGGTGCGCGACGATCTTCGCCTGGGAGAGCTTGCCCGGGACGTAGACCACGATGGTGGAGCTGGTCTCGGGGGATGCGTCGGCGATGCTGACGACGTGCCAGCCCGCGGCCTTCAGCTGGGTCTGCGCGGTGGCCGCGGCGTTCGCCCCGCCGAAGCCGTTCAGCACGGTGAGCGGGATCTTCTTCCACGCCGGCTTGGCGTGCTTCGCCGGCACCTTCCCGGTCCCGCCCGGCGGCGTCGTCGCCTGGTTCGTCGCGGGGTTCTTGTGCGTCGGGGGCGTCGTGGTCGTCGTGGAGCTGCCGCCGGAGGCGCTCTGGAGCACCCATCCGAAGATGAAGAGCGCCGCAATCAGGGCCACGACCGCGCCGATGCGCGCGGCCGGGAGACGCGTCCGCCGCGCCCGGATCCCCTGCGCTTCGAGGCGGCGGGCGAACCAGTCATCCAGGCCCTCGTCCCCGCGAGGTGGATCGAACGGGGGCTCCCCTCCGGTGCGCCCGCGCGATGTCCGCAACTCGGCCATTGTGCACTGGAACGTTACACGCCTCGTAGGATCCTCCTCCACGTGGCCTGCGAGATGATCGACACCTGGGTGGCCGAGGGAGACGTGCCTGCGGCCGCCGCGGCGGTGGTGGGGCCGGAGGGCATCCGGGAGTCGCGGGTCGCGGGCGCGGCCGGGCCGGAGTCGCTGTTCGCGCTCGCCTCGCTCACGAAGCCGCTCGTCGCGATGGCGGTGCTCGTCGCCGCGGAGGAGGGCTCGATCGACCTGGATGCGCCCGTCGCCGAGCACCTGGCCCAGTACGGGGCGCCCGGCCGGCGCGCGGTCACGCCCCGCCACCTGCTCTCGCATGCGTCCGGCCTGCCGGAGGTCGGCCCGGCCGGGATCCCGGCGGTCGACGTGGAGCCCGTGCGCCCGCCCGCGACCCGTCGCGTCTACTCGAACGAGGGCTACGCCGTCCTGGGCGCCCTGCTCTCGGCGGCGACCGGGATGGGGCACGCCGACTACCTGCGCGCCGCGGTGCTCGAGCCCTTGGAGATGGACGCCTTCCTCGGCCTGCCGGAGGAGGAGGCCGGCCGGGCGCTCGACGTGCGTGAGCCGGGCCTGTGGCGGCCTGGGCTCGCGCTCTTCAACTCCCGCGAGTGGCGCGCGCGGGCGACGGCCGCCGGCGGGGCGTTCGCGACCTGCGCGGCCTATGCGCGGTTCGTACGCCTCCTGCTCGAGCGCGGGGCGCCGCTGCTCGCGGCCGAGACGTTCGCGGAACTGGCCGAGGTGCAGTACCCGGGCCTGGCCGGCGGGGTCGAGTCCTTCCGCACCTGGGACGTCGCCGACTGGGGCCTCGGCTGCGACATCCGCGACGCGAAGGACGGTCACTGGACGGGCGCGCGGACGTCGCCCTCGACGCTGTCCCACTTCGGCGCCTCGGGCACGCTCATGTGGGCCGATCCGGAGGCCGGCGTGGGCCTCGTCTGCCTCGCCGGCCGGGGCACCTACTCCGGCTGGATGATGCGGCCCGGCCGCTGGCCCGAGCTGTCCGACCGCGTCATCGCCGAGGCGGCGTGACGGGGCCGCAGGCAGGACCTGGAATTGTCAATGAAGCGTAAAGCTCACCGCCCGCAGGTCGATTACCGGACCGTCAGCGCCGCGGGCAAGAGGAGTTCGCTTCCCGAGGCGGAAAACGCGTCAGCCGGGCCGGGTGCCCGGAGGAAGCGATCATGGACGAGCTTTACGACAAGCACGTGGAGATCGACGAGCGGTGGCTCACGGAGTGGTTCGAGTTCGGGTTTGCCGAGCTCTCGGGCTACCTCGCCAAGCACGCCGCCTTCGACGACTTCTGCGACCGGCACGAGCTTGACTGATCGCACCTTCGGCATGTCCCTCGCTTCCTGAGCGAGCGGGGCGGGCGTCGCGGGGCCGCGGAATAGAATCCGCGGATGCCCCCTTTCGAGCCCGTCCCCAAGCAGCCTGACCACATCGGGCTCGAGCATCGCGTGCTCGAGCGCTGGGAGCGCGAGCGCACGTTCGAGACCCTGCGTGACCGCAACCGCGGCGGCGAGCCGTTCAGCTTCATCGACGGCCCGATCACCGCGAACAACCCCATGGGCGTGCACCACGGCTGGGGCCGCACGCTGAAGGACATCTGGCAGCGCTACTACGCCATGCAGGGGCACGACCTCCTGTACCAGAACGGCTTCGACTGCCAGGGCCTGTGGGTCGAGGTGGGGGTCGAGAAGGAGCTCGGCCTGAACTCGAAGCGCGAGATCGAGGCCTACGGGCTCGACCGCTTCGCCCGCGCCTGCCGCGACCGTGTCGCCTTCTACGCCGGGCAGCTCACCGAGCAGTCGAAGCGGCTCGGCCAGTGGATGGACTGGGAGCGGTCGTACTACACGATGACCGACCCGAACATCGGGTACATCTGGGGCTTCCTGAAGGAGTGCAACGAGCGCGGCTGGCTCTACCGCGGCCACCGCTCGATGCCGTGGTGCCCGCGCTGCGGGACGTCGCTCTCCCAGCACGAGCTGATCGACTCCTACAAGGACCTGACCCATCCGTCGCTGCACGTGCGCCTGCCACTCAAGGGCCGCGAGCGCGAGTACCTGGTCGTCTGGACGACGACGCCGTGGACGCTGCCGGCCAACGTCGCCGCCGCCGTGCGGCCGGACGCCGACTACGTGCGCGTCGAGACGGCGGCGGGGATCGCGTACGTTGCCGCCGACCGGCTCGAGGCGAGCCCCATCTCGGGCCGCGTGCTCGGCAAGGTGCGCGGCGCCGAGCTCGTCGGGCTCACGTACACGGCGCCCTTCGAGGAGCTGCCGGCCCAGGAGGGGTTCGAGAACCGGGTGGTCGCCTGGGAGGACGTGTCGATGGAGGAGGGCACCGGCATCGTCCACATCGCCCCGGGCTGCGGCGAGGAGGACTTCGAGCTCGGCCGCCGCGAGGAGCTCGCGACGCTGATCCCGGTCGACGAGGCGGGCGCGTTCGTGCAGGAGTACGGCTGGCTGCACGGCCACGTCACCGCCGAGGCGGCGCAGATGATCGTCGACGACCTCGGCCAGCGCGGGCGGCTCGTCGCCGACGGCGAGATCACCCACCGCTACCCCGTCTGCTGGCGCTGCGGCACGGAGCTGATCTACCGGCTCGTCGACGAGTGGTTCATCCGCTGCGAGGAGATCCGGGGGCCGATGATCGAGGCGGCCCGCAGGGTCGAGTGGACGCCGCGCCAGTACGGCAAGCGGATGGAGGACTGGCTCGTCAACATGGGCGACTGGTGCATCAGCCGCAAGCGCTACTGGGGGCTACCGCTGCCGTTCTACTTCTGCGAACACGGCCACATGACGGTGATCGGCTCGCAGGCGGAGCTCGAGCAGCGGGCGCTGCGCGGCATCGAGAAGGTCGAGGAGCTCCACCGGCCGTGGATCGACGAGGTCGTGATCCGCTGCGGGGAGTGCGACGCCGAGGCACATCGGCTGCCCGACGTCGGCGACTGCTGGCTCGACGCCGGCATCGTCCCGTTCTCGACGCTGGGGTGGCGCAACGAGGCCTTCGTCGAGGCGGGGTACGCCGCCGGCGCGGGAGTCGGGGTGACGGTGGCGGACCTGCCCGACCATGCGAACTGGGAGCGCTGGTACCCGGCCGACTGGGTCTCGGAGATGCGCGAGCAGATCAGGCTCTGGTTCTACTCGATGCTCTTCATGGGCGTCGTCCTCGACGGCCGCGCGCCCTACCGCAGGGTGCTCACGTACGAGAAGGTGAACGACGAGACCGGCCGGCCCATGCACAAGTCGTGGGGGAACGCGATCTGGTTCCACGAGGCCATCGAGGACATGGGCGCCGACGTCATGCGCTGGATGTACGCCGGCCAGCCGCCGGCCCAGAACCTGAACTTCGGCTACGGCCCCGCCGGCGAGGTGAAGCGGCGCCTGCTGACGCTCTGGAACACGTACTCGTTCCTCGTCCTCTACGCGAACGTCGAGGGCTTCACCCCCCGCTACGACCAGCTCGAGACGGGCCCCGATCCTGCGGCGGCGCGCCCGCTCGACCGCTGGCTGGCGGCGCGCACCCAGTGGCTGGTCGGGGAGTGCCGGGCGGC
>JAICJM010000209.1 GCA_025928435.1 Thermoleophilia bacterium
CGGTGCGGCCGTACGCGCCGTAGCGGACGGCGAGCCCGCGCGCGCACAGGCGCAGCGCGATCTGCTTCGCCTGGCTCTGGCTGGCGGCCAGCTGGGCCGCCAGGCGGGTCGTCTCGAGGGGCTCCTCGGAGCGCAGCAGCAACAGCGCGTACAGCTCCATCGGCCGCAGCGCACACCGGCGGGCTGCCTCCAGCACCGCGCGGTCCAAAGCCCTGACCATCCGCAGTCCCGCCGGCACATCGTGGGAGGAGAGGGAGGGGGATCTTCCATCCACGACCGTCAAGCCGGCGCGACTGCGGAGGTCAGGTGATGGTGTTGCCACGGGCGGCATTCTCCGCGCCCTGTGGTAGGGGCATCCTCCCCCTTTTGGGGGAACTTTTTGCCCTGGCTGGTACCGGTTGCCCGTGGGGTTGACCGGTTCCAGTTGGCACTTAACCGGTTATATCTCGACGGACGAAATGGATCCAGGCGACGACCAGCGACACCACCCCGTACACGAATGACACATAGGCGGCGTGAACGATCGGCGACCAGTCGAGAGGTGTGCGAAAAAGTGTCTCCCAGGCGTTCAGCTGGGCGGTCAACATCCAGCGCTGTGCGGCCGGCGAGTCGAGGACCGGGACGATCTGGGTGAGCTGCTCGATCAGCGCCACCATCAGCGTGCCGACCACCGCCGCGGCGCTGTTGCGCGACACGGCGGAGAGCAGGATGCCGACCGCGGCCAGGGCGAGCACCGGCATCGCGTAGACGAGGAAGCTGCCGGCGATGAGCGCGAGCGCCCGCGAGGGCGAGATGACCGTCGAGAATGTGGGCAGGGGGTCGAAGCCGCTCGTGATCCCGCCGGCGAGGGTGCCGGCGACGCCCATCGCGGCGACAGCTGCGAGGACGTAGCCGAAGACGGCCACCACCTTCGCGCCGAAGATCGCCGAGCGGCTGGTCGAGCGGGTGAGAATCGTCTTCAGTGTTCGGTTGTGATCCTCGGCCGCGACGATGTCGCCCGCCACGAGGGCGGTGACGAGCGGGAACAGGAACAGGGCCGAGAAGAGGAGCGTGAGCAGCGGCACGGCGAAGCCGGACTCGACCGCGAAGCGCAGGAAGAACGGGATGCCGGAGTCGGTCGGGTCGGGCGGGTGCAGCTCGATCGCGGCCGCCAGCAGCACCGGCGCGGCCGCCGCGGCGCCCAGCCCGAGGTAGGTGCGGCGCTGGGCCGCGAGCTTGCGCACCTCCCATCGCAGCGCGCGCCGCGTCACGTGCCTGCCTCCGCCTCGGTGAGGTCGAAGAAGAGCTCCTCGAGCCCGCCGGTCGGCACGAGCGCGTGGATGCCGATCCCGGCCGCGGCCAGGGCCAGCGTGAGCGCGGCGACATCGTCCCGCTCGGCCGCGAACACGATGGCCGCGCCCTCCGGCTGCACGTCGCGGATGCCCTTCGCGCCGCGGCACACGCCCAGGGCTGCGTCCGGGTCGGCCGCCTGGAGCCGGTAACGGCCGTCGGCCTGCCCGGTCACCTCGGCCAGGTCGCCCTCGTACCGGACGCGTCCCTCCCGGAGGATGGCGACCCGATTGCAGACGGCCTCGACCTCGCCCATGAGGTGACTCGAGAGCAGCACGGTGATGCCCTCGCCGGCGAGGCGGCGGACGAGGGCGCGCATGTCGCGCATCCCGGCGGGGTCCAGGCCCGTGGTCGGCTCGTCGAGGACGAGCAGGCGCGGCCGCCGCAGGAGCGCCGCCGCGAGGCCGAGCCGCTGGCGCATGCCGTGCGAGTAGCCGCGCACGCGGTCGCCGGCCCGTCCGGTCAGCTCGACGATCTCGAGCACCTCGGCCACCCGCCCGCCGGCGTCGCCGCCGTCCAGGTCGGCCAGCAGCTCCAGATTCGCCCGGCCGCTCAGGTACGGGTAGAAGGCGGGATCCTCGACGAACCCGGCGACGCCGGCGAGCGTGGCGACCGGATCGGCGACCGGGTCGCGACCGAAGAGCCGCACCTCGCCCGACGTCGGCCGGATCAGCCCGAGCATCATCCGCAGCGACGTCGTCTTGCCGGCCCCGTTCGGCCCCAGGTAGCCGTAGACGTCGCCCGGCTGCACGGTGACGTCGACGCCGGCCACCGCCTCGAGCGTCCCGTACGTCTTGCGCAATCCGCGCGCGGAGACCGCCGGCGCGTTGTCGGGCGCGGCGCTCACAGGCCCCGGGCCACCGCTTCGACGGTCGCGCGTGGCAGGCTGCCGAGCACGGTGTACGTGACGCCACCGCGAGAGAACCGCACGACGGCGCCAAGTGGCGTCACCAGCTCGCGCCCTTCACCGCCGTTGACCGCGACCGACGGCAGCAGCCCCCAGATACCCCCGCCGGGGTCGCCGCCACCGGGCTCCTCGAGCACGACGACCGAGCCGAACGAGCGGCCGTAGGTCAGGAGCCGCCCGGGCAGCTCGTCGGAGCGGCTGGCCTGGCGGCAGCTCTGGAGCGGCAACCCCGCCAGCACCTGCGGGGCGGAGCAGGAGACCGTCGCGCCGAGGGACGGCGGGCCGCCGAACCGCACCGGCACCGGGTGCATGCCGAACGGCAGCTTCAGCCTGAACACGGACGGGTCGACGGCGCCGTAGTGGACGTTCGAGAGCGCGAACTCGACGAGCGGGGTGTCCTGGCCACGCCCGTAGACGTCGAGCAGGAGCGGTGTGCCGGTGTCGGCGTCCACCGATAGCGCCACCTTCGAAAGCAGCCCGGGGCTGCGCAGCGGCGCCATGTGCACGGTGTAGGACGGCCGCCCCGCGGTCACGCCCGGCGCCGGCGTCGAGATGGCGAGCGACGAGCGCACCCGGCCGAGCAGCTGCGACGCTCCCGCCAGGCCGGTGCGGATCCGGCCGAGCGAGGCGATCGAGGGCAGCGTGGCCGCGAACGCGGTGCCGTCGGACGCGTCGTACATGAGCGCGTGCGTGCCCTTCACGACGAGCTGGGTGTCGCCCTGGTCGGTCTGGAACTCCATCCGCAGGCGCCCGTCCTGGTACCAGAGGCGGCCGCTCGCGCCGGTGACGAGCGGGAGCGAGCTGCCCCCGGCGCTGGCCTGGGGCACGAGCGAGGTGGTCGGCACGAGCGAGTCGACGTAGCGGAAGTTGGCGCTGATGCCCTCGGGCCCGTTCCCGCCCAGCTCGCGGAGCGTGAGCTCGGGCAGCGACGCCGGCTCGGGCGGCTCGACCCCGCGGCGATCGAGGCTCGCGACGACGTTCGCGGCGACGAAGACCGCGGCGACGACGACGCCGACCCCGACCAGCGTCGTGGCCGAGGCGGTCCGCACCCACAGGGTCAGCCTCCTCATACGGGCCGCCAGGATAGTGGGGACTGTCCCCGAGGACCGGGGACAGTCCCCGATGTCCTACCGCTTGGCGCCGACCAGCGAGCGGGCCGCCGCCGCGATGTGCGCCGCGTCGATCCCGGCCTGGTCGAGCAGCTGCGCCGGCGTGCCGGACGTCGGCAGCCCCGTCGGCGAGAGGCTCTTCACGGGCACGTACGCGCCTGCGTCGACCAGCACCTCGAGCACGGCGTCGCGGATGCCGCCCTCCGGCCAGTGATCCTCGGCGACGATGACCGCGCCCGTCGACTCCGCCGCCTCGACGAGGGTGGCCGCGTCGATCGGCTTCACGGAGTAGAGGTCGATCACGCGCGCCGCGATGCCCTCGCCGGCGAGCGACTCCGCCGCCGCCAGGGCCTCGTGCAGGGTGATCCCGGCGCCGACGATCGTGACGTCGTCGGAGTCCGACGAGCGCACGACCCGTGAGCCGCCGATCGGGAACGGCTCGTCGGCCGGGTAGAGCACCGGGGTGCTCTCGCGCGTCGTGCGCAGGTACGAGATGCCGGGCCGGTCGACCATGGCCTCGACGAGCTTGGCCGTCTGGTTGGCGCAGCTCGGGTAGAGCACCGTGCTCCCGTGGACGGCCCGGAAGGCTGCCAGGTCCTCGAGCGCCATCTGGGACGGGCCGTCCTCGCCGATCGAGACGCCGGCGTGCGAGCCCGAGAGGCGGATGTCCGCCTGGCTGATGGCCGCCATGCGGGTGAAGTCGTACGCCCGGGCGAAGAACGCCGCGAACGTCGACGCGAACGGCACCCAGCCGCGCACCTGCATGCCCACCGCGGCCGCGATCAGCTGCTGCTCGGCGATGTACATCTCGAAGTAGCGCTCGGGATACGCCTTCGAGAAGAGCTCGGAGTAGGTCGAGTTGCCGACCTCGCCGTCGAGGGCGACGACGCGCCCGTCGGCGGCGCCGGCGGCCACCAGCGCGTCACCGTACGCGCGGCGGGTGGCGACCTTCTCGCCGACCTCCCAGGCGGCCGGGTCGGCCTTCGAGGTGGAGAAGCGGTTTGCCTGGCCGTTGGCCGCGGGCTGCTGCGGCCGCACGACCCCGTTCCGGCGGCCGCCGAGCTCCTCGACGGCGGCATCCGGGTCGGCCAGCGGCTTGCCGTGCCAGTTCTCCTTGTTCTCGACGGCCGCGACGCCCTTCCCCTTGAGCGTGCGGGCGATGATCGCCACGGGCTGGCCGTCGGAGGCGGTCGCCTCCGTGTACGCCTGGTCGATGGCGACCACGTCGTGGCCGTCGATCTCGATCGCGCGCCAGCCGAAGGCCTCCGCCCGGCGCACGTAGGTGGCCGTGTCCCAGCCGAGCATCGTCTCGCCGCGCTGGCCGAGGCGGTTCACGTCGATGATCGCGATCAGGTTGTCGAGGCTCTCGTGGGACGCGGCCCCGAACGCCTCCCACATCGACCCCTCGGCCATCTCGCTGTCGCCGCACACGACCCACACGCGGTAGGGGAGCTGGTCGAGCCGCTTGCCGGCGAGCGCGATCCCGACGGCGATCGGCAGGCCCTGGCCGAGCGAGCCGGTGGCGACGTCGACCCACGGGATGACCGGCGTGGGGTGGCCCTGGAGGCGCGAGCCGAGCTTGCGGAACGTGAGCAGCTCGTCGTCGGTGATCGCGCCGGCGGCCTTGAAGATCGAGTACACGAGCGGCGACGCGTGGCCCTTCGAGAACACCAGGTGGTCGTTCAGCGGGTTCTCGGGGCGGTCGAAGTCGTAGCGGAGATGCTTGGCCAGGAGCACGGCCATGAGGTCGGCGGCGGACATCGACGAGGTCGGGTGGCCGGAGCCGGCCGCGGCGGCCGCGCGAACCGAGTCGACGCGCAGCTGCTGGCCCAGCTCGCGCCACTGTTCCTGCTCGTTCATCGGGGCTCCTCGTCCGGGGGGTGATGAATGCCGCGGCGGCGCCCGCCGCAGGCGGGACTCTAGTCGCGTCGTGCCCCCGGTTCGGCCGCGCGAAACGCCCGGACCACAAAAACGGGCCCGGGGGGAAAGTCCACCCGGGCCCGGAGCAAAGCGTTCCTACAGAGAGGAGATGACGTTGTTCAGCGTGTTCTTGATCGCGGTGCTCAGGAGACCGAGCGTGACGACGACGGCGATCGTGATCACACCGAGGACGACGGCGTACTCGGCCATGGTCTGACCGGCCTCGTCGCGGACATCGGCGAGAAATTCGTTGATTGGACTCACCTCCCCGAAGGGCTCGAAGGAAAAACCTTGTATTCCTTCGTGTCGGCGTTCGGCGGGACCCGCCGGATCGCCCTTCCGAGGGGTTTCGTACTCCAGAACGGGGAGGGATCTACGCGTCGAGCAGGGCCAGCGCAGGCGCCACGGCGCGGATCGCGTCCTCGGTGATCGGGTCGAGGACGAGGATCGCCTCGTCGGCGCCGGCCTCCGCCAGGCCGCGCAGGTGCGCGGCGAGCGTCTCGGGATCGCCCGCCAGCGGGGTGATCTCGGCCCGCGGCCGCAGCACCCGCTGGGCGGAATCCGGGTCGACCGTCACGAGGACGCAGGCGCTGCGGCCGACCTCCTTCGGGGCACGCCCGGCGCTCTGCGCGGCGGCGTCGATACGGGCGTTCAACTCCGCGAAGCCGGCGACCGTGTTGCCGTAGCCGTCCCACCACGTGTTCCACCAGTCGGCGTGGGGGAGCGCGATCCCGAGCATGCGCGGCCCGTTCGAGCCGATCATCAGCGGGATCCTGCGCGCGGGCGGCGGCAGCACCACCGCGTCCTCCGCCTGCCAGTAGGTGCCGTGGAGCGTCGCGTGCTCCCCGGCCACGAGGCGGCGGATGATCTCGTGGGCCTCCTCGAAGCGGGCGACGCGATGGTCGTAGGGGATGCCGAAGGCGGCGAACTCGGCCCGGTTCCAGCCGCACCCGAGGCCGAGGATGAGCCGGCCGCCGCTGACCTCGTCGATCGCGGCCGCCATGCGGGCGATCATCCCGGGCGGGTGGAACCCGGTGCAGGCGACGAGCGGCCCGAGCTCCACCCGGCTCGTCACCGCGGCGAGCGCGCCGAGCAGCGTCCACACGTCCCACGGGCCCTTGTCGGGCTCGCCCTCGGTGCGGTAGAGCAGGTGGTCGCCGAGCCAGATCGAGTCGAAGCCGAGCTCCTCGGCCGCCTCCGC
>JAICJM010000147.1 GCA_025928435.1 Thermoleophilia bacterium
CGGCGAGCCGGTGAGGGTGAGATCCTCGAGCCACTCGTCCGGCATCCCGGCGGTCACGGCCTCCTCGCCGCCCCGCTCGATCATCGCCGCGAGCTCGTCCGAGATCCCGTAGGCGTCGGTCATGGTGTTCACGCCGAACTCAGCCAGGAACCCGCCCAGCATTGGCCGCAGCGCCTCGCGGGCGCGGGCGCCGTCGCGGTCGACGCAGGTGAGCGCGATCGTCGAGTAGGCCATGGCGTCGAGCGGCCGCCCCGCCCTGGCGAGGCCGCGCTCGACCCGCTCGCGGCCGAAGCGGAAGTAGTCGACTCCGGCGGACGCGGCGAAGAGCGTCGTGTCGGCCAGCTCGCCCGCCAGCCGCAGGAGCATCGGCCCGCTTACGCCCATTGCGATCGGCACGTGCTCGGTGGCGGGGTGCGTGATCGCGATCTCGTCGAGCGAGAAGTGGCTGCCCTCGAAGCTCACGGTCTCGCCCGCGAGCAGCCGCCGGATCGCACCGACGCTCTCGCGCAGCGCGGCCACCGGCTTCTCCGGCATGAACCCCATTTGCCGCAGCCATTCCGGCAGGCCCAGTCCGATGCCGGGCCGGAACCGGCCGGGGAAGGCACGGCTGATCCCCGCGATCTCCATGGCCAGCACCGCCGGGTGGCGCACCATGCCCGAGACGATGCTCGTCCCGATCGGAACCGATTCCGTCGCCCCCAGGGCCAGCGTCGTGCACACGAGCGCCGGCTCGTAGAAGTAGTCCTCGGGGATCATCAGGTGCGAGAACCCGAGCTGCTCGAGCTCGCGGGCGCGCTCGCCGATCCGCTCCGGCGGCACCATGTCACCGAGCGAGACGCCGATCGGGTGGGCGTAGCGGGGCGCGGCGGGCATGGCCGCGGAGCCTACCGGGAGGTGCGCTAGAGTGAGACGATGACCGCAGCGCATCGCACCCGCTGGTCGTGGCCGCACTAGGGCGGCCGTAGCACGTGCATGCGCGACGGGCCGCCTTCGAGCGGCCCGATGTGCTTCTGGGAGGATCCCGCTCGAGGGTGACCCTTCGCCCGATCGAAGGAGACGACTCCCATGACGTCCACGCGCATCGCGGCCGAGCGCCGCAGCGCCGAGCTCGAAGAGGCGGTGCTCGCCGACCCCGGGTCGTTCCGGATCCTGACCGGCGACCGTCCCACCGGGCCGCTCCACATCGGCCACTATTTCGGCACACTCGAGAACCGCGTGCGGCTCCAGCGGCTCGGCGTCGAGCTGCTCGTCCTGATCGCCGACTACCAGGCGATCACCGACCGCGACTCGCCGGCGCACCTGCCGGCCGACGTCGAGGGCCTCGTGCTCGACTACCTGGCCGCCGGAATCGATTCCGAGCGAGCCGTGATCTTCACCCACAGCCAGATCGCGGAGCTCAACCAGCTCGTCCTGCCGTTCCTGAGCCTGGTGAGCGTGTCCGAGCTGCGCCGCAACCCGACCGTGAAGGACGAGATCGCGGCCGGCGGCGGGACGGCCTCCGCGCTCATGTTCACCTACCCGGTGCACCAGGCGGCGGACATCCTGTTCTGCCACGCGAACCTGGTGCCGGTCGGGCGCGACCAGCTCCCCCACGTCGAGCTGACCCGGACGATCGCCCGCCGGTTCAACGACCGCTACAGCCCCGTGGCGCCCTACTTTCCCGAGCCGGAGGCACTGATGGGGACGGCGCCGTTGCTGCTCGGCCTCGACGGCCGCAAGATGGGCAAGAGCAGGGGAAACGCGATCACGCTGGGCGCGTCCGAGGACGAGACCGATCGCCTGATCCGGACGGCGAAGACCGACGGCGAGCGCCGGATCACGTATGACCCCGACCGGCGGCCGGAGGTATCCAACCTGCTCCGGCTGGCCGGGATCTGCCGCGGCGTTGCGCCCGAGACCGTTGCCGAGGAGGTCGGGGACGGCGGCGCGGCGGCGCTGAAGCGGGTCACGGCGGACGCGCTCAACGAGCGCCTGCGCCCGATCCGGGCCCGGCGGACGGAGCTCGCGGGGCAGGGCGACTACCTGCGCGCGGTGCTCGCCCGGGGCAACGCCCGCGCCGGCGAGATCGCCGCCGAGACGCTACGCACCGTGAAGGAGCTCATGCACACGCGGTACTGAGTGGATGGCCGATCCCACGCCCCGCGCGCCTGGACGTCAGACGGTTGGACTGAGTTCAGCTCGTGGTGGGCCGCGCCTCGGCGTCTGCGTGATCGCAGACGCCTCGGACCGCTGTCAAGGGCTACTAGATCTCGACGGTGCCGCTCACGCAGGTCACGGTGCCGCCGGCGACCCAGACCCGGTCGTCTCCGTCCGCCGAGATGTGCACGCGCCCGGCGCGTCCCAGGGCCGTGCCCTGGGCGGCGACGTACGGCGCGGTGGCCCTTCCAGAGCCCAGGAGCCATTGGGCGACCGACGCGTTCAGGCTGCCGGTGACCGGATCCTCCGTGGTGGCGCCGTCCTTGGGGAAGAACGCGCGCAGCTCGAAGGCCGCGTCCGCGCCGGCCGGCCGGGGTCCGACGAGGCCGACGTCGTGGTCGACGAGCCCCGGCCTGACCGCCAGGACGGCCTCCGCCGACTCGAGCAGCAGCGCGACCCAGCCCGGGCCGTTGTCCGCCCACTCCGCGGCGACGATCGCGCTCCGGTCGAGGTTGAGCGTCCCGGCAACATGGACGAGCTCGTCCTCGTCCACCGGCCCCGAGCGGATGAGCGGCGGGGCGCCGAACCCGAGGCCGTCGGGCGTGCGCCGGATCGGGACGAGACCGGCCTCGCACTCCTGGACGATCGCGTCCGCGTTCCCCTGCGTGCCGCCCGCCTCGAGCCAGGCGTGGCAGGTGCCGAGCGTCGGGTGGCCGGCGAACGGCAGCTCGGCGACGGGCGTGAAGATCCGCACGCGGTAGTCCGCGCCGGCAGCGCTGGGGGAGAGCACGAAGGTCGTCTCCGACAGGTTCGTCCAGTGCGCGAACCGCTGCATCCCCTCGTCGGAGAGGCCCTCCGCGCCCAGGACGACCGCGACCGGGTTGCCCCGGTACGGCTCGGTCGTGAAGACGTCCACCTGACGGAACTCGCGCTGCATGCGGCCAGTCTCTCACGCGGCACAGATCGTGGCGAAGGTGTCCGTCACGGGCAGGCTGCTCGTGCTGATGATGGTGCTGACCCAGTTCATCGGGCCGCCATCGATCGCCTGGCCCAGCGGCGTCGTCGGCAGCGGTGTGGCGACCCGGGCGCCGCCGCCGATGACCGACGTGCCATGCGGGCACCCCGGGCCGCCCGAGATGGCCACGGGCGTTCCGGCCGGGTCGGCCGTGCCGCTCGCGCGCACGATCCTGTAGCCCGTCGGCCTGTGCCCGCATATGGCGAAGACGTCCAGCTGCTCGCCTGCGGCGGTGCCGTTGGAGACCGTCGCGGTGAACCTCGTGTTACCGGTCGGGAGGGCGCTCGTCACGGCGGTCTGGGCCGAGTCGGACGTCGAGCGGACGCCGCCGTCGAAGATGACCGTGTCGGCCGGGCAGGTCGCGGTGGCGGTGGTCTGGGTGTGGGCGGGGTTCGCGGCCTGCGCGAAGGGCATC
Organism: Thermoleophilia bacterium; assembly: GCA_025928435.1. The sequence goes on from JAICJM010000147.1 coordinate 3,567, forward strand.
GCGTAGCCCTTCGGCTTCTTCGCGCAGACGGCGCCGACGGCGAACTGGGCGCTCCCCGGGCCGCTGTTGTTCACGCGCGCCCGCCAGGACGTCATGCCGCCGGGGGCCGAGGTGTTGATCGTCTGGCCGGGGCCGGGGATGCCCGCGATCGCCGCTCCGCCGCCCCACACGACCGTGCCCGACGGACACGAGATCTGCGCGCCCGAGTCGAGCGGCGTGACGGGCGCCGGCATGAGCGGGCGGCGGACGATGGTGTATCCCGCCGGGGCGGTGGCGGCCTGGGCGGCGGCGGGAGCGGCGAGGAGGCCGATCGCCGTCACGGCGGCGCCGGCGCGCAAGATGTCCAACATATCGAGCTCCTTGAAGGGACGACTGTTGGGCGCGACTCCTGGAACGGCGGTCAAGCGGATTTGCGACCGTGATGCCGGTCACAGTTGTCTGACCTCTTGCCGGATCGGTGAGGCTAGTCGGCGGGCTGTCTGTGGCCCGCGATTGCGCTGTCCAGCCGCAGCAGGTCGGCGTCACCGACCTCGCCGAACGCGACCCCGAGGTGTCCGCCGGCCCGGCGTACGAGCACCGCCAGGCAGCGGATCGGGTCGGGCTCGCCGGGCAGGAAGAGCTCGATCTGCCAGGGCCCCTCGCCGATCCCCGGCCGGTTCTCGAGCAGCGCGCCGCCCAGGCTGAGGTCGATCGTGGCCGTCTCGATCGGCCGGGCCGAGCCGTCGGCGGCAAGCAGGACTGCCCGCACCGGCGCCCGCAGGGCCACGCGCGTGTTGGCCCGCCGCTCGGAGATCTCCACGAGCCGATCGCCGGCGGCGGTCAGGGTGTCCTCGCTGTGCTCGGTGGCCGTGCGCTGGGCGGCGAGCGTCTCCTCGATCCGGCGGGTGGCCTCGCCGACCTCGGCCAGCGCGCTGCTCGTGGCCTCGATGGAGGCGGCGACGCCGGCGCTCTGGTCGGTCACGGCGCGGATGTGCTCGAGCACGCGCCCGGCGGCGGCGCCGGCGGTGTTCGCGAGCTGGCCCACCTCGTGGGCGACGACCGCGAAGCCGCGCCCGTGCTCGCCGGCGCGGGCGGCCTCGATGGCGGCGTTCAGCGCGAGCAGGCGGGTCTGGTCGGCGACCGCGGAGATCTCGCGGGTGATCTCGGCGGCGGCGTCGGTGGTTCCGCGCAGGGCGAGGCTGCCCTCGACCGCCTCCTCGACCCGGGCGCGGGCCGCGTCCGCGGCCGCGAGCGTCTCGCGCGCGCCGGCGCCGATCGAGTCGTTCGCGCCGGACAGCACCTCGAGCGTCGTGTTGATCCCGTCGAGCGCTTCGCGGGCCGCGGCGGCGCTGGTGCGCCGCGCGTGCGCGGCCGCCTCTGCGCTCGCGTGCTGCGCCTCGGCCGCATACCGCGCCCGGGCGCGCTCGGACGCCTCGGCGGATTCGGCCAGCGCCCGCGCAATCTCGCTCTCGCGGTCGGCGGACACGGCGCGAACGGCGTCGAGCTCGGAGGCCATCGCCTCGCGATCGAGCACGGCCGCATCGCGGTCGGCGACCGCGGCCTCGAGCAGCTCGCCGGTCGCGCGCAGCGCGGCGGCGAACGCGCGGGTGCGCCGCACGCGGCCGATCCAGAGGGCGGCCACCGCGACCAGGAGCATCCCGTACGCGGCGTCCGTCCGGGACGCGAACCGGATTGCGGGCAGCGCGACGACACACGCGGTGGCGAGCCACGTGAGCTCGTTCCGGATGAGCCGGACCACGGCTGGGCCTTCGGACACGCGGGGCATCCCCTGCGTAGTCGGCGGGAGGGCTCGGCTGTTGAGGCCTCAGGGCCGCGAGATCACGCGCGCAGCTCCCGCTCCAGCCGCCGCACCCGCGCGGCCAGGTCGGCGAGCAGGGCGCGGGCGATCTCGGGACGGTGGTCGACCAGGTCGAGGAACTCCTTCCGGGGCAGCCTGACCGCCACGACGTCCGTCTCGGCCATGACGCTCGCGGAGCGGGGCGAGCCGTCGAGCAGCCCGAGCTCGCCGCAGAAGTCGCCGGCGGCGAGCCGCGAAGCCGCGGGCGCGCCGGTCACGACCGCCTCCCCCTCCAGCACCACGTAGAAGGCCTCCGCGCTGAACCCCTCCCGGACGATGTGCTGGCCGGCGGGTACATGGGCCACCGTCGAGGCGCCCGCGATCTTGCGCAGATGGCGCTTGCCGAGCCCGGCGAAGAGCGGGACCCGCTCGAGCGCCGCGAGCACCTGCGACTCGTCGACCGCCGCGTCCTGGGACACAAGTCACTTCTACCACAAGCTGCCCCCACCCGCTTGGGGTGTCATGACCCCCCGCGCCATCGGGCCGGAACCAGGTACCGTTTGCGGGCAGATGGTGACGGCAGAGGAGATCGCGGGGATCACGGTCTTCGCAGAGCTGAGCGAGGCCGACCGCGAGCGGATCTCGCGCGCCGCCGCGGACATCACCCTCGCCGCCGGCGAGTACGCCGCCTACGAGGGCGGCGAGCGGGCGCTCTTCGGGCTGCTCGAGGGCAAGATCGAGGCCGTCAAGCACGTCGAGGGCATCGGCCGCGTCGTCGGCGTGCGCAAGCCGGGCGACATCTTCGGCGAGGTGCCGGTGACGCTGGGCACCACCTTCCCGGTCGGGTTCCGGGCGGCCGAGGCCTCGCGCGTCCTGCGGCTCGATCCCGACGGCTACTACTCCGTCGTCGCGAGCGCGCCCGACGTCGGCCGCGAGATCGGCCAGCTCGCGAGCCACCGCATCGAGGGCCTGCGCGGGCTCCAGGGCATCTCGTCGGAGCCGTCCGTCCCGCGGGCGTTCGTGGTCGGCGAGCGCTGGGATCCCGCCTGCGCCGACCTGCGCCACTTCCTGCACCGCAACCAGGTCGCCTTCAAGTGGCTCCAGCCGGAAGCGCCCGAGACCGCCGAGCAGTGGGACGGCCCCGTGCCGCCCCCAGAGGATTGCCCCGTCCTGCGCGTCGTCGACGGCAAGACGGTGGTACGGCCGCAGCTCCGCCGGGTGGCAGAGCTGCTGGGCCTCTCCACCGAGCCGGAGGCGGCGGAGTACGACACGGTGATCGTCGGCGCCGGCCCGGCCGGCCTGGCCGCGGCCGTGTACGGCGCGTCGGAGGGCCTGCGGACGATCGTGATCGAGCGCGAGGCGCCGGGTGGGCAGGCCGGCACGTCGTCGCGGATCGAGAACTACCTCGGCTTCCCCTCGGGCGTCTCCGGCGACGAGCTCGCGAGCCGGGCGCTGCAGCAGGCCCGCCGGCTGGGAGCCGAGATCCTGGTCACGCGTGCGATCACGCGCATCGACGCGGCCACCCGCCAGGTGCACCTCGACGGCGGCGACGTCCTGCGGGCGCGCACGATCATCCTCGCGTGCGGCGTCACCTGGCGCCGGCTCGACATCGAGGGCGGCGACCGCCTCGCCGGGAAGGGCGTCTCCTACGGCGCGGCCCGCAGCGAGGCGCCCGCCAGCCACGGCTTCGACGTGCAGATCGTCGGGGCGGGCAACTCCGCCGGCCAGGCGGCGCTGTTCTTCGCCAGCCACGCCCGTTCCGTGACGATCCTGTGCCGCAGCGCCGGGCCGGAGCGGACGATGTCCCAGTACCTGCTCGACCAGCTGGCTGCGCGCGCAAACATCCAGGTGCTGACACACAGCGAGGTTGTCCGCGTCGACGGCGAGGGCTCGCTCGAGGCGATCGTCGTCAGGAACTCGCAGAGCGGCGAGGAGACGCGGCTCGAGTCGGGCGGGCTCTTCATCCTGATCGGCGCCGACGCCGAGACCGGCTGGCTGCCGCCGGAGATCGCCCGCGACCGGCGCGGCTACGTCCTCACGGGCGCCGAGCTGGCCGACACCGACCGCTGGGAGCTCGAGCGCGACCCGTACCTGCTCGAGACGAGCGTGCCCGGCATCTTCGCCTGCGGCGACGTCCGCCTCGGCCCGGTCAAGCGCGTCGCCGCGGCCGTGGGCGAGGGCAGCATGGCCATCGCCTTCGTCCACCAGTACATGCGGGAGGCGGACGACCGGGCCGGCGTCGTCGCCGGGTGAGCCGATGCTCGTGGTGATCGCGCAGTACCGGACGAAGCCCGGCAGGGGCGACGAGGTCGCGGCCGTGCTCGCGCTGCACGGCCCGAAGTCGGCGGCGGAGCCGGGGTGCCGTACGTTCACCGCCAACCGGTCGCGGGAGGACGGCGACCGCTTCGTCCTCTACGAGCAGTACGACGACGAGGCCGCCTTCCAGGCCCACCGCGACTCGCCGCACTTCCAGGAGTACATCGCCGGCCGGGTTGTGCCGATGCTGGACGAGCGCTCGTGGGAGCGATTCACGGTCGTCGAGTAACCGGGGCCGTCCCCGGGTACGAAGCGGGCATGCCGAAGGTGCGCATGCAGATCACCGGCCGGGCGGTCGGCGCCTCCGACGAGCAACCGGGCTTCGCCGAGCTCGTCCGGACCAAGGTGGGCGGCGTGACCGACCGGGCCTTCCCGGAGGTCAAGATCGGCTCCGAGGACGAGGTGAGGATCGAGATCGTCCTCGACCGCGCGCTCCAGTCGGATGTCGCGGAGGCGCTCGAGCCGCTGCTCGCCGATCCGCACGTCACGAGTGCAGTCCTCGACGAGGACGGCGACGAGGCCGAGGGCGGCGAGATGATCGATTCCACGTCGCCGTGATGTCCAAGGTGCGAGCCCGACGGGCTACCACTGGGCTGCGAAACGAGCAGCGCAAGCGCCGGCCGTATGGGCGCGACCGAGAAGCTGTCAAGGGCGGATGCCTCCAGGCGCGCGGGGGCGTGGAGTCGATCAGCTTAGGTCGGCTTGGTCGTCATCGCCCAGATGGCGAAGACGTAGAGTGCGACCAGGATCAGCGAGATGCTGGCGCTGACCTTGGCCAGCTTGCCGAGGCCCGTGTCCGGTGCCCGCCGCACGGCGATGTTCGCGACGATCGTGGCGATGAGCAGGAGGATGCCGCCGCCGTCTGCGACGATGAACCCGTCGCCGAGCCAGGCCGCGTTCGAGTTCTCGAGGTGCTCCCGCGACGCGATCCACTCCGCCGCGATGCGCATGACGAAGTACGACGGGATCGCGGCGTAGAGGAGCGTCTTCGCGCCGAACCGCTTCAGCGAGGCGGCGGACGGGTCGCTCGTCCGCCAGCCCTGGATGAGCGCGATCGCCGCCACGGTCACCGACGCCACGAGCGCCATCGCCCCGCCGATGTGCAAGAGCAGCGGGAGGTTCCAGCTGTCCGGTCGGATGATGAGAAGGGTCACGCGGCCCCCGGCTTGTAGATCATGTCGATCAGGATCACGAGCAGCGTGACCAGGAGCGCGAGGTTGAGGACGAGCGTCGCCGGGTCGGGCGCCGCCCCCGACGACGCAAGCTTGCGGTAGCCCGCGCCGAGCCGTCCGCCGATCGCCGACCCGATCACCCAGAGCACGATGGCGGCGATGATCCAGCCGTCGGCGAGCGAGAACTGCGACTCGTGCAGGGCGAGCCAGACGCCGAAGACGATCGCCAGCAGCCCGCCGACCGGCCACAGGATCCCCGCGACGGGGACGAGCCGCATCGCCGTCGCGGAGTGGCGTTCGCTGCGCAGGGCGAGGGCGATCGCGAGGAACAGGCCTGCCGCCGTCACCATCGCGAACGCCGATGTCACGTGCAGGAAGAGCAGTGTCGAGCACCCCACCGCGGCATACCGTACATGACGCCGTCCGGGGGCCGGGATCGGCGCTCCGTCCTCAGCGCTGCGAGACCGCGAACGTGTCGATGTCGACCCGCCGCCGTCCCGCGGTGCCGAGCACCGTGATCTTGAGGGTGTGCGTGCCGACCTTCGCGAACGCGTGCACGAATGCGGTGCTGCGGACGCCGCCGAAGGTGCCCAGGTCGACCGTCGTCAAGACGTTCCCGTCGATCGCGACGCGGGCCCGGCCGAAGCTCGAGTCCTCGCCCGCGATCCACCAGACCCGCTTGCCGGTGAAGGTGATCGACGCGGTCGCGCCGGCCTTGGTTGCCGACTTCTCGTGGCCGCCCCAGTCGCCGGTCCGCGCGGACCGCGTCCACCGGCCGCCGTAGTGGATCTTCGCGCTGGTCTCGTCGTATGCGGTCACGGGCTCGAGCACCGGCACCGTGGTCGAGGTGAGCTCGGCGGGCACGATCTGGAGGCTCTTGTTGAGCGAACCGCCGACGGGCTCGCAGCAGGTCACCGTGCGCGCGGTGATGTTCGTGATCCGGCCGTGGTCGTACAGCCATCCGAACTCGCCGTTCGCGCCCTGCGCGGTGCCGACGACGATGCCGTCGCTGGTGACGTCGTTGGCGACGCTGGACGTCGCGTTCAGGAGCTTGCCGATGTCGGTCATCGTCGTCCCGGAGCGGACGAACGCGTGCTGCACCTCGGCGGCGCTGTCGGCCCAGCCGACGATCATCCCGGAGCCGTTGATCGACCTGGCCTCGCTCTCCGTCCCGCCCAGCGTGCCGAGGTCCTTCATCGTCCCTGCCTTCCACAGGAACGCGCGCTGGTGGCCGGCGGAGTCGTTCGCCCAGCCGACGATCTCGCCGGTGCCGTTCACGGCGTTGGCCGCGCTCGCGTCGCCGCCGAGGGTGCCGAGATCGGCCATCCCCCCGCCGGACGTCCAG
>JAICJM010000307.1 GCA_025928435.1 Thermoleophilia bacterium
GCTCGTCCCCTCCCAGATGCGGTCGACGCGCAGCTCGCGCCACAGCCGCTCGGCCGGGTTCGAGCGCATGTAGCCGCGGCCGCCGAAGATCTGCACGACCCGGTCGGCCACCCGGCCGGCCGTCTCCGAGGCGACCAGCTTGGCCATCGACGCCTTGTGGTGGACGAGCTTGCGGTCGGCGCCCGAATCGGCCAGCCAGCCCACGTAGTAGGTCAGCAGCCGGGCGGCCGTGACCTCGGCCGCGCAGTCGGCGAGGGCGAAGCTGACCGCCTGGTGGTCGAAGATCCTGCTCCCGAACTGCTCCCGCTCGAGCGCCCAGGCGGTGCCGAGCTCGATCAGACGGTCGCAGGCGCCGATGCAGCGGGCGGCGATGTGGACGCGCTCCTCGACGAACCACTCGCCCGTCAGCTCGAACCCGCGGCCGAGCTCGCCGAGGATGTTCTCGCACGGCACCGGCGTCTTCGTGAACGTGAACTCGGGGTGGCGGTAGGGAAAGTTGTGGGAGAAGTCCGGGTCGTCGGTCATCTCCACGCCCGGCAGGTCCTTGTCGACCAGGAAGAGGGCCGGCCGGCGGTCGTGGCCGTCCACCGCCCAGGCGAGCACGATGAAGTAGCTCGCGACGTCGCCGTCGGTGACGAACCACTTGGTGCCCGAGAGCTCGTAGTGCTCGCCGTTCCAGACCGCCTCGGCGGCGATGGCGCGCGGGTCGGAGCCGGCCGCCTCCTCGGTGATCGCATAGGCGTGGCGGTGCTCGCCGCGGACGTCGGGCAGGAGGTAGCGCTCGATCTGCGCCGGCGTCCCGTGCACGAGCACGTTCGACGGGCTCCACACCAGCACCCAGAGGCAGTTCGTGAGCCGGCCGAGCTGCTCGTGGGTGACGATCTGCTCCGTCAGGTTGAACCCGCCGCCGCCGAACTGCTGCGGGATGTTGTTGGCGGCGAGGCCGGAGTCGAGCACCGCCTGCTTGATGCGCGCGTGCGACTCGGGCGAGAGGCGGCCGTGGTGCTCCTCGGCCTCCGTCTCGTAGTGGATCAGGTGGTCGTCGACGAGCGCCCGCACCCGGGTGCGGAGATCGATCAGCTCGGGCGAGAGCGCGAAGTCCATCAGCGGTCCTCCGTTGGTCGCAGGGCGGCGGCCGATCCGCCGAAGATCAGCGCCGCCGCCGCGTCGCGCTCCGCGACGCCGGCGAGGGACGGGTGGGAGAGGTCGATCTCGACGTGGGCCGGCGGCGGCAGGCCGAGCGCCTCGGCGCCGAAGCGACCTCCGACCGTGAGCAGATAGCCCGTCGGGCCGTCGTCGCCCGCCGGCACGAGCACGTTGCGCCGCTCGGCGGTGCGGCGGGCGACCGCTTCCACCTCGCGCACCTCGACCACGGGGTCGATGACCGTGTTCGAGTCGGTGCCGATGCAGACGCGGACGCCGCGCTCGAAGAGGCGCAGCGCCGGCAGGTAGCCGTCACCGAGGTTCGCCTCGGTCGTCGGGCACAGACACACCGACGCGCCCGCCTGCGCGAGCAGGTCGAGCTCGCCGTCGGACGCGTGCGTGCCGTGCACGATGGTCGTGCGCGGACCGAGGCAGCCGGCGTCGGCGAGCAGCTCGATCGGGCGCCGGCCGTGCTCGGCCAGGCACTCCTCGATCTCGCGCCGCTGCTCGCAGGCGTGCACGTGGACGACCATCCCCGCGGACTCGGCAAAGCGGCCGATCTCGGCCAGCCAGTCGCGCGACACGGCCCGGACGCTGTGGGGCGCGAGCCCCACCCGCCCGGCGGGGCGGTCGCCGGCGAGCGCCTCGACCCGCCCCAGGTAGGTCGCCACGTCGGGGTCGCAGAAGCGGCGCTGCCCGGGCGTCGGCGGCAGGCCGGCGCCGGCGCGCTCGTAGGCGGTCATGAGCAGCACCTGGTCGATGCCGGCCTCGTCCGCGGCGGCCGCCGTCGCGAGCGACATCGCGTTCGCCGGCTCATACGGCGTGCCGTCCTGGCGGTGGTGGACGTAGTGGAACTCGCCCACCGCCACGAACCCGGCCGCGCGCATCTCGCGGTAGGCGAGCAGGGCGATCGCGTGGGCCGAGTCGGGATCGAGCCGGCCCGCGGCGGCGTACATCTCCTCCCGCCACGTCCAGAAGTCGTCGTGGGGGTGGGCCGGGTCGACCCGTTCAACCACGCCGCGCATGCCGCGCTGGAAGGCGTGGCTGTGCGCGTTCACGAATCCCGGCAGGCGCAGCGTGGACGGAGACATCTCTCGTATCCTTCCAGACCCGATGCCGGCGGTCTCCCGAGAACGGTTCCTGCGCTGGTTCGCCGAGCTCGCGGACATCGGCCGCACCGAGACGGGCTGGAACCGGGTCGCGTGGACCCCGCTCGAGGTCGAGGCCCAGGAGTGGTTCCGGGGCGCGGCGGAGAGCATCGGGCTCGAGGTGCGCAAGGACGGCGCCGGCAGCCTGTGGGCGGTCACGCCCGGCGCCGGCGACGGGCCCTACGTGTGCGCAGGCTCCCACGTCGACACCCAGCCGGACGGCGGGGCGTACGACGGCGCCCTGGGCGTCGTGTGCGCGCTCGAGGCGGTGGCAGCGATGCTCGAGTCGGACGAGCCGCGCTCGCGGCCGCTGGCCGTGATCTCGTTCGTCGACGAGGAGGGCGCCCGCTTCCGCACCGCCTGCTTCGCCAGCCGGGCCGTCGCGGGCGAACTCGACGTCGACGCCGTGCTCGGCGCGATGGGCGACGCCCCCCGGATCCACGGCGTCACCCGCGA
>JAICJM010000242.1 GCA_025928435.1 Thermoleophilia bacterium
TCCCGCGCGCCTGGACGCACGACGGCTGGTGGTCAGGTGAGGTGCTGACGGCGCTGCGGCTGCGAACCGTCGCATCGCGCCTCGGCGTCTGCGTCATCGCAGACGCCTCGGACCGCTGTCAAGGGCGTCGCCCTTGACAGCGTCTCGGTCGCACCCAGACGACCAGGTCTGAGCTCCCTTTAGTCCATGCGCTGCTTGGTTCGCAGCCCAGTGGTGCCCTGCGTGATCGCAGGTCACCACTGACCGGTGCAAGCCCGTCGGGCTTGCACCTTGGACATCACGGACTTACCGATCAATCATCTAGGATCGCCGCGATGACGCTTCCCTGGACTGTCCCCGTGATGCAGGCGCCGGTCGGCCCGGCGGCGACGCCGGAGCTGGCCGCCGCGGTCTCGGAGGCGGGAGGCCTCGGCAGCCTGGGCGCGTCGTGGACGGAGCCGCCGCTCCTGCGCGAGCAGATCCGGGACATCCGGCGGCGCACCGACCGGCCGTTCGCCGTCAACCTCGTGCTGGCCTTCGACCAGGAGGAGCGGCTCGAGCTCGTCTGCGAGGAGGCCGTCCCGGTCGTCTCGTTCTCGTGGGGCGTCGACGCGCGGCTGGTCGAGCGGGCGCACGCCGCCGGGTGCGTCGTGGTCGCCCAGGCCGGGTCGGTCGCCGAGGCTCGGGCTGCGGTCGGCGCCGGCGCCGACGCGCTGATCGCGCAGGGCGTCGAGGCGGGCGGCCACGTCCAGGGCGAGACGCCCCTGCTCGAGCTGGTCGCCGAGCTGCGCGGCGGGGTGCCGGTGATCGCGGCCGGCGGGATCGCGGACGCCGACGGCCTGCGCCGGGCGCTGGCGGCCGGCGCCGCGGGCGTCGTGATGGGCACGCGGTTCCTGGCCACGCCGGAGGCCGACATCCATCCCGGCTACGCCGAGCAGCTCGTGGCCGCCGAGCCCGACGACACCGTCCTCACGTACCTCTTCGACGGCGGCTGGCCCGGCGCCGCCCACCGGGTGCTGCGCAACAGCACCTACCGCGAGTGGGAGGCTGCCGGGAGCCCCGATCCGGGCGGGCGCCCGAACGAGGCCGAGGTCGTGGCCGAGACCGACGGCGTGCCGATCGCCCGCTACGCGGCCGACGAGCCGCGCCGCTCGACGACGGGCGAGATCGAGGCGATGTGCCTCTACGCCGGCCGCGGCGTCGGCCGGATCACGGCGGTCGAGCCCGCGGCCGAGATCGTGGCCCGCATGGTGCCGTAGACTCGGCCTCCCACGACAAGGAGGCCGGAATGCGAAGGACCCTCATCCTGACGACGGCCGCGGCGGTGCTCGCCTCGGCGCTCACGGCGGGAGCGATGGCGATCGGCTCCGGCTCGGGCGGGATCGTCTCGCCGATCCGGATCCACGTGGTCGAGCACCCCGTCACGGACCAGGTGATCGACATCGGCGCCCCCGGCGACTCGCCCGGCGACCAGCTGCCGTTCGCCAACCCCGTCTTCGACTCGCACAACAGGCACCGGGTCGGCTCCGACGAGGGCAACTGCGTCCGCGCGAGCACCACGCAGGGCCGGTGGGAGTGCACGTGGACGACGTTCCTGCACCGTGGCCAGATCACGGTCGAGGGCCCGTTCCGCGATGCCTTCCCGACCACGGTCCTCGCCGTCACCGGCGGCACGGGCGCCTACCGCAACGTGCGCGGGCAGATGATCCTGCACACCCGCAACGACGGGAACTTCGACTTCATCTTCAAGCTGCAGCCGTAGCCACTAGCCAGCACCCCCCGTTGCCCGTACCGTTGCCTTAAATCGAGGCGTGGTCATGGGGGAGGTCGTGCTGTGAGATTCGCATGGACTCGCGCGTTCGCGGCGGTCGCCGCGTCGGCGTGCGTGCTGGTGGCGCCCGCCGGCGCCGGGGTGGTCGGAGCGGCCCAGGCGGCGCCGAGGGAGCCGGTCGTGCTGATCGTGCTCGAGAACAAGACGTACTCGAGCATCGTCGGCAACACGAACGCGCCGTACATCCAGTCGCTGATCGCGGGCGGGACGCTGTACACGAACTACCAGGCCGCGCCGGGGAGCCTGCCCGACTACCTGCGGATGACGAGCGGTGTCGCCACGACGTCGGCCGCGAAGGGCTCGGACAACCTCTTCAACCAGATGCAGGGCGCCGGTCAGAGCTGGGGCGAGTACGAGGAGTCGATGCCGAGCGCCTGCTACACGAGGTCCGGCCCCCTCCCCTACGACAAGACGCACAACCCGGCCGCCTACTACAGCGACATCACGTCGAAGCCGGCCGCGTGCGCCAACATGATGCCGTTCACCGCCTTCGACCCGGCGCATCTGCGGTCGTTCTCCTACGTCGTGCCGAACGACAACGACAACATGCACACCGGGTCGAGCAGGACCGCGGAGATCAAGGCTGGCGACGCGTGGCTGAAGGCGCACGTCCCGGCGATGGTGGCCGGCGGGGCGCTCGTCATCGTGACCTGGGACGAGGGCAACCGCTCGGACGAGCACATCGCGACGATCGCCATCGGCGGCTCGGCCGGGGAGGGCGTCACCGACTCCCACGCCTACACCCACTTCGGGCTGCTGGCCGGCCTCGAGGACTCCTACGGCGTCCCGCGCCTGAACTCGGCCAGGACCGCGACGCCGTTCCCGATCAGCTAGAACGGCACTCTGGGGACAGTCCCCGCCCGGGGACTGTCCCCAGAGTCGCTGGTCACGACTCCCGGGTGAAGGAGAGCGCGCAGGCGACCGCGGCGCCGGCGATGCCGAGCGCGAGCGCGGCGTGGACGCCGGTGTGCGCGATCAGGCTGCCCCCCGCGGCGGTGCCGGCGGCGAGGCCGATCGTCACCGACGTCGACATCCACCCGAACACCTCCGCCTGCGTCCCGGGTACGGCCGCCCGCTCGAGCATGTTGTAGGAGACGGCGACGCTGGGCGCGATCGGCAGGCCGGCGACGAACATGATCACAGCCATCTCGGGGATCGAGCCGGCCAGGAGCGGCGGGACGAGCACGACCACGAACGCGGCGCTGATCACCTGCAGGCGGCGGTTGAGCGCTCCGGCCGAGGAGGCCGCGCCCGCGACCACGCCCCCGATCAGGCTGCCGCCGGAGAACGCCGCCAGCGTGATGCCGCCCAGGGAGCGGCCACCGTGGCCCTCGGCGAACGCGGGCATCGCCACCTCGGCCGCGCCGAACGCGACGCCGTAGGCGATCCCGAGCATGAGCACGCGCCGGATCCCCCACGGGACGAGCGCCTGGAGCAGGTGGTGGTCGGAGCGGTCGTAGGCCGGGTCGGGCCGCCGCCTCCGCACCGCGGGCGTGGCCGTGAACCCGATCGCCCCGGCGATGCACGCGAGGCCGGACGCGACGATGCCCGCGCCGGCCGAGATCGATGCCGCGAGCACGGCCACGACCAGCGGGCCGACGACGAAGATGACCTCCTGGACGGTCGCCTCGAGGGCGTATGCGGTCGTGCGCAGCTCCGGCCGCGGCAGCATCGCCGGCCACATCATCCGGATCGTCGGGCCGACGGGCGGCATGAGCAGCCCTGCCACGGCGGTGGCGGCCACCACCACGCCCTCCGCGACGCGGGCGTGGGCGAGCGCGAGCAGCACGGCCAGCGCCACCCCGTGGCCGATCGCGTAGGTGATGACGACAGGCGCGGGCGGGCGCCGGTCGACGAGCCGCCCGCCGATCACCGCCCCGCCCCCCGACGCGACCGCGTAGACGCCCGAGACGATCCCGGCCGTCGCATACGAGCCGCCCTCGCTGCGCACGAGCAGGACGAGGGCGAGCGCGCTCATGCCCATCGGCATGCGCGCCAGGAGGCCCCACGAGACCACCCGGCGCGCCTCGCCCGCCGACAGCAGCTCGCGGTAGCTGCGCACCCCCAGCGCCTGTGCGACGCTCATGCGTGCAGCGGCAGGCGGTCGGCCATCAGTGCGGCGATGTCCGAGACCGAGAGCGGGTCCTCGCCCGTCAGGGCGCGGTAGTCGCCGCCGGCGACGTCGAACTCGCCGGCGCGCAGGGCCGCGTAGGACGTGAGGCCGGCCTCGATCGCCCAGGCCTCCTTGCCCCGCGCCCGCCAGCGCTCCTCCCACCAGGCGTCGCTCGTCGGCGCGTAGCGGTAGTTCTGGCCGGTGACCGCCCACGCGATCTCGGCCAGCTCGCGCATGCTGACGGACTGGGGGGTGACGATGTCGTAGGCCGTGCCCTCGTGGCCCGACTGGGTCAGCGTGACCGCGATCGCGCGCGCCAGCTCCGGGCGGTAGGAGAAGCTCATCCGGGCGTCGCCGCCGGGCACCGTGTTCAGGCCGTCGGCGTCGAACCAGCCCGGGATCTCGTCGGCGTACATCGAGTTGCGGATCGACGTCCAGGCGACGCCGGACTCGGCCAGCAGCCACTCGGTCTCGCCGTGCGAGCGCGCGTGCAGGAAAATCGCGTCCGGCCCGGCGTTGACGAACGAGAGGTAGACGATGTGAGCGACGCCGGCGGCGGCCGCCGCCTCGATGAACGCCCGGTGGTGGGGGACGCGCTGGTCGGGGCCCTCGTGCAGCGACACCATGAAGACGCGGTCGCCCGGCTCGAGCGCCGCGGCGAGCGACTCCGGGTCGCCGTAGTCGGCCACGGCGATCTCGGCTCCGGCGATGTCCGGCGCCCGCGCCGGGTCGCGCACGAGCAGGCGCTGGCGCAGTCCGCGCGACGACAGCTCGCCCGCCACCAGGCGGCCCACATGGCCGGTCGATCCGGTGACGACGAACATGTCCGCCAGCCTATCCTCGCGAGCCGGCCCGCCGCGTCAGAGGAGCTCGGACTCGTACGCGCGGAAGATGGCGGCGTAGTCGCCCGCGCCGGGCGCGTGCAGCGCCTGCACGAGCCGGTGGATGCGTGGCGCCATCACGAGCACGTACCGCGCGGGCTCGGGCCGGGCGTTCCAGAACGAGTGCGGCGTGCCGCGGGGGACGCGCACGGCGGCGCCGGGCCCGGCCTCGATCAGCTCGGAGCCGACGCGGAAGCCGAGCGTGCCCTCGAGCACGTACCAGGCCTCGTCGTCGGCGTGGTGGACGTGGAGCCCGGCGATCGGCCGGTCGGGGCCGGTGACCCCGCCCGGGTCTCCCCACTCGACCATGACGAA
>JAICJM010000306.1 GCA_025928435.1 Thermoleophilia bacterium
CCAGCTGGTCGGCATCCCGCCGGCGCCGCGGGGCGTGCCCCAGATCGAGGTCACCTTCGACATCGACGCCAACGGGATCATGCACGTCTCGGCCAAGGACCTGGGCTCGGGCAACGAGCAGAAGATCCAGATCCAGGGCGGTTCCGGCCTCTCCGACAACGAGGTCAACCAGATGGTGCGCGACGCCGAGTCGCACGCCGAGGACGACCGCCGCATGAAGGAGCTGGCCGAGGCCCGCAACACGGCCGAGCAGGTCGCCTACTCGACCGAGAAGTCGCTCAAGGAGCACGAGGACCGGCTCGACGAGGAGACCAAGACCGACATCCGCTCGAAGATCGAGGCGGTGCGGCAGGCCCTCGACGGCGATGACGCCGGCGAGATCCGGTCGCGGCTCGAGGCGCTGCGCGAGGCCTCGTTCAAGCTCGGCGAGGTCGTCTACCAGCAGGCCCAGCAGGCTCAGCAGAGCACGGGCGGCGGCGACGGCTCCGCGAACGGCACCGACGCGTCCGGCGACGAGGAGATCGTCGACGCCGAGGTGGTCGACGAAAGCGGTGACCGGGCGTGACCGCAGATCCACGCAAGGGCGCGCCGGCCCCCGAGACCGACGAGAGCGTCGGCGAGGAGGGGGCCGGCGAGCTCGAGGCGGAGCTCGCCGAGGCGCGGCGCAGGGCGGAGGAGTACCTCGACGACCTGCGCCGCGTCGCGGCCGACTTCGACAACTACCGCAAGCGCGTGGCGCGCGACTCCGAGGCGCAGGCACAGCGGGCGGGCGAGTCGATCGTGTCCGAGCTGCTGCCCGTGCTCGACAACCTCGAGCGGGCCATCGACGCCTCCGAGCACCACGAGGAGGCCCAGGTGGCCGAGGGCGTCGCGCGCGTGCGCCAGCAGCTGGCCGACATCCTGCGGCGGCGCGGGCTCGAGGAGATCCAGGCGGCGCCGGGCGAGGCCTTCGACCCACACGTCCACGAGGCCCTGAGCCACCAGCCCTCGGAGCATCCCGAGGGCGCGATCGCGGCCGTGTGGCAGCGGGGCTACCGCCTCGGCGACCGGATCGTGCGCGCGGCGCGCGTGGTGGTCTCGAGCGGCCCCGCCCCGGCGGAGGGTGAGGAGTAGGCGTTGGCCGCGGACTACTACGAGACGCTCGGGGTCGCCAAGGGCGCGAGCGCCGACGAGATCAAGAAGGCCTACCGTAAGCTGGCCCGCCGATACCACCCGGACGCCAATCCGGGCGACGCGGCGGCCGAGGAGCGCTTCAAGGCGATCGGCGAGGCGTACGACACGCTCTCCGATCCCGATCGGCGCAAGCAGTACGACAGCTTCGGGCGCACGTTCCGGCCGGGCCAGGGCGGCGGCTTTCGGGGCGCCGACTTCGGGGACGCGGCGGCCGGGTTCGACCTGGGCGATCTGTTCGGCGGCCTGTTCAACCGCGGCAGCCGGGGCGGCCCGTCCGCCGGCCCGCGCCGCGGCGCCGACGTCGAGGCCCAGGTCAGCCTGTCCTTCGAGGACGCGCTGCGCGGGGTGACCGTGAAGGTGCCGGTCGACAAGGCGAACGCCTGCCCGACCTGCCACGGCTCCGGCGCGGCGCCGGGCACGGCGCCGACGATCTGCCCGGTCTGCAAGGGCCGCGGCGTGACGTCGGAGAGCCAGGGGTTCTTCTCGATCAACCAGCCCTGCACCCGCTGCAACGGCGCGGGCACCGTGATCGAGCATCCCTGCCTGACCTGCCACGGCTCCGGCCGGGTGCGCTCGACGAAGACGTACCAGGTGCGGATCCCCGCCGGCGTCCGCGACGGCACCCGCATCAAGGTGAAGGGCAAGGGCGAGGCCGCGCCGCGCGGCGGCGAGCCCGGCGACCTCTTCGTCGTCACCCGGGTGACCGCGAGCCCGCTCTTCACCCGCAACGGCGACGACCTGGTCATCGACGTCCCGGTCACGTTCGCCGAGGCGGCGATCGGCGAGCAGGTCGAGCTGCCGACGCCGGACGGCACGACCGTGCGCGTGAGGATCCCGGCCGGCTCGACCGACGGGAAGACGCTGCGCGTGAAGGGCCGCGGCGCCCCGCGCCTGAACGGCGGCGGCCAGGGCGACCTGCTGGCGCGGCTGCGCATCGCGGTGCCCTCGAAGCTGTCCAGGCAGGAGCGCGAGGCGCTCGAGCGTCTGCAGGAGATCCAGCAGGCGAACCATGGCGACCCGCGCCAGAAGCTGTTCACCGAGAAGGCCGCCGGGTGATCATGAGGTCTCCGGACGAGCATCCCCGCTACTCGATCTCGGTCGCGGCCGAGCTGGCCGGGATGCATCCGCAGACGCTGCGGACGTACGAGGCGAAGGGCCTCGTGCGGCCGCGGCGCACCCCCGGCGGCACCCGCCGCTACTCCGACCGCGACGTCGAGCGCCTGCGCAAGATCGGCGCGCTGACGGGCGAGCTCGGCCTGAACCTGGCCGGCGCCGTCCGCGTGCTCGACCTCGAGGACGCGATGGAGGCGCTCGTCCGCGAGGTCGCCTCACTGCACGCCCAGCTCGACTCCGCCGCCGAGGAGCAGCGGCGCGAGGTCGACCGGGTGCATCGCAGCTACCGCCGCGACCTCGTCATCTATCAAACCCCGAAATCACCGGTGCCATGGACTTTCAGAAGCTGACCATCAAGGCCCAGGAGGCCTTCTCATCCGCCCAGGGGGATGCGATCACCCGGGGCAACCCGGAGCTCACCCCCGACCACCTGCTGCTCGCCCTGCTCGACCAGGAGGGCGGCGTCGCGCCGC
>JAICJM010000252.1 GCA_025928435.1 Thermoleophilia bacterium
GCACCTAGGAGGTGGCGGAGGCTATCCCAACGCCGGCTGCAGCGATTCCCCGTGGGTTCAGGGATTCGCCCCTACCCGCGAGCACCTCCACTCGCCCGTCTTGAACCGTCTAACAAGTCGGACCACCTCCTTTCCGCGGTATGGACATCGTAGCAACCGCCGACGACGTCCGAAAGGCCGCGGGGAGGTGCTACATGCCCCAGCGGGTCGATCCGAGCAGCTGCAGCTCCGCACCCGCCTCGACGATGTCCGAGACGGCCCCGTCGCCGCGCCTCGAGACGACCACCGAGACGGTGCGGGCGAGCCGGTCGTCGACCTCGTGGGTCGTGGCGGCCTCGATGTCGACGAGCTCCGTGACGGCCTCGTCGCCGTGGCCGCGGCGGTCGCTGACCGTGTAGCGCCGGCCCGGCTCCACGCCGCGTGCCTTGAGGTAGTGCAGCATCTCCTCGGCCTCGTTCTCGAGCCGCAGGACGACGACCTCGCTCCCCACCGGCACCGCCGGGATGGCCTCGCCCGGCTCGCGCGGGTAGTCGCCGATCGGATGGCCGTGCGGACAGGTGCGCACCTCGCCGATCATCTCGAGCATCTTGGCCTCGAGGCGGGGCGAGATGGAGTGCTCCATCGAGTGGGCTTCCTCGTGCACCTCGTCCCACGGGATGCCCATGACCTTCACCAGGTAGGCCTCGACGGTGCGGTGCCGGGCCACGATCCGGGCGGCCACCTCGCGGCCGCGGTCGGTGAACTCGATCAGCTTGTGCTCGTCGCGGCGGACGAGGCCGTCGTCGGTCAGCCGCCGCAGCATCTCGCTGGCCGAGGGCTGCGACACCTGCAGCGCCCGGGCGAGATTCGCCTGGGTGCGCTCGATGCCGGCCTCGTACAGCCAGTAGATGCTCTCCAGGTACTCCTGGGTGGCCTCGGAAAGCGCCAGCTCCTCCATGACGCGTCAGTCTACGCCAGGACGAACGCCTGGCCGTCCCGGACCACGACCTCGAACGCCTCGACGTCCTCGGTGGCGGGAAGGGACAGCACGGCGCCGGTGCGCAGGTCGAAACGGGCGCCGTGGCGCGGGCAGATGACGCAGAACCCCTCCCGCTCGCCCTCGCACAGCGGGCCGTCGTCGTGGCTGCAGCGGTCCTCGATCGCGTACAGGTCGCCGTCGATGCGGTAGACGCCGACGAAGAGCGAGCCTGACTGGACGATCTTGACGCCCCCTTCGGGGATCGCCTCGACCGGGCCTACTGCGATCTCCACTCGATCTCGCGGTCGTCTTCCCCGGGGGTCCGCCCGAGGGCGACCTTCAGCACGCTCACGGAGAGCATCGCGCACTTGAGCCGGATGGGCGTGAGCGGGATCCCGAGCTCGTCCAGGATGTCGTCGCGCCCGAGCGCGGCCACCTCCGCGACCGTCTTGCCCTTGACGACGTCCGAGATCATCGACGCCGCCGCCTGGCTGATGGCACAACCGCGGCCGTTGAAGCGCACGTCCTGCACGACGTCGCCGGAGATCTCGAGCTCGACCGCGAGCTCGTCCCCGCACAGCGGGTTCACGCCCTCGGCCGTCGCCGTGGGCGCCTCGAGGTGCCCGTGGTTGCGCGGGTTACGGTAGTGATCGAGGATGTTCTCGCGGTAGAAGTCGTCCATCTTGTTCAGTGTACCCGTCGACCTCTGGCGGCAGGCCACCCGGGGACCGTCCCCATGCGGGGACAATCCCCCGCATTGCTCCATCTCAACAGCCGTGGAGCGCCCAGCCGGCTACACCCCGAAGGTGCGCTTGACCTTCTCGATACCCGCCGCGAGCCGGTCGAAGTCCTCCGCCGTGTTGTAGAGGTAGAGGCTCGCGCGGGCGGTGGCGACCAGCCCGAAGCGGCGCATCGCCGGCTGGGTGCAGTGGTGGCCGGCGCGGACGCAGATCGCCTCGGAGTCGAGCACCTGGGCCACGTCGTGGGGGTGGACGTCCTCGACGGTGAACGAGAGGATGCCGGCCCGGTCGGGCGGCGGCGGGCCGTAGACGGTCACGCCCGGCACGGACGAGAGCACGTCCCATCCGTAGCGGACGAGCGCCTGCTCGTGGGCATGGATGGCCTCGAGGCCGATCCCATTCACGTAGTCGATCGCGGCGCCGAACCCGACCACCTCGGCCAGCGGTGGGACGCCCGGCTCGAACTTGTACGGCAGCTCGTTCCAGGTCGTGCCGTCGAGCTCGACCTTGCCGATCTGGCCGCCGCCCGTCATGAACGGGTCCATCCGCTCGAACAGCTCCTCGCGGCCCCACAGCGCGCCCGCGCCGGGGCCGCACATCTTGTGTCCGGAGATGGCATAGAAGTCGCATCCGAGCGCGCGCACGTCGACGGGCATGTGCGGCGCGGCCTGGGCGCCGTCGCAGACCATCACCGCACCGCGCTCGTGCGCCCAGGCCGAGAGCGCCGGGACGTCGTTCACCGCGGCGAGCGAGTTGGACACGTGGGTGGCCGCGACCAGCTTCACGTTCTCGACGGCCGCGAGCTCCTCCAGCGACTCCGGGTCGAGGCGGCCGTCGCTCGTGAGCGACAGGTAGCGAACGACGGCGCCGCGGCGGCGGGCAAGCATCTGCCAGGGGACGAGGTTGGAGTGGTGCTCCATCTCGGTCGTGACGATGACGTCGCCCTCGCCCACGAACTTGTCGCCGTAGGCGTACGCGACCAGATTCAGGCCCTCGGTGGCGTTGCGCACGAAGACGACCTCCCGCCGCGAGCGGGCGTTGAGGAGCGCGGCGACCTTGTCGCGGGCGCCCTCGTAGCGCTCGGTGGCGGTCTCGCCCAGCGCGTACACCGCCCGGTGCACGGCCGCGTATGAGGTCTCGTAGACGTCCGTGATCGCGTCGATCACCGCACGCGGCTTCTGCGAGGAGGCGGCGGAGTCGAGGTACACGAGCGGCTTGCCGTGCACCGGCTTCCCGAGGATGGGGAAGTCGAGCTTGATCGCGGCCGCGTCGAGCGGCGTCTGGGTCTCGACTGCCATGCCTTGAGTGTAGTGATGGGCGCGTGGGGACTGTCACCGGTGGGGACAGTCCCCGATGGGTCTACGCGATGCGCGACTCGAGCGCCGAGGCCAGCCGCTCGCGGGCCTGGGTCGATCCGATGCGGCCGAGCACGTCCTCGAAGAAGCCGCGCACGATCATCCGCTGCGCCGAGGCCTTGTCGAGGCCGCGGGCCATCAGGTAGAAGAGCTGCTGGCTGTCCACCTGGCCGACGGTCGCGCCGTGCGTGCAGCGCACGTCGTTGGCCTCGATCTCGAGGCCGGGGATCGGCGTCGCCTGCGCGTCGGTCGAGAGCAGCAGGTTGCGATTCTCCTGGTAGGCGTCGGTCTTCTGTGCACCCTTGTCGACCCGGATGACCCCGCGCCAGACGGCCCGCGAGCGATCGGCGAGAACGCCCTTGAAGGCGAGGTCGGAGGTCGTGTTCGGCGCGGCGTGCTCCTGCGTCGTGTCGTAGTCGACGTGCTCGCGCCCGGTCAGGTAGTAGGCGCCGGTGACCTTGACGTGCGCGCCCTGACCGGCGAGCAGGCTCTCCATGCGCGACTTGGCCCGCGTGCCGCCCAGCGCCGCCGCCACCCAGTCGAGCTCCGCGTCGCGGCCGACCGTCGCGCGGTGCGTGCCGAACTGGCGCGTCTCGGGATGGTGGTGCTGGATCGTCACGTACTCGAGCCGGGCGCCGTCGGCGACCGCCAGCTCGACAACGACGTTCAGGTAGCCGGGCACCTCCGAACGGAACTCCTCCACGAAGGTGGCCCGGGCGCCGCGCTCGAGCACGACCAGAACGCGGTGGTACAGGGCGGAGCCCTCCTCACCGAGCTCGACGGCGGCGCGCAGCGGGACGTCGACCGAGACGCCGGCCGGGACGTGCAGCAGCACGCCGTCGCTCCAGCGGGCCGCGTTTGCAGACGCAAACTTCTCGCCGTCGGAGACGACCGAGCCCAGGTGCCGCTCGAGCAGGCCAGGATGCGAACCGACGGCCTGTGCGAGGCTCGTGAAGACCGCGCCGCCGGCGTCGCCGCCGAGCTCGACGGCGGCGGTCCGGGTCGGGAACGCGTCCGGGTCGAAGCCGCGCAGGTTCGTGAACCGCCACGCCTCATCGCGGTTGGACGGCACCGGCAGCGAGTCGTAGGTCGCCTGCGCAGCCGCGCGCTTGCCCGCGAGCCAGGCGGGCTCCGACACCGTGACCGACATCAGCCGACCGACCCCTCCATCTGCAGCTTCACGCGGGGGAGGCAGGCCTCCTCCGCGGGCCCCCTCCTTCTTGCCGAGAGCCCCATCAACCCACCGAGCCTTCCATCTGGAGCTGGATCAGTCGGTTCATCTCGACGGCGTACTCCAGCGGGAGCTCCTTGGTGATCGGCTCGATGAAGCCCGAGACCACCATCGCCGAGGCCTCCGCCTCGCTGAGCCCACGGCTCATCAGATAGAAGAGCTGCTCGTCGCCGATCTTGGAGACGGTCGCCTCGTGGCCGATGTCGACCGCGTTCTCCTTGATGTCGATGTACGGGTAGGTGTCGGTGCGGCTCTCGTCGTCGAGGATGAGCGCGTCGCAGACCACCTTCGAGCGCGACCCGACAGCGCCGTCGTTCACCTGCAGCAGGCCGCGGTAGGAGCTGCGCCCGCCGTTCTTGGAGATCGACTTCGACGTGATCACCGACGACGTGTTCGGCGCCATGTGGGTGATCTTGCCGCCCGCGTCCTGGTGCTGGCCCTCGCCGGCGAAGGCGATCGAGAGC
>JAICJM010000099.1 GCA_025928435.1 Thermoleophilia bacterium
CGCACCGCGTTCGCCGCCGCTTCGGTGAATGCAAGCTGGATGTCGGCGATGGCGTCGTCGCGTAGCCCGAGCTCGTGGCACCAGTCGCGCACCCGCGCCCGGCCCTGCGGCACGCTGTTGACCTCGCACGGGAGCCGCAGCTCGAAACTGGCCGATCCGGCTGATGTCTGCGCCGTGCCTACCACCTAAGCCGAGAGTGCCCGCAGCGCCGCGTGGATAAACGGTCCAGCGGCGTCCGCTCACACGGAATATGCGTAGGCGGAGATGTCGCCAGTCGCCAGGCCGTCGCTCGCCCGGGGCCTTGGGCGGCGAGGAGTGAAGAGGGTGCGCGGCAGCCTGCCCCGGAGGACGCGGTGAGCCCCGACCGGCAGAGCGCCCTTGTCGGCGATGGTGGAGCGCATCCGCGCCGCCGGCGGCGACGTCGACCTCACGTCGGCGCCCGGCCACGGGACACGCGTCGCCTTCTCGGTCCCGCTCTCGCTCGGGCGAGACGGCGACGAGCTGCGCGACCCGGCCGTTTCGCGATCGCGCGGGCCGGGTAGGGCCTGGGCATGACTCAGGATCAGATCCCCCGCGAGAACCAGCCCCGGAACGAGACCCAGCCCGAAGCCGAGGACGAGCCCGTCGTCCGCGCGGCCAAGAACACCGGCCGGGTGCTCCTGTGGCTCGTCGTGGCCGTCGCGGTGGTCGTCGTGATCATCGGCGTGTTCCTGCTCGGCCCGTTGGGGCTCTTCATCCTCGTCCCCGCCGTCCTCCTGGTGTGGTTCGTCGCAGGCCTCGCGGCCGGCGGCCCGGCCACCGGCGCCTGACCGTCACTCGCCGGGTTCCGAGGGCGGGAACCGCACCGCGGCGAGCGTCCCTCCGCCCGTGGCAGGCTCGAGCGTGAGCACCGCCCGGTGGCGTTCGCAGATGGCCTGGGCGATGGCCAGCCCGAGGCCGCTGCCCGACACGCCCCCGGACGCCGATCCGCGGTAGAAGCGGTCGAACGCCCGCTCCCGATCCTGCGGCGTCAGCCCGCGGCCGCGGTCGGTCACGGTGAGGGTAGGCCCGGCCAGGTCGGTCACCGAGACGGTGACGGGCGAGCCGGGCGGGCTGTACTTGAGCGCGTTGTCGACCAGCACCCGCACGAGCTCGCCCAGCCGGCGCTCGTCGCCGGAGACCGTGGTGGGCGAGAGCGAGTGCTCGAGCGGCCGTTCCGGATCGAGGGCGCGCATCTCGTCGCAGGCCTCCGCCGCGACGACGTCGAGTCGCACGGGCACCGCCCGCATCGCCGGGCTGCCCGCCTCCGCGAGGGAGAGCAGCTCGGCCACCGTCGCGGCCACGCGGCGGGTCTCGTGGCCGATCACCGTGGCGGACTCCTGCACGAGATCCCACTCCTCGCGCTCGACCGAGCGGGCCAGGATGCGGGCGTGGCCCTGCAGGGCGGTGAGCGGGGTCTTCAGCTCGTGCGAGGCGTCGGCGACGAACCGCTGCTGCTGCTCGGCGGCGTGCTCGGCCCGCTCGAGCAGCCGGTTGAACGCGTGCGCGAGGCGGCCGAGCTCGTCGGGCCGGCCCTCGGTGATGCGGCGGTCGAGCGCGTCGCCGGGGATGTCGTCGACCTGCTGGCGCATGCGGTCGACAGGACGGAGCGCCCGCCGCGCCAGGAATGCGCCCATCAGGCCCGCCGCGACGAGGATCCCGATCCCGACGGCGATGAGCGTGCGCAGCAGCGTGTCGAGCGTCGAGTCGACGCTGTGGTTCGCGAGCAGCACGATCGCCTGCCCGCCGTCGGCGCGCGTGACCCGTGCGCTCGTGGATCCCGACGGCGCCCGCTGGAGCGCCCGCCGCACGCCGGCGATCGTGTGCCCCGGCGCGCCCGTCGTCGAGTTGACGACGACGCCGTTTGGCCTCATCAGCCAGATGCGGTCGCCCGGGGCGGCCATCCCGTCGAGGCGCAGCTCGTTCGGCTCTCCCCTGGCGGCCGTCCGGGCCAGCCGCTTCGCCGAGCGGTGTGCTTCGCCGCGCAGGTCGGAGCGGACGATCGCGTACGTGATGGTGGAGGTGGCCACCACCAGCACCGTCATCACGAGCACGAACCAGGCCGCCAGGCGGAGGCGGACGCTCACCGGCGAATCGTGTACCCGACGCCGCGCACCGTGCGGATGATCGACCCGTCGGCGGACGTGTCGAGCTTGCGCCGCAGCGCCGACACGAAGAAGTCGATCACCTTGCTCTCGCCCAGGTAGCTGAACCCCCACACGCCCTCGTAGATCTGCTCGCGCGTGAACACGCGGCCGGGGGCGTGCATGAGGAACGCGAGCAGGTCGAACTCCCGCGCCGTGAGGTCGACCGGCGCGCCGTCGACGCTCACCTCCCGCGACTCGAGGTCGAGCCGCACGGGGCCGGCCTCGAGCGTCGTCTGGTCGCTTCCGGCACGCCGGCTGAGGGCGCGCAGGCGGGCGAGCAGCTCCTCGATCGCGAACGGCTTGGCGAGGTAGTCGTCGGCACCGGCGTCGAGGCCGACGACGCGGTCGCCGACGCGGTCGAGCGCCGTCAGCATGAGGATCGGCATGTCGTGTCCCGAGCGACGCGCCCGCCGGCACACGCTCAACCCGTCCATGTCGGGCAGGCGGACGTCCAGCACGACCAGATCGGGGCGATCGCGCTCCATCGCCGCGAGGCCGTCCGCGCCGGCCGGCGCGACCTCGACCCGGTAGCCGGCCTCCCCCAGCTCGAGCTCGAGCACGCGGGCGATGCCAGGGTCGTCCTCGACCACGAGCACACGCTGCGCGGAGGCGTTCACCCGCCCACGATAGCGGTGCCCGCGGCCCCTCTCCGAATCCTTACCGAACGGCCTGACGAACGCTTACGCGGGGCATGCCGAAGCCTCTCACAGGCGGCCTACGGTGAGGCTGTCGTGGAGGCGACTGATTCAGTGGGCGGCGGGCATCTTGCCCCAGGCGGACGTGACCGCGATGTCGGCCATTCCCGTGGCCCGCTCGCTCTCGTCCTGGGGCGTGTGCACGCGCACACGGTAGGGCGTGTCGCCCATCGGAGAGACGACCGCGCCGTACAGGCCGGCCGACGCCGAGCGCACGACGTCCTCGGAGCTGCCGGCCGCGACGGTCACCCACCGGTCGGGGCGGAACACGTTGAAGCGCACCTGCGCGAACACGACGTCATCGTGAGCATCCACTTCGAATCCCACGCTAGCGGCCCCGGGGGCATGCGTCGATCCCCTTTACAAAGGCTCTCAACAACATTCGCAAGTCGTCACAAAGCGGCCGGGCAGATCGCAATTCACCTATTCCACTGCAACCAGGCACACGTACACTGGGGTGATGTGGAGATGGGTACTCCCGGGCGCGGTCGTCGTCGCGGTCCTGATCGGATTCGTTGCGAGCCGAAATGGGCCGACGCAGCACGCGGCGTCGCACGCCCCACCGATCGTGACGCAGCCGACGACCACGACGAAGACCGTGGTGCCGACCTGCGGCGCGAAGCAGGGTCAGACGGCGAGGGTCCGCCATGTCGTCTGGATCTGGATGGGCACGCAGGGCTACGGCCACGTGATCGGGAAGCAGCGGGTCGCCCCGTTCATGAACCAGCTCGCCCAGGAGTGCGGTCTGGCGACGAAATACACGACGATCACCCATCCGGCCATCGCGAACGACGTCGGCGTCCTCGCCGGCGACCCGCACGGGCTCGTGCACAACTCCTGCGACACCGCATGCACGACGACGGCACCCACCCTGCTCTCCCAGGTGAAGTGGCGGGCGTTCATCGGCGGGATGCGCGGCACGTGCGCGAAGCTGGACGGGCTCAAGGCCCACTACTCCCGGCTCTCGAACCCGCCGACGTACGTGACGCCGCCCGGGTGCCCGACGTCCGACCTCCCGCTGGGGACGACGCGGCAGGGCCCCCTGCAGCGGGTCGTCGCCCACAACGCGCTCCCGGCGTTCACGCTGATCGCGCCGGACGGCTGCCACGACACCGGGTTCAACAAGCACTGCGGCGGCAAGCTGAAGCGGGCCGTATTCCTGGCCCGGGCCGACCTGTGGCTGCGGGGCTGGATCGAGGCGCTGACCAAGTCGCCCTCCTACAAGGCCGGCACGACGGTCATCTTCGTGACCTGGAACCAGGGCGCGCCGGCGAAGCCGCTGCGGGTCGGCTGCACGTCCCGCCCGGCGACCGGCAGCTGCCAGGTGCCGCTGATCGTCGTCTCGCCGTACGTCAAGCCGGGCACGCGGGCCGCGGCCCGGCTCAGCCACTACAGCCTCCTGGGGGCGACCGAGCGGCTGCTGGGCGTCAAGCGCCTCGGCCACGCCGCCGGCCCCTCGGGGCAGGTGCTCATGCGGGCGTTCGGCCTGTGAAGCTCGGCACGCTCGCGGCGGCCGCCTGCGCAGTCGTGCTGGTGGCCGGCTGCGGCGGCTCGTCGGGAGGCTTCGACGGCGGCAGCTCCGGGCCGCTGCCCCCGCCCGCGCCCCCGGTCCACACGACCAAGGCCTCGGACATCGTGAAGCCGTGGGTGACGACCTCCGGCGGCAAGTTCGTCGACCAGAACGGCCAGCAGGTCGTCCTGCGCGGGTTCAACATGTCGGTCGGCATGGCGTTCCTCGCCCCCACCGCCCAGCGGATGGGCGCGAACATGGCCCGCGTCTACGTCGGCTGGGACGCGATCGAGCCCCAGGCGCCGAAGAACGGCCACTACCGCTGGGACGCGAAGACGCTCGCCAAGCTCGACCGCATCGTCGCGGCCCTCCAGGCCGCGCACATCAACGTCCTGATCGACTTCCACCAGTTCCACTGGTCGCCGTACTTCGCGAAGGGGACGTGCTCGGACGGCAAGCTGGTCTGCCGCGGGAGCGGCGTGCCCGCCTGGTACTACGCGAACGGCCGCTTCCCCGACACCCACAGCGGACGCTCGCACGCCGAGGCGGCGTTCTGGACGACCGAGGCCTCCCGCTCGCAGGCGTACTACAAGGCGTTCGTCACCATGATCGCCGAGCGCTACGCGAGCGCCCCCAACGTGATCGGCTACGAGCTCTTCAACGAGCCCCACGGGGGCAAGCTCGGCGACACGACGGACGCGACGAACACGATGCTGCGCTGGCAGGCCCCGATCCGCAGCGCCATCCAGAGGGTCGACCCCACCCGGACCGTCTTCATCATGTGCCGCGGCGGCGGCGAGGGCGTCGGCACGGCTGACCTGAAGCCGTTCGGCTCGCTCGACCACATGGCGCTCGACTGGCACGACTACTTCAACGGCGGCTCCGGCGGGCTCGATTCGGCCGGGGACAACTGGGTGCCCTCGTGGGCCGATACGCACAACCAGGAGACGCCGGCGTACACGGGCAGCGAGGCCGCGCAGGCACGGGTGCTGCAGGTGCCGCTCGAGCGGGCCCGTTCGTGGGGGATCCCGCTCCTCGTCGGCGAGTGGGGCATCCACACCGGCGCGCCGGGCGCCGACGAGTACCAGCGGCAGATGCTGAACCTGTTCGCGAAGGACGACGTGAGCTGGACGCGCTGGCTGCTCGCCACCGGCGGCGGATTCGCGCTCCTGAACAACGACGACACGCTGACGCCCGAGGCATCGCAGCTCGCGGCGACGATGCGCGCGACCAGCACCACCCCTTAGAACCCCGGTTCGGCGGGCATAGATGAGTCGATGGTGCTCGGCTCTGCCTTCAGCCAGGCGTCGGGACAGGGCTGGGAGCAGCTCGCCGACCTGCTGCTCGCGTTCATCCTCTCGAGCCTGATCGGACTCGAGCGGGAGTTCCGGCAGCGCAGCGCCGGCCTGCGCACCTACACGCTGGTCGGATTCGGAGCTGCGCTGATCATGCTGATCAGCAAGTACGGCTTCGGCGACATCCTCGCGGCCCGCACCGTCGTGCTCGACCCGAGCCGGATCGCGGCCCAGATCGTGACGGGCATCGGGTTCATCGGCGGCGGGCTCATCTTCGTCCGCCGCGACGCCGTCCGCGGGCTCACCACCGCCGCCGCGGTCTGGCTCACGGCGGCGATCGGCATGGCGTGCGGCTCGGGCCTGCCGCGGCTCGCCGTCGCCGGCACGGCCGGATACTTCATCGTCGTTCTCACCTACACGCCGCTCGTGCACCGGCTGCCGCGGGCGCGCTCGGCGCTCGCCCACCTGCGGCTGGACTACACCGACGGCCGCGGCGTGCTGCGCGAGGCGCTGACGGTCTGCACGGCGCGCGGCTTCACGGTCAGCGACCTGGCTGTGACGCGAGCCCACGACCTGGACGAGTCACGCGGCCGCGACCAGCGCCGCGACCGCAGCGAGGCGGGGACGGCCCGTCCGGCCACCGTCCAGGTCGCGATGACGGTTCAGGGCAGCGGCGACATCCCCGGCCTCGTCTCCGCCCTGACCGATCTCGACGACGTCGTCGCCGTGAGCGCCGGCGATCTCGACCAGGACTAGGTGGTCGCGACGGACTCGGCCCGGCGGCGCCGGCGGGACTTCAGCGTGCCGCCGAGGAGCTCGAGCTCGACCCGGTCGCGGAACTTCCATAGGAGCCACGCGTAGCCCGCGGTGCCGACGACGATGCAGATGACGAGCGCCGGGATCGTCGTGCCCATCGTGACCCGGAGGAGCATCCCGAGCACGCCGTAGCACAGCAGCGAACTCCCGGCGGCGACCGGGAACCCGCGTCCGAACGGATGCACCTTCAGGAACGCGCGCACCTCCGCGAGCGGGGCGACGTTGTTTACGAGGAGGCTGCCCGCCCAGGCGACGGCCGCGCCGGCAATGCCCATCTGCGGGATGAGCAGGAGGCCGAGCGAGATGTTCACCGTCAGGGCGACGATGACGTTGAAGAGGTTCCAGAAGCTGCGCCCGCCCATCAGGAGCACCATGTCGACCGGCCCGATCCCGGTGGCGACGAGCATCGTGATCGCCAAGATCTCGAGCGTCGACGTGCCAGTCACGTACTGGGGCTTGAACACCTTGAGCAGCAGCGGCGCGAACACCGCGAGGCCGAGATACATCGGCCAGGCCATCATCATGAGCCAGGCGGTCGCGACCTGATAGACGTCCTGCGCCCGCTCGCGGGCGCCCGCCGTCAGGAGCTCGGAGAGCTTCGGGCCGATCGCCTGGATGATCGCGAGGTTGACGACGCTCCCCGCGACCAGATAGCGGCTGGAGGCCGTGTAGATCGAGGCGCTGGCCGTGTCCATCAGCGAGCCGACCATCAGCGTGCCCACCCAGAGCGTCGTCACCTGGAAGATGCCCGTGAGCCCGCGCGGAGCGGTGAATGTCCAGAACTCGCGATAGAGGCGGCGCATGTCGGTCGGCGGCCTCGTCGCCCGCTCGCGCCGCTCCACCCGGTGCACGAGCCGCCCCAGCCAGAGGAGCGTGACCGCGAACGCGACCCCGATCGGCAGGCTCCATGCGATCGCGACGGCGAAGCTGCCGCCTCCGGCGAGCACGGCGATCGCGACGGCGGCCGTCTGCGCGCCCGACTTCGCGATCCGGTCGAGCAGCGCGTTCGGCACCATCGTGCCGAAGCCGCGCGTGGCGGCGATGGCAACGGTGTAGGCGGACGAGAGCGGCAGAAACACCGCCAGCACCTGGATGTAGGTCGCGACGGCGTCGGCGTCCTGGTGGCGGTGGTTCGTGAAGACCGCGGCGAGCGGGCTCGCGTGTGCGAACGAGATCGCCGCGAGCAGCACGCCGGCCGCGAACGACGGGACGAGACCGACGCTCAGCGAGCGGCGCACGTCCCCGATCCGCCCGTTCACCCGGTAGCTCGGGATCATGCGGGTGAGGCCCGTGTCGGCGCCGCATTCGGCGGTGTTCGAGAGGATCAGAAAGAGCGCGATCGCCTCGAAGAAGGCGCCCGACTCGCTCTTCGTGAGCGCGCGGGTGACGACGACCACGAGCGCGAACTGGAACAGGCCGTTCGCGACCGCGCCGATGAAGTTCAGCGAGCCGCCGCGGGCGACCATCTTGAGGTCGTCGGCGCGCTCGCGCAGCGCGGGAGCCGGCTCGTCGACGGCGGTCATCGCTCCGCCCTGTCGCGCGCTCCCGTCGCCCAGCCCATCCGCATACCCAGGAACTCCTCCAGCCTCCGGTTCGGCTCGGCGTAGTGCGCCTCGAGCCGCTCGCGTGTCCCGGCCGCCATGCCCGCGGCCGGACGGGCATTGTAGGCCTTGAATCCCGGCACCTTGGGCGGATCCGGCAGGCCGAGGAAGCGCAGGACGCCGGCGTATGTCCCGGCGGGGTCGGCGAAGAACCGCTCGGCACAGATCACGTGCATCTGCTCGGCCGGGAAGTGCTCGCGCCACGCTGCCAGCTGGTCGACGTACTCGCCGCGGGCCACGTAGGCGTGGTGCTGCACCGCCCGGCTCGAGTAGGCCGGGTCGGCGAGCATCCGCTCGCGCTCGCCGGCGAGGCGCGACGGCTCGAGGGCGAGCGCGTCCTCGAACGTCGCGGCGTCCTCGAACCCGCGCGCGTACTCCTGGCGGTAGTGCGAGTAGGCCCGCTCGACTGGGTCGCGCAGCATCGCGATCACGCGGGCCCGCGGAACGGCCGCCGCGGCGCGAGATGGCCCGTGCGGGTGGAACAGGTAGTACGGGCTGCCCTCGCCGGTCACGATCGGGCCGCCGAAGCGGCGCTCGCGCGCCCGCCGCGCCCGCTCGGTCGGGAAGTGCGCCCGGTACCAGCTCAAGGAGCGGTCGGCATGCAGGTCGAAGTAGTGGACGCCCTTGCTCGGCGTCGCGGGCATGACCTGCGGATGCTCGAGCAGGTAGCGGTAGAGCGAGGTGGTGCCGCTGCGCTGGGCGCCGATGATGAGGAAGTCCGGCAGCGGCCGCCTCCTCGCCGTGAGCATGTTCAGGGCGGTGATGGCCTCCCGGCCCGCCGTGATCACCGGCGCCGGCAGGCGCGAGTAGTTGTCGTTCTTCGATCCGCGCTCGCGCGGCATCAGTGGGCCTTCTCGTGATGTTGGGCTGGAGCATGGCGAGCGAAAACCGAGCGCATGCAAGGACTAAAGGGAGCCAATACCTGGTCGTATTGGCGCGACCGAGGACACGGCAGCGCGACGGTTTGCAGCCGCCAGAACGGGTCAGACATCGCGAGAAGGCCCACTATCCGACCTCTTCCAGCGGCGCCAGCGACTGGGGCCTCTGGAGGCTGTACCCGAAGCGGCCGACCCGCCCCTCGAGCTCCTCCGTCGCCCGCTCGATGTCGGACCCGGTGCCCGGGTTGTGGCGCGCGAGCGACCAGCGCCGGAAGTAGGCGTCGTTGATGCCGGTGCGGACGTGGAGGCCGCTCGGGCGCGGCTCGACGCCGGCGAACCGGAAGACCTCGGCCAGCCGATCGTCCGGGGTCGTGACGAAGTCCTCGTAGCGCATGACGAGGAGCTGGTCGATCGACGCCGCGTCCTCGAGCATCAGCTCGTGGCAGTGCAGCCAGTGCTCGATCAGCGAGGAGTAGGTCATCCGCTTCCACATCCGGCGGGCGCGCCCGAACCGGCGCGTGGCCGCGGCGACCGCGATCGGGTGGCGCAGCATCATCACCATGCGGGAGCCCGGGAAGAGCGCCTGCAGGAACCGCATCCGGATCAGGTTCGGCGGCGACTTCTCGACGAGCACGCCCCGGGACAGGTCCCAGTGCCGCCCCCATTCCTCCAGCAGGCGGTCGCGGCTGGCGTCGGAGACGAGCGGGGAGGTCTCGGTCAGGTGCGCCTCGGGATCGAAGCCGAACCGGCCCGGGCCGCCGTACGCGCGGCCGGGGCGGTACACCGTCTGCAGGTGCTGTCCCTCGTCCTCCCGCGCGCCCGTGCCGGAGAAGCCGCTGACGCCGGGGTGCTCCGCCAGGCAGCGGGCGAGCAGCGTGGTCCCGCTGCGATGCAGGCCGCCGACGAACACGAATGTGTGCGCATTCCAGTCCATCGTCATGCCGGCACGAGCGCCCTCCGCCGCGCCGGCCGTCGCCGTCGCTTCTTGACCGGCTCGGGCTCCGGCACCGGCTCCCGCATCATCGCACGGTAGGTGATCGCCGCCGCCACCAGCATCAGCGGGAGCCGCTCGGTGATCTCGTAATAGGGCACCTGGATCAGCGCTATCAGGAGCGTCACATGCGCCCAGAACGCCCACGGCGACCGCCACCGGGCCGAACGGAAGAGCGTGTAGAAGAACCACAGCATCCAGAGGCCGAGCCCGGGGATGCCGTGGGAGAACACGAGCAGGAAGATCTCGCTCTCGGTGCCGACGGAGCTCTGCGTGGGGTCGGTCGAGGGCAGCGGCGCGCCGAACCCGAGCGCGGGCGAGTCGAGCAGCCGCTGCTGGGCCTCCTGGTCGCGCTGGATGCGGCCCGCATCACCGGTCTTGTGCTGGAACCGGCCCTGGGCCAGGTCGCCGAGCGGGCTCAGCGTGATGACCCCGGCCAGGATCACGATCACCGCCGCCACCCGGCCGACCTGGCGGAAGTCGCCCCGCATCGCGAAGCGGATCGTCGCGTAGACGATGCCGATGCCGAGGCTGAGCCACAGGCCCCGGTTGAGCGAGAACACGACGGGCACGAGCGAGAGCGCCATGGTGATCTGGAGCGTCCGCTTCCACGACCTCGTCCGGGCCTGGCTCATCGCGCAGATGGCGAACGGCGTCAGCATCGCGAAGCTCGACCCCCACGCGTTCGTGTAGGCGAAGAACGTCTCCGGGCGCCCGACCGGGAACCCGAGGAAGTGCTGCACCTCCGCGAACTGCAGGTGGACGTGCTCGTAGACGTACGTGTTGTGCAGGAGCCCGTGCGGGAGCAGGACCTGCATCGGGCTCGCGAAGCTGACGTTCGGGAAGAGCACGCCCAGCCAGCCGCCGAACACGATCAGGATCCAGTAGAAGGCGAGCGCGTTCACGATCGAGCGGATCGAGAGCCGCCATTCCGGCACGTTCACGATGTAGAGGAAGATCACCGTGCCGGCGATGTAGAACGACGCCCGCCAGCTCCAGGCGACCATCCGCCCGGGGTTCGTGAGCTCCATCCCGGACGCGCAGATCCACATCACGAGGAGCAGCCAGATCCCGAACCGGCGCGGCGCCTTGAGGCCTCCGCGCCACGCCAGCGAGATGGCCAGCGGGATCGCGATCAGCACCCACATGATCGCCGAGAGGCCGATCAGCCACCACAGCGGCAGCAGCCCGAAGATGGCATAGGCCTGCCAGCCCTGGGGGAGCACCCACCCCGGAGGCAGGTTGAGATTGACCGGTGCAGCCTGAACCCGACGCATGGTGATCGTTATGCGTGCTGGCGCAGGTAGCCGTAGCGGAGCAGGAGCGGCCATGTCACGAGGACGACGATCGACCGGGTCTTCGTGGCCATGCCGGTGCGCCATGCCTCGTCGGCGCGCACCTGCTGGCGGCCGTGCGCGAACCGCATCGGGTTCCCGCGCACGCTGTGCTGGCCGGACACCTCGACCGAGCCGCCGACGCGCGAGAGGTCGTGCCGGCCGGCCTCGCCCATCTCGCCGAACATGCGCTCGAGCTCACCGCGGGGATCGGCGGCGAGCGACTCGTACCGCATCCCGACGGTCGGGACGCGCAGCCGTCGCAGCACCTCGAACGCGAGGTTGCACTCCATCCAGCGGACCCCGGCGCGGAGCGGCGAGAACTCCTGGAAGAACGCGTCGCCGTTCGTGATCTCGGGCCGGGCCATCCGCTTCGCCCACGAGTGGGCGGCGCCGCGGCTGTCGCGCACGAGGTGCAGCACCCGCAGCCGCAGCCCCGAGGCCTGGGCGGCCCGCAGGAAGTAGGCGTACGGCGGGTTCTTGGTGGAGTCGACGACGACCTCGGCGCCCGACACCTTCTGGATCGCCCGGTAGAGGCTCGCGGTCAGGTCGGCGTAGCGCTCGACCTTGCGCCGGTGCTCGCGGGCGAGCCTGCCCATCAGGAGCAGCGGGACGTTGCGGTGGCGCAGGACGGCGCTCTCGAGGTCGAGCACCTCCTGGACGTCGATGTTCTGCCACCCGCCGAAGGCCTCCTCGCCGACGGCCGTCCAGAACGGGCACTCGTCGAACTCGAGGCCGCAGCCGCACAGCTCGTTGCCCTCCGGCCCCGCCTGCCACACGTAGCGCAGCTCGCCGACCGAGACGAAGCCCGGCACCTCGGCGAGGACGTGGGCGAGCAGCGTCGAGCCGCTCCTCCCCCACCCGCCGATGTAGAGCACGGGGACGTCGCTCATGCCGGCCGCCGGGTCGCGGGATCCGAGCCCACGGCGCGGCGCCTGGCCGTCCGCGTGCGGTCGAGGAGCTCGTCGATGAGCTGTTCGAACATCTCCACGGCGGGCCCGGGTCCGACGCCGGCCACCGGCAGCTCGGAGGCCCCGCCGGCGAGGCCGAGCGTGCGGTCGAGGTGCGAGCGCAGGTCATCCTCGGAGGAGGCCAGCAGGATGGCCCCGTCGCGGGCGATCCGCTCCGCGAACGCGCACTGGTGGTTGTCGACGTGCTCGCCGAGGCTCTTCTGCCGGGGCACGACGATCGGGCGCTTGCCGAGGTTGGACGCGAGCATGATCGTGCCGGGCCCGCCGTGGCAGACGACGGCGGCCGCCTCGCGCACCATCGCCTCCATCTCCTCGTAGCCCAGGTAGTCGCGGTGCTCGGCCAGGCGCGGCACCCCGGAGGTCCCGGTCTGCACGAAGCAGCGGGCCGCCTCGGATCCACCGCCCTCGAGCCAGGCGTCGATCCAGCGCGATATCCGGTCGAACGGGTGGTAGTCCGTGCCGACCGAGACGAAGACGAGTGGGAGCTGCGCGTTCAGAAGAGCCCGCCGATCACGCGCGCGCCGGGATAGAACTTGCGCTGCTCCTCCCACTGCACCACGAACAGGCTCGTGAAGGGCCGGCAGAGCTTGCCGGTCAGCGTGGGCGAGTCGATGCGGTCGTACACCTCGAGGTAGACCGTCGGCACGCGCATGATCCGGGCCACGATGAAGAACGGGAACGCGACGCCGGCGCCGTCCGAGACCACCACGTCCGGGCGGAAGCGCGGCACCATGCGCGCGGCCAGGAACAGGTTGCGGACAGTGTTGCGCAGGTTGCGCGTCGTCGGGAAGTGCGCCCAGGCGACGTCCTCACCCTCGAGCAGCGAGCGGCTGTCGGGCAGGTCGAACGTGACCCACTTGCGCTCGTGCTTGCTCCACCAGGGCTTGAGTTGGTGGAGCTGGATGAGATGGCCGCCCGAAGAGCAGACGAGCATCACTTTCACAGGAGCTCTGTCTCCCGCGCCTGGCTGGGATGCAGCATGGCGTCCGCCGGGGCCGTGCCGCCGAGGTAGCCGCCGTACTCCTGCGACTCGTCGGGGGTGCCGCCCACGAACACGAAGCCGAGGCGCGGAGCGGCGCACGCGTCGAGCGCGCGGCCGAGGGCGACCAGGTGCGGCCGGCTGGCGAGCCGGGCGCGGGCGACCGCGACCACGGCATCGACCTTCGTGCCGAGCACCATCGCGTCGGTGACGGGCAGCATCGGCGGGGCGTCGACCAGGACGACGTCGGCGCGGCCGCGCAGCTCGCGCAGCAGGTCGGTCATCGCCCGGCTGTCGAGGAGCTCGGCCGCGTCGCCCGGGATCGGGCCGGCGGGCAGCACCTCGAGCAGGCCGCCGCCGCTCGTGGTCGTCGTGCCGTTCGAGCCGACGTCCACGGGATGCTCGCGGCTGACGTCGACGATCGTGAGGGCGTCGCCGAGCTGGCTGTGGCCCGAGAGGATGTCGCTGACGCCCATGCGGTCGTCGAGGCCGAAGAAGCTGCCGAGCGCGGGCCGGCGCATGTTCGCGTCGACGACGACCACGTGCTGGCCGGCGCGGGTGAGCGCCACGGCCAGGTTTGCGACGGTCGTCGAGGTGCCCTCGTCATCCGAGGCGCTCGTGAACATGATCACCTTCATGCCGCGCCGCAGCGTCGTGGCCAGGTTCAGCTTGAAGATGCGGTA
>JAICJM010000347.1 GCA_025928435.1 Thermoleophilia bacterium
CCGCCGAAGATCCTGAAGTCGGAGTTCGAGGGCGTCAGCGACGCGAAGCTGTACCAGTTCGGCCCCGGGCTCTTCCCGAACGCCCCGAATGCACTCCCCAACGCGCACATTCACCTGGACTACTCGACGCTGCACCCAGACTCCCGGCCGGTCTACCAGTTCTCCTCGGGCGGGGCCACCTACATCGGGGTCGGTGCGCCGATCTTCAGCGGCCAGCAGCCGATCGGCGCCGTGGTGCTGGCGAAGCCGCTCGCCGATGTCAACAACGCCTGGAAGAACGTCATCGGCCTCGTGGCGGCCGGGGTCGCGGTCGGCCTGATCGTGGCGATCGTCCTCGCCACCTACGTCGCCCGCCGCATCACCCAGCCGCTGCGCGTGCTCGGGGGCGCCGCCGACAAGGTCGCCCGCGGCGACCTGGACGTGAACGTGATCGGCAAGCGCACCTCCGACGACGAGCTCGGGCAGCTCGCGACCCGGTTCCAGGGCATGGTCGACCGCCTGCGCGAGGTGGACGAGCTCGAGCGCAACTTCCTCATGCGGGTGACGCACGAGCTGCGCACGCCGCTCACGGCCATCTCCGGCCACGTTCAGGCCCTGGCGGAGGGCGTCGTTGGGCCGGACGACCTGGACGAGTCGCTGACCGCCGTCAACGAGGAGGTGCGCCGCCTCGACCGCCTGGTCGGCGACCTGCTCGACCTGACCCGGCTCGAGGCGCACCAGTTCCGGGTCGTGAGCGAGGAGGTCGGCCTGGCGGCGCTGCTCGAGCGCGCCGCCGCCTCGTTCCGGGAGAAGGCGCGCACGAACGACGTCATCTTCCACACGCCGATCGACCAGGCGCCCACGATCATCACCGACGGCGACCGCGTGCTCCAGATCGTGAACAACCTGCTCGACAACGCCTTCCGGTGGACGCCCCGTGGCGGCACGGTGCAGCTCGGCTGCTCGACCTCGAACGGGGTCGCCGCGATCAGCGTGTCCGACACCGGCCGGGGCATCTCGCCGGCCGAGAAGGAGGCCGTCTTCCACCCGTTCTACAGCCGCCGCGGCGAGGGCGGCACCGGCCTCGGCCTCTCGATCGCCCGCGAGCTCGCGACGGCGCTCGGCGGACGGCTCTCGGTCGAGAGCGAGCCCGGCCAGGGCTCGACGTTCACGCTCTCCCTGCCCCGCAAGCGGCGCCGGAGGGCGAAATGAGGATCCGCCTGTGCGACACGGAAGAGGCCGTCTCCGGCATCAGCGTCGAGCTGGTGATCACGGCCGAGCCGTTCGCCGACTCCGTCCCGTACTCGCTCACGCTGCACGCCGGCGGGAGTGCCGTCGCCCATGTGCCGGCCGCCGAGCTGACGCCCGCCGAGCTCTTCGCGCTCGGCCACGCGCTGCTCGACGCCGCGGCGGACGGCTTCGGGCAGTTCGTCCCCGCCGACGAGGTGTTCGGCCTCGACCTCGCGCCGCCGAGCGTGCCGCGCGCGATCGACGAGGTGGGGATCGGGATCTGGGTCGACGCCGGCCGCGCCCAGACGCGGGAGCCGACCCGCAGCGGTGTCGCGGTACAGCTGATCGTCGACGCGCAGGCGCTCGCCGCCGTCGCCGAG
>JAICJM010000273.1 GCA_025928435.1 Thermoleophilia bacterium
CGTCACGCGCTGCGGCGGGCCTTCGCCGACCTGGGCTTCACCATCGAGGGCGACGACCTGAAGCGCGCCTTCGCCCGCTTCAAGGAGCTCGCCGATCGCAAGGGCAAGATCAGCTCGCTCGACCTGGAGGCGATCGCGTCCGACTCGCTGCGCGACCGCGAGGAGCCGTACAAGCTCGTGCGACTGGCGATCCGGACGGCGACCGGCGAGGAGGCCCGGGCCGAGGTCACGATCCAAAACGGCGAGGGCGAGCGGACGGCCGAGGGCACCGGCGAC
This sequence comes from Thermoleophilia bacterium, assembly GCA_025928435.1. Next base: position 277 of record JAICJM010000273.1, read on the forward strand.
GGGCCCGTGGACGCCGCCTTCAGCGCCGTCACCAGCCTGCTCGACCTGCCCGTGACGCTCGTCGAGTACGCGATCGGCGCGGTCACCGGCGGCGCAGACGCCCTGGGCGAGGTCCGGGTCGTCGTCGAGGTCGGCGGCAGGACGTTCGCCGGACAGGCAGTATCAACCGATATCACCGAGGCATCCGCCGAGGCGTACCTGCGGGCCTGCGCCCACGCCCGGATGGCGATCGAGCCCGGAAAGGACAAGGAGCTGATCGGAGTCTGATGACCGAAACCCGTCCCACTCCCATCGTCGCCTGCCTTGCGGGCGACGGCATCGGCCCGGAGGTGATGGCGGAGGCCGGCCGCGTCATCGAGACGGTGTCCGACCTCTTCGGCATCCGCGTGCGCCAGGTGCACCTGCCGTTCGGCGGCGAGGCCATCGACCGGCACAACGACCCGTTCCCGTCCCACGTGCGGGCCGCGGTCAAGGCCTCCGACGCCGTGCTCCTGGGCGCCGTCGGCGGCCCGCGCTGGAACGCCTCCCCGCGCCGCCCCGAACAGGGCCTGCTCGACCTGCGCAAGGAGCTCGACGCCTTCGCCAACCTGCGCCCCGTCCGGCATGCGGACATCGACCTCATGGTCGTGCGCGAGCTGACCGGCGGCCTCTACTTCGGCGCGAAGACGCTCGAGACCGACCGCGCGATGGACATGTGCACCTACGAGCGGCCCCAGATCGAGCGGGTGGCACGGTGGGCGTTCCGGCTGGCCCGGCGCCGCTCCGGCCGGGTCGTCTCGGTCGACAAGCAGAACGTGCTCGCCACATCCAAGCTGTGGCGGGCCGTCGTGACCGACCTGCACGAGGCGGAGTACCCCGACGTGGAGCTCACCCACGAGCTGGTCGACTCGTTCGCGATGAACCTGGCCACGCGGCCGCAGCGCTACGACGTGATCCTGACCGAGAACCTCTTCGGCGACATCCTCTCCGACCTGGCCGCGGCGGTCGGCGGCGGCCTGGGAATCGCGCCGTCGGCGTCGCTGGGCCCGGAGGCGCCGGGGATCTTCGAGCCGGTGCACGGCTCGGCGCCCGACATCGCCGGCCAGAGCGAGGCGAACCCGATCGCGATGATCCTCTCCGTGGCCATGATGTTCACGCACGGCCTCAACCGGCGCGACATCGGCCGGGCCATCACCGCGGCGGTCGACTCGGTGCTCGCCGATGGGATCGCCACGTCGGACCAGGTCTCCGGCGGGCGCGTGTACGCCACCTGGGAGGTCGGCCAGGCCGTCTGCGACGCGCTGGGACACAGCTCGACCGCGGGCGCCGAGTTCGCCGAGCACCCTTTTGACCGGAGGCTGGTGGCCCGTGGATAGCGCCCGCATGACCGGCGCGGAGGCCATCATCCGCTGCCTCGAGGCCGAAGGCGTGACCGACGTGTTCGGCCTGCCGGGCGGCGCGATCCTGCCGCTCTACGACGCGTGGGCGGCCCACGAGCACACCATCCGCCACTACCTGGTGCGGCACGAGCAGGGCGCGGGCCACATGGCCCAGGGCTACGCCCGCGCCACCGGCAGGGTCGGGGTCGCGATCGCGACCTCCGGCCCCGGCGCCACCAACCTGGTGACGCCGATCGCCGACGCGTACCTGGACTCGACCCCGATCGTCTGCATCACCGGCCAGGTGCCGACGCACCTGATCGGCACGGACGCCTTCCAGGAGGCCGACATCCAGGGGATCACGATGCCGATCGTGAAGCACTCCTGGCTCGTGAAGGACGTCACCGAGCTGCCGCGCGCGTTCAAGGAGGCGTTTCACATCGCCCGCTCCGGCCGCCCCGGCCCGGTGCTGATCGACATCCCCAAGGACGTCCAGATTGCACCGTTCGAGTTCTCCTACCCGCGCCAGACCGACATGCCCGGCTACAAGCCGTCGCGGCACGGCCATCCCAAGCAGGTCATCACCGCCGCGGAGGCGATCCTGGCCGCCGAGCGGCCGGTCTTCTACGTCGGCGGCGGCGCCGTCGCCTCGGACGTCGACCCGGCCCAGCTGATCCGGGTCGCGGAGACCGTGCAGATGCCGGTCGTGACGACGCTGATGGCCAAGGGCGTGTTCCCCGACTCGCACCCGCTGTGCCTCGGACTGCCGGGCATGCACGGCTCCAAGGCGGCCAACTGGGCGCTCAACCAGGCCGATCTGCTGGTCGCGTGCGGAGCGCGGTTCGACGACCGCGTGACCGGCAAGCTGGACACGTTCGCGCCCGGCGCGAAGGTCATCCACATCGACGTCGACCCGGCCGAGATCGACAAGAACCGGGCCGCCCAGGTGCCGATCGTGGGCACGATCGACCTGGTGATCCCGAAGCTGGCCGACGCGCTCGAGTCGCGCAAGAACGGCGGCCCCCCGCGGGCGGCCGAATGGCTCGAGACGGTGCAGGGCTGGCGCCGCGAGCACCCCTTCCGCTACCGGCGGGCGGGGGCGCTCAAGCCCGAGTACGTGATCGAGCGCCTGCGCGACCTGACGGCCGGCGAGGACGTGATCTGGACGACCGGCGTCGGTCAGCACCAGATGTGGGCCGCGCAGTACCTCGAGATCGACCGGCCCCGGCGCTGGATCACCTCGGGCGGCCTCGGAACGATGGGCTTCGGCGTGCCGGCGGCGCTCGGCGCCAAGGTGGCCTGCCCCGACGCGATCGTGATCAACATCGACGGCGACGGCTGCTTCCAGATGACCCTGCAGGAGCTCGCCACGGCGCGCATGTACGGCATCGCGGCCATCCACGTGGTCGTGAACAACGGTTGGCTGGGGATGGTGCGCCAGTGGCAGGAGCTGTTCCACTCGGAGCGCTTCTCGGAGACCAACCTGACCGTCGACCTGCCCGACTACGTGCGGCTGGCCGAGAGCTTCGGCGTCTCCGCCTTCCGCTGCGAGACCGAGGAGGGCGTCGACGACGCCATCCGTGCGGCGCTCACCTGCGGCGGGCCGGCGGTCATCGACGCCCGCGTCGACCGCGAGGAGAAGGTCTACCCGATGGTGCCCGCGGGCGGCTCGGCGACCGACATCATCGACGTCGAGTGGGCCGAGGAGGACAACCAGTGGGTGGAGGAGGGCGTATGACGGTCTGCGAACCCCGCCGCGCGGTGCGGAAGGAGGGGGCTCGTGGGGCAACCATGGGTTCCCCCACGCGGAACCTGTGGGTGGAGGAGGGCGTATGAGCAGGCCGAGATGGGGACTGTCCCCGTCGCAGGCGGGGACAGTCCCCGGTTGGGAGCACCCATGACCGTCCACACCTTGAGCGTGCTCGTGCAGAACCGGCCGGGCGTGCTCACGCGCTGCGCCGGCCTGTTCGCCCGCCGCGGCTTCAACATCGAATCGCTCGCGGTCGGGCCGACCGAGGACGCGAGCACGAGCCGCATCACGATCCGGGTCGACTGCTCGCAGCACTCCGTCGACCAGGTCACGAAGCAGCTCTACAAGCTGGTCGACGTGCTCAAGGTGTCCGAGCTCGGCCCCACGGCCGTCGAGCTCGAGCTCCTGATGATCAAGGTCACGTCGACGCCGGAGCGCCGGCCCGAGATCATCAGCCTGGCCGAGGTGTTCGAGTCGCGGGTCGTCGACGTCGGCCCCGAGGCGGTCACGTTCGCCTGCGTGGGCCCGCCGGATAGGCTTCAGGCGCTCGAGGAGCTCCTGCGGCCCTACGGCATCCGCGAGCTGGTGCGCACCGGCAGGATCGCCCTCGACCGCGACGGCGGGCTGGGACAACGACGACGAATAAGGGTGGTTGCATGAGCACGATCTACTACGAGTCCGACTGCGATCCCGGCGCCC
>JAICJM010000125.1 GCA_025928435.1 Thermoleophilia bacterium
GGTGGGGTGGGGGGGGGGGGGCTGCGCGGGGGGCCTGGTGGTGGGGGGGCGGGGCGGCCCGGCGCGGCGCGGCGCCGGCCCCCCCCCCCCTCGTGGGCGGTGGGGGGGGGGTCGGGGGCCACCCCCCCCCCCCCCCACGTCAAAGGACCGCTTCCGGCACCTTGTGCCAGGCGGCGACGTACTCGCGCTGCAGTGGGTGCGTCAGCCGGCCCGCCCAGGCGACCTGCACCATGTCCGGCACCTTCGGCACGTTGCGCGGGTACATGCCCGCCTCGTACGGCAGCCGGTTGCCCTTGCGGTGGTTGCAGCGCCGGCAGGCGCTGACCACGTTGTCCCAGCTGTGCTCGCCGCCGCGCGAGAGCGGCTTCACGTGATCCATGGTCAGGTCGCGGGGGCCTCCCTCGCGGCCGCAGTAGGCGCAGCGCCAGTTGTCCCGGCAGAAGAGCACCCGGCGGACGACGTTGCGCTTCACGATCGGCCGCAGCTCGACGTACGCCGGCACCTGCAGGATGACCGGGAGGGCGACGCGCAGATGCTCGGACCGGTAGACGACGTCGGGGTCGTCCGCGATCACCTGGGCCTGGCCGCAGACGACCAGCGACACCGCCCGCTCCCGCGTGACGAGGCTGGTTGGTCGCATCGTTGCGTCGAGCAGCAGACAGCGAATCGCGCACCTCCCTGGGTTCTCCCCGAAGTGTACGGGCCTGTCCAGTCGACGTGGAGGGGCAGCGCGCGTGCTCTGGTAGGTTCACCACGTGGAGCGCGCCGCGATCGTCACGGGGGGCGGGACCGGCATCGGCCGGGCCGCTGCGCTCGCCCTCCATCGCGACGGTCACGGGGTGGTCATCGCCGGCCGCCGGCCCGAGCCGCTCGAGGAGACGCGGGCGCTGATCGGCGACGGCTGCGTGGCGTACCCCGGCGATATCCGCGAGCCGGAGGTGAGCGCCGGACTGGTCGACGAGTGCATGGAGCGGTTCGGGCGGATCGACTGCCTCGTGAACAACGCCGGCGGCCAGTTCACCGCCGCGGCCGAGGACATCAGCCCCGGCGGCTGGCGGGCCGTCCGCCGCCTGAACCTGGACGCACCGTGGTTCCTGACCCAGGCGGTCGCGAAGCGGTGGATGATCGGAAACGGCGGCGGGCGGGTGATCTCGGTCGTGCTCTGCCCGGAGCGCGGCATCGCCGGCATGGCCCACTCGTCGGCCGCGCGCGCGGGGATGGGCGCGCTCACGCGCACGCTCGCGATGGAGTGGGGACGGCACGGTATCGCCCTCAACTGCGTCGCGCCCGGCTGGATCGACACGGAGGGCGTGCGCGGCTACGGCCTCGACCTCGACGACGTGGCCGCGCAGGTGCCGATGAAGCGGCTCGGGAGCGCCGCCGAGGTGGGCGATCTGATCGCCTTTCTGGCGTCGCCCGCGGCCGGGTACATCACCGGTCAGACGATCGCCATCGACGGCGGCGTCGACCTGACCAGCAGCGGCTGGGAGCCGCCGCAACCACGGGGCTAGGCGTCTACGCTGGAACGTGTGGCAGACCCCGTCTCGATCGACGCGCTGACCGCCCAGCTCGGCGAGCACGCCTACCTGGCGGACCGCGGCCTCGCGACGGTGCTCGCGCTCTCGCTGGCGCTCGAGAAGCCGGTGCTGCTCGAGGGCGAGGCCGGGGTGGGCAAGACCGAGGCCGCGAAGGCGCTCGCGCTCGTCACCGGCGGCCGCCTGATCCGGCTGCAGTGCTACGAGGGCATCGACGTCGCCCACGCGCTCTACGACTGGAACCACGCCCGCCAGCTGCTCTACATCCGCACGCTGGAGGCGTCGGCGGCGCTCGACCCGGGCCGGACGCTGCACGACCTCTTCGGGCGCGAGTTCCTCGAGCGGCGGCCGCTGCTCGAGGCGATCGAGCACGCCGACCCGGTGCCGCCGGTGCTCCTGATCGACGAGATCGACCGCGCCGACGACGAGTTCGAGGCCTTCCTGCTGGAGCTGCTCTCCGACTTCCAGGTGACGATCCCCGAGATCGGCACCGTGCGGGCCGCGAGCCGCCCGCGGGTGGTGCTGACCTCGAACCGCACCCGCGACCTGCACGACGCGCTCAAGCGCCGCTGCCTCTACCACTGGATCGGCCACCCCGACACGGAGCGCGAGATCGCCATCGTTCGCGCGCGCGTCCCCGGCGTGCCCGAGCGCCTGGCCGTGCAGGCGGCCGCGTTCGTGGCGTCGCTGCGCGAGCTCGACCTGGCGAAGGCGCCGGGCGTCGCGGAGACGATCGACTGGATCCAGGCGCTCGTCGCGCTGGGCGAGTCGGAGCTCGACGGCGGCGTCGTCGACTCGACGCTCGGGTCGGTGCTGAAGCACCACGAGGACATCGAGCTCGTGCGCGACGGCCACCTGCCGCGGCTGGTGGCCCAGGCCCGCGAGGCCTGACGTGCCCGCGCCGGGCGACGCCGTCCTCGAGCGGATGGTCGGGTTCGGCCGCGTCCTGCGCGCGGCGGGGCTGGAGGTGGGGCCCGGGCGGCTGCAGGACGCCCTCCGCGGCCTCGACGTCGTCGGGCTCGCCCACCGCGAGGACGTCTACCACGCGCTGCGCTGCACGCTCGTCGCCCGCAGGGACGACCTCGACGTCTTCGACGCGGCCTTCGTCGCCTACTGGGAGCAGGGGGCGCGGACACCGACGCCGGAGATCGGCCTCGAGGTGCCGCGGTTCGAGCCCGACGCGGCCCCTGCGCCGAGCCCCGCCGAGGGTGAGGGGGGAGGCGACGACGGCGGGGAGGAGCTGACCCTGCTGCTGGCCGCCTCGCCGGACGAGCACCTGCGCCGGCGCGACTTCGCCGACATGAGCTCGGACGAGCTGCGGCGCCTGCGGCGGCTGATGGAGCGGCTGCCGCAGGCGGTGCCGACGCGGCGGTCGCGGCGGCTGCGCGCGGCCCCTGCGGGGGACGTGCTCGACGCCCGGCGGACGCTGCAGCGCGCGATGCGGACCGGTGGGCTGCCGCTCGATCCCGCCCACCGGCGCCGCAAGCGGGTGCCGCGCAAGCTCGTGTTCCTGTGCGACGTGTCCGGCTCCATGGAGCCGTACGCGCGGGCGATGGTGATGTTCCTGCAGGCCGTGGTCGCGACGGGCCGGCACGTCGAGGCGTTCGCGTTCGGCACCCGGATCACCCGCCTCACGCCGCACCTGCGCAAGCTCGACCCGGTGCGGGCGCTCGGGGCCACCGGCGGCCTGATGCCCGACTGGGGCGGCGGCACCCGGATCGGCGAGTCGCTGCGCCACTACAACGACACGTGGGGTCGCCGCGGCCTCACCCGCGGCGCGACGGTGGTCATCGTTTCGGACGGATGGGAGCGCGGCGACCTGCGCGAGCTCGAGGCCGAGCTCGGCCGTATCGCCCGCCAGTCCTACCGGCTCGTCTGGGTGAACCCGCTCAAGGGCCACGACGGGTTCGCGCCGCTCGCGGGCGGCATGCGGATCGCCCTGCGCCACTCCGACGAGTTCGTCGAGGGCCACAACCTGGTCGCGCTCGAAGCGCTGGCCGAGGTGATCTCCCGGTAATCGGGGACAGTCCCCACGGGGCGGGGACAGTCTCCACGCTCAGCCGAGACACGGGCCGGTGTCCGCGTTCCCGCCGGCCTTCCGCAGCGCGCCCCGGATGGCATCCAGGGGCACGCCGAACCCGCCCGCGACGCCGCCGCCCTCGTCGGCCGCGAACATCATCGCGACGACGCGGCCGGCCCCGTTCACGACCGGCCCGCCGCTGTCGCCGTGGCGCAGCACGCCGCGCAGCGGCACGACGGTTCGGGGGTGGACGTTGCGGCCGTACGCGTCCGGCGCGAGCGCGGTGACGGGCGCGCCGGCGCGGCCGGGGACGGCGGTCAGCGGGCCGTTCTCGGGGTAGCCGATCAGCACGGCCGGCTCGCCGGAGGGGGCACGGGTTGCGAGCGCAAGCGCCGGCGTCCGCAGGCCCGGGACGCGCAGCAGCGCGACGTCGTTCCCGGAATCGACGGCGATCGGCGTCCCCCGCAGGGTCGGGCCGCCCGGCACCTCGACGCTCGCGTCGTCCTCGCCGGCGATGACGTGCGCGTTCGTGGCCACGATCCCCGGGCGCAGCACCCACCCCGAGCCCTGGATGTTGAGGCCGCAGGCGACGCCCTCGATGCGCACGACGCTGCGCTGGTCGCGGCGGGCGGCGCGGCTTCGCAGGACGCTCGGGTCGGGCGGCGGCAGCGCCCGGTCGGCGATCGACGGGATCACGGGCAGCGGGTCGAAGCGGGCGAGCGCGTTCAGCACCTCGTCGGCGGGCACCGCCCGCAGGAGCGCCGGCAGCACGGTCGAGCCCTGCACGTCGCGGCGCAGCCCCAGTCCCGGCTGTGCGAGCGCGACGACGGCCGCCAGCCAGGCGACTGCCAGCCCCAGCGCGGCGCCGGCGAGCAGCCCGCCGGCGGTGTCGGCCATGCGCAGCGGCCCGCGCACGAGCCGTCCGCGCAGGAGCTCGGCGGCCGAGCCCGTCACCGCCTGCGCGATGGTGCCGCCGACCAGGGCGCCGACCATGCTCGCGAGCGGCAGCCATGTCGACCCCGAGCCGCCGGTGAGCAGGTGGGGGGCGATCCGAGCCCCGACCAGGGCGCCGATCGCGAAGCCGGCGAGGCCGAGCACGTTCGCCACGAGGCCGCGCCGCGCCCCGAGCAGCGCCGACACCGCCACCCACGCGATCACGATCAGGTCGACAGCCACCGCTCGGGTTATACCGTCCTAGACTGCAGGCGTGGACTTCGTCGAGCTCGAGGGGAATCCCAAGCTGCGCCATCCGCGCGTCGTCGCGGCGTTCCGCGGATGGAACGACGCGGGCGGCGCCGCCAGCCTGGCGGCGGGCTATCTGCGCTCCGTCACCGACGCCGAGCGCTTCGCCGTCATCGACTCCGAGCCGTTCGTCGACTACCAGCAGACGCGCCCGACCGTTTCGATGGTCGACGGCGACGTCCGCCACGTCGAGTGGCCGGTGACCGAGGTGTTCGCGTCGCAGGACCACGACCTGATGATCGTGCTCGGCACCGAGCCGAATATGCGCTGGCGGGCCTTCTCGGACTCGATCGTCGACCTCGCGCAGCGCTACCGCTCCCGGCTCGTGATCACCATGGGGGCGCTGCTCGCCGACACGCCGCACACCCGGCCGGTGCCGGTCTCGGCCAGCGCCTCCGACCCCGACCTGATGTCCCGCCACGGGCTCGTGCGCTCGACGTACGAGGGCCCGACGGGGATCGTCGGCGTCCTGCACGACTCGTGCTCGCGGGCAGGCCTCGTCTCGGCCAGCCTGTGGGCGGCGACGCCGCACTACATCTCGGCCGCGCCGAACCCCCAGGCGGCGCTCGCGCTGCTCGAGCGGCTGGCGGACATCGCCGGGACGCCGGCGGGCAGCCCGGAGCTCGAGCGGGCGGCCAGCGAGTACCAGCTGCGGGTGGCCTCGGCGATCGCCGACGACCCCGACGTCGCCGGCTACGTCGAGCAGCTCGAGCAGGCGGCCGACCGGGACGACCCGCCCACCGGCGAGGAGCTGGCGGCGGACTTCGAGCGCTACCTGCGCGAGCAAGCCGACGAGAAGGACGACTGACGTGACGGAGGCGACCGACCAGACCTTCGAGACCGACGTGGTCGAGCGGTCGCGCGAGCTGCCCGTCGTGGTCGACTTCTGGGCCGAGTGGTGCGGGCCCTGCCGGCAGCTCGGCCCGGTCCTCGAGCAGGCGGTCGAGGCCACGGACGGGGCCGTGGAGCTGGTCAAGGTCGACGTCGACGCGAACCCGCACGTCGCAGCCCGCTACCGCGTCCAGGGCATCCCGGCCGTGAAGGCCTTCAAGGACGGCCGCCTCGTCGACGAGTTCACGGGCGCGGTCCCGCGCGCCGCGGTCGATTCCTTCCTGCGGGGGCTGCTGCCCTCCGAGGCCGACCGGCTGGTCGCGCTCGGCGACGAGGAGTCGGTGCGGCGCGCGCTCGAGCTGCAGCCGAACCACCCCGCCGCCCGGGCGGCCCTCATCCGGATCGAGTCGGCCGGCGACCCGCTGCTCGCCCCGGCGCTCGAGGCGCTCGAGCAGGGCGAGACCGAGCGCGGGCTCGAGCTGCTCCTGGGCCTCCTGGGGGACGCGGGCGCCGACCTGCGCGACCGCATCCGCCAGGTCATGGTCGGGGTGTTCACGGAGCTGGGCCAGGACCACCCGCTGGCCTCGAAGTACCGCCGCCGCCTGGCCTCCGCGCTCTACTGAGAGGCGCCCGCGGCGAGATGTGCGTCGATCGCGTCGCGCGACGCGTGCGGCCACGGCGCCGAGGCGTTGCGGCTCTCGTCGGTGTGCACCATCACCGTGTTCGCCGTCGCCGCCACCCGGCCGTCCATGGTCGAGACGATGCGCTCTTCCAGCGTCACGCTGGACGAGCCGACGCCGGTGAGCGTGACCTTGACGTCCACGTAGTCGTCCTCCTGCGTCAGGCCGGAGACGAAGTCGACCTCGATGTGGCGGATGACCGTCCGGTGCACGGCCTCGCCGAGGACATCGGTGAGGTACTGGTCGCGCGCCTCCTCCAGGTACGTCAGGTAGGTGGAGTTGTTAACGTGGCCGAATCCGTCCAGATCGCGCCACCGGATCTCGATCCGCTTGATGGGCATGCGGGGCAGTGTCCCACGCAGCCCGCACCTGCTGCTCGCCGTGGTGGTCGTCGTCTGGGCCGGCTCGTACGCGGCCATCAAGGCGCTGATCGACGACGGCCTGGCCGCGCCCGACGTCGCCCTCGGCCGCTACCTGGTGGCCGCGCCTGGGTTCGCCGTTGCGCTGATCCTCTCCCGGGGCCTGCCCGGGCTCGGCCGACGCGACCTCGGCCGGCTGGTCGTCGCCGGGCTGCTGGTCGTGACCGTCTACCACCTGTCGCTGAACGCGGGCGAGCGGCTGACCACGGCCGGCACGGCCAGCGTCGTCGTCGCGGCCGCGCCCGGGATCGTGCTCGCGATGGCCGTCGTCATCGGCCAGGAGCGGTTCTCGCGCCGGCGGGCGGCGGGGCTCGCGATCTCGTTCGCCGGCGTCGTGGTCGTCGTGCTGCTCGGCTCGGGCCAGCGCATCTCGTTCGCGAACGTGCACGGGCCGCTGCTCGTGCTGGCGGCGCCGGTCGCCTTCGCCGCCTACAACGTGATCGCCAAGCCGCTCCTGCCCCGCTACGGCGTCCTGCCGGTCACGGCGGCGGCGTCGCTGATCGGGACGGCGGCACTCCTGCCGTTCGCGAGCGGCGCGACGATCCGGCGCGTCTCCGACCTGGACGCCGGCGGCGTCGCGCTCCTGCTCTACCTCGGCCTGGCGGCCACGCTCGCCGGGTACATCGGGTGGAGCCGCGGCCTGCGCCGGCTGGAGGCGTCCCGGACGGTCGCGTACCTGTACGTTGTCCCGGTCGTGGCGATCGTCATCGGAGCGCTGACGCTGAACGAGCACGTGACGGTGTGGCTTGGGCTGGGGGCAGCTCTGGTGGTGGCCGGGGTGGCGCTGGCCCAGTGAGCGCGTTCACCTGGGCCGACGGCGATCGCCTGATCCGTTTCGGGCCGGGCGCCGGGGAGCACTCCTGGCGCGGCGCCGACCTGCTCTCGACCCCGAGGGCGCGCGCGGGCATCCCGGCCGCGTTGCGCGGCGGATGGCGCTCCGTGCACGACGTGCCCGCCGGCCCGGTCACCGACATCGCCGCCGCACTCGTCAAGGAGGTCGGCGCCGGGCCCGTGGTGGCGTGGGGCGGCGGGCGCGTCATCGACACGGCCAAGGCGGTCGCCGCGGCCCGCGGCGGCCGCGTCTGCGCCGTCCCGACGACGCTCTCGGGGGCCGAGATGACCGGCGGCCACCGGGTCGTCCCGGGATACGAGGATCGCGGCCGCCACCGGCCGGCGCTCGTGCTGGCCGATCCCGCGCTCATGACGAGCCAGGCGGAGCCCGAGCGGCGCGCGAGCGCCATGAACGCGCTCGCCCACGCCGCCGAGGCGCTCTACGGGCCGGGCCGCAACCCGGTCTCCGGGATGGCGGCCGCCGCGGCCGCCGGCGACATCGCCGCCGGGATCGACGACCGGGGGGCGGACGCCCGGGAGCGGCTGGCGCGGGGCTCGCTGCTCGCGGCCTACGCGATGGACTCGGCCGGATACTCGCTCCACCACGTGCTCTGCCAGACGATCGTCCGCACATGCGGGACGCCGCACGCGGCCACGAACGCGACCATGCTCCCGCAGGTGCTCGCCGCGATGCGCGGGCGCGAGCCGGACGCGGTGGGCCGGCTCGCGGAGGCTCTCGAGGTGCCGGTCGACGGCTTGCCGGAGCGGGTCACCGCGCTCGGCGGCGGCCGGCGGACGCTGACCGAGCTGGGCGTGCGCCCGGAGCAGCTGGACGCGGTCGCCGACGGAGCGCTCGAGCGGCCCGAGCTGCGGTCGATGACGCCGCCGCCGAACCGCGAGGAGCTGCTCAGCCTGCTGCGGCGCGCGTCTCGGAGCTGACTCCCCGCTCGCGCGCGTCCTCCTCGACGCGCTCGATCGAGGCCGAGAACCACGCGAGCACGACGGGCAGCACGAACGGGACAAGCAGCAGGTGCAGCCAGTCCCAGAGCGTGTTTCCGGGGAACCCGGTCCACTCCCAGTGGAAGCCGTAGCCCGCCGCCACGAGGACGAGGAAGCCGCCCAGCAGGGCCGTCCCGAGCCGGCGCACCTGCGGGTGCACCCGCCGCCGCAGCGCCAGCCAGATGGGGAAGGCGGTCACTGCGACGGGCAGCACGAGCAGCTCGAGCCAATCCCAGAGCGTGCGCCCGTCGAACCCGATCCACGTCCAGCCGAGCCAGTATCCGCCGGCGAGCAGGACGACGAACGCGATCGCGACCGCCCCGAGCAGCAGCCGCCATTCGACCCTGGCGCTGCGGCGGGTGCCGTACCAGACCGGGGCGACCGTCAGCACGGCGGGCAGGACGAGCAGGTGCAGCCAGTCCCAGACGGTGTTGTTGTCGGCGAAGCCCGTCCACCTCCAGCCGAGCCACTCGCCGCCGACGATCGTCACCGCGAGGGCGAGGGCCCCGGACGCGGCCGCGAGCCGCAGGATCGCTGCGCCCGAGACGCCCCCTCCGGCCGAGCCGGCGATCCCCGTCACGTCCTCCGCCACGTCGGCCCCAGACTACACTTGCCGGATGGGAAAGGGATACGCAGACGGGCCGGCGGGCGAGGAGCTGCTCGCCGCCCAGGAGCGCGGCGACCACCTGGCACAGGTCGAGGAGCCGCCCCCGCGCAAGATGGTGTGGGGCTCGACGAAGGACGACCCCACGCCGCACGTGCTCGGCGAGGTCGGCGACGTCGACCCGGACGAGCTGTTCGAGTCGGGCCGGGCGTGGGGGCTCTACGTGGCGGTGGAGGCTCGCTCCGCATAGCGGCGCGGTAGGCTAGGCCGCCATGCCGACGAATCCGTACGACCGCCCCTCAGACCCCGCCAAACGCCACAGCGCCGCGCTCACCGACGGCCCCGACCGGGCCGCTGCGCGGTCGATGCTGAAGGCGATCGGCTTCACCGACGACGACCTCGCGAAGCCGCTGGTGGGCGTCGCCACGACGTGGATCGAGACCATGCCGTGCAACTTCAACCAGCGCGAGCTGGCGCAGCGCGTGAAGGCCGGCATCCGGGCTGCGGGCGGCACGCCGATGGAGTTCAACACCGTCTCGATCTCGGACGGCGTCACGATGGGCACCGAGGGGATGAAGGCGTCGCTGATCAGCCGCGAGCTGATCGCCGACTCGATCGAGCTCGTCGTGCGCGGGCACCTGATGGACGGCCTCGTCTGCATCGTCGGCTGCGACAAGACGATCCCGGCTGCCGCGATGGCGCTCTGCCGGCTCGATGTGCCGGGGCTGGCGCTCTACAACGGCACCATCGCGCCGGGGACGTTCCGCGGCCGCGACATCACGATCCAGGACGTGTTCGAGGCGGTCGGGGCGTACGCCGCCGGCAAGATCGACGCCGCCGAGCTGCACGAGGTGGAGTCGTCCGCCTGCCCGGGCGCGGGCGCCTGCGGCGGCCAGTACACCGCCAACACGATGTCGATGGCGCTCGACTTCCTCGGCATCAGCCCGGCCGGCCTGAACGGCATCCCGGCGCTCAACCGGGGCAAGGGCGACGCCGCCGAGGAGTGCGGGCGCCTGGCGATGAAGCTCGTGCGCGAGGACATCCGCCCCTCGCATATCATCACCCGCGAGGCGATCGAGAACGCGGCCGCGTCGGTGGCGGCGGCCGGCGGCTCGACCAACGGCGTCCTGCACCTGCTGGCGATCGCGCACGAGCTCCAGATCCCGTTCTCGATCGACGAGTTCGACCAGATCGCGGCGCGGACGCCGATCGTCGCCAGCCTCAAGCCCGGCGGGCAGTTCGTCGCGACCGACCTCTTCGACGCCGGCGGCGTCGCCCTCGTCGCCCGCGAGCTGCGCAAGCGCGAGCTCGTCCACGCGGGCGCCCGCAACGTCGACGGCCGCACGATGGGCGAGATCGTCGACCAGGCCGTCGAGACGCCGGGCCAGCCGGTCGTCGTGCCGATCGAGTCGCCCCTGAAGGCCACCGGCGGCCTCGCCATCCTGCGCGGGAACCTCTCGCCGGACGGGTGCGTCGTCAAGCTGGCGGGCCATGAGCGCCTGTGGCACAGCGGCCCGGCGCGCGTGTTCGACTGCGAGGAGGACTGCTTCGCCGCGGTCAAGGCAGGGGCGATCAAGGCGGGCGACGTCGTCGTGATCCGGTATGAGGGCCCCGCCGGCGGGCCGGGCATGCGCGAGATGCTGCACGTCACCGCGGCGATCGTGGGCGAGGGGCTGGGCGAGGAGGTCGCGCTGCTCACCGACGGCCGCTTCTCGGGCGCCACCCACGGGCTGATGGCCGGCCACGTCACGCCGGAGGCGGCCCACGGCGGCCCGATCGCCGCTGTACAGGACGGCGACACGATCGAGTTCGACGTGGAGAAGCGCGAGCTACGGGTGCTGCTCTCCGACGACGAGATCGCGGCTCGCCTGCGCGACTGGTCGCCGCCGAAGCCGCGCTACGAGCACGGGGTGTTCGCGAAGTACGCCGCCCTGGTCTCGTCCGCGAGCGAGGGGGCCGTGACCCGCCCGTGA
>JAICJM010000026.1 GCA_025928435.1 Thermoleophilia bacterium
CGTGCACTACCTCGACCACCAGAAGGAGGTCGTCACCCGCCGCACCAAGTTCGAGCTCGACCGGGCCGAGCGGCGGGCGCACGTGCTCGAGGGCTACCTGATCGCGCTCGACAACCTCGACGCGGTGATCGCCCTCATCCGCGCCGCCGACGACGCCGACACGGCTCGCACCGGGCTCCAGGAGCGGTTCGAGCTGACGGAGATCCAGGCCCAGGCCATCCTCGACATGCGCCTGCGCGCGCTGACGGGGCTCGAGCGCAAGCGGATCCAGGACGAGCATGCCGACCTGCTGGAGCGGATCGCGGAGCTGCGCGGCATCCTGGCCGACGAGACCAGGCTGATGGGGGTGATCCGCGAGGAGCTCGTCGAGGTGCGCGACCAGTTCCGCGACGAGCGCCGCACCGAGATCCTGCCGGCCGAGGGCGAGATCGACCTCGAGCAGCTCATCGCCGAGGAGGACATGGTCATCTCGATCACCCGCTCGGGCTACATCAAGCGGCTGGCCCTCAGCGCCTACCGCGTCCAGGGCCGTGGCGGCGTCGGCGTGATGGGCATGGACACCAAGGAGGACGACTACATCGAGCACCTGTTCGTCG
Source organism: Thermoleophilia bacterium (assembly GCA_025928435.1). The sequence continues at coordinate 597 of JAICJM010000026.1, forward strand.
CCTCCACGCACGACTACCTGCTCTTCTTCACGACCGTCGGCAAGGTCTATCGGGTGAAGGTGCACGAGCTCCCGACCGGCAACCGCCAGTCGAAGGGCCGCGCGCTCGTGAACGTGCTGCCGCTGCGCCAGGACGAGAAGGTGCGGGCCGTGATCGAGACGCGCGACTACGGCGAGGGCCGCTACCTGCTGTTCGCGACCCGCAACGGTGTCGTCAAGAAGACCGAGTTCAAGGCGTACGACACGGTGCTGCGGGCCGACGGCATCATCGCGCTCAAGGTGCGCGAGGGGGACGAGCTGATCGGGGTCCGCCTGACCGACGGCGCCGACGACGTGCTGATGGTGTCGCGCAACGGGCAGGCCGTGCGCTTCGCCGAGAAGGACGTGCGGCCGATGGGCCGCGACGCCACCGGCGTCGCGGGCATGAAGCTGCGCAAGGGCGACGAGGTGATCGCCGTCGAGATCGCCCACGACGAACAGGACCTGCTGGTCGTGACCGAGAACGGCTTCGGCAAGCGGACCCGGGTCGAGGAGTATCCGACCAAGGGCCGCGGGACGATGGGCGTGCTCACGATCCGCTACACCGAGGCGCGCGGGCGCCTGGCCGGGGCGATGATCGTGCGCGACGGCTTCGAGGTGATGTTGATCAGCCGCGAGGGCACGATCATCCGCACCGCGGTCGACGGCATCTCGCGCATGGGCCGGCCCACCCAGGGGGTGCGGCTGATGAACCTACGCGGCGACGACAGGGTTGGAAGCATCGCCCGGGTGACCGAGCCGCAGGCGCCCGACGACGCCCAGACCGAGCTCGACGTCGACGCGGACTCGGACGGTCAACCCGGCGACGGGTAGGGGACAGTCCCCGTCCGGGGACTGTCCCCGGTTGTCGTCTACCCGGACCGCAGCTCGCGCGCGGCCACGTCGGGGTCGACGATGTTGACCCAGATGCCCGCGCCCAGCTCGACCGACGCGGCGACCGCGAGCCGCGGCCAGATCTCGACGTGCCAGTGGAACGGGTCGTCGCCGCGCAGGGGCGGCGCGTGCAGGACGGCGTTCCAGGCCAGCCCCTCGCCGAGGGCCGCCCGCAGGCTGCGGGCGGCGTCCAGGAGCGCGTCGGCCAGCGCGGGGGCCTCCGGCTCGCCGCCGTGCGCCTCGGGCACGATCCACAGCTCGTAGGCGAACCGGCTCCAGGCGGGGGCGAACGTGCGCAGGCCGTCGGCCCGGCGGATCGTGCGCGCCTCCTCGTCGCGCAGCGCGGTGCACAGCGCGCACTCGCCCGCGAATGCCGGCAGCTCGTCGGCGACTGCGGGCGGGACGTGGTCGAACGGGACGAGCTGGGAGTGGGAGTGGTCGAGCGATGCGCCGGCCGCCGGGCCCTCGTTGATCGCCGCCAGGAGGTAGGCGGCCCCGGCGGCGCGGTGGTGCTCCCGGCGCAGCCCCCAGGCGACGAGCGCCTCGCGCACCACCTCGCCGGGCAGCTCCGCGAACGCCGCCACGTGGGCGGGACCGTGGATCACGACCTCCTGGCCGGGGATGGCCGGGAACTTGTTCGGGACGACGCGTATCGTCCAGCCCGGCGTGTCGGCCGCGCCGGTGCGGCCGAGCGCGAGCACCTCGGGCGGCGTCATCGCCTCGTGGCCCTCGCAGAACGGGCATTGGGCCGCGTCGGCGATGCGGGTCGTGCGGCCGAGCGCCCCCGGCCGGGCCGACCGGCCCGGAGCGACGACGACCGGCACCCCCGTGAGGGGGCTGCGGCGCAGATCGAGCGCTATTCGGCGTCCCCTCCGGGCCGCAGTGCGCGCAGCAGGTCGATCGGGACCGGCAGGATGGTCGCCGTGTTGTTCGTGCCCGAGATCTCGAGCAGCGTCTGCAGGTAGCGCAGCTGGAGCGCGATCGGGTGCTCGGCGATCACCGCCGCGGCGTCCGCGAGCTTGGACGACGCCTGGAACTCGCCCTCGGCGGCGATGACCTTCGCCCGCCGCTCGCGCTCGGCCTCGGCCTGGCGCGCCATCGCCCGCTGCATGCCGGACGGGATCTCGACGTCCTTCACCTCGACCACGCTCACCTTGATGCCCCAGGGCGCGGTCTGCTCGTCGATGATCTGCTGCAGGATCTGATTGATCTTGTCCCGCTCGGACAGGAGCTCGTCCAGCGTGTGCTGGCCGAGCACGCTGCGCAGGGTCGTCTGCGAGATCTGCGACGTCGCGAGGCCGAAGTCGGCCACCTCGACGATCGCCGCGGTCGGGTCGACGACGCGGAAGTAGGCGACGGCGTTCACGCGCACCGGCACGTTGTCGCGGGTGATGACCTCCTGCGGCGGCACGACGAGCGTGATCGTCCGCAGCTCGACCTGCACCATCCGGTCGATGATCGGGATGAGCAGGAAGAGGCCCGGGCCCTTGGGCGCGCCGAGCAGGCGGCCGAGCCGGAACACGACGCCGCGCTGGTACTCGCGCAGGACGCGAACCGAGCTCGCCAGGAGGGCGATCGCGAAGGCGACGAGCACCGCCACGACGATGATCGGGGCGAGCGAGGTGGCGAGCAGGGTCACGTGGGAGCTCCTTCGGTGGTGGGCGCGGGGGCCGGCGTCACCCGCAGGGTAAGCCCTTCGACGCCCTCGACGACCACCTCACGGCCGGGATCGACGTCCTCGCCGTCGGCGGCCTCGGCCTGCCACAGCTCGCCGTGCAGGTACACCTGGCCGCGCGGCTGGAGCCGGGTGCGGACGACCGCGGTGCGGCCGACGAGGGTGAGGGAGCCGCCGCCCGCGATCACGGGCCGGTGGCGGGCCTGGACGACCTTGGTGGCGACGAAGGCGAGCAGCACACCCACGACGACGCTCATGCCGATCACGAGGAACGGGCTCACGCCCTCGCCGGGGGTGCGGAAGAGCATGAGGCCCCCGGCCGCGATCGCGATCACCCCGGAGAGTCCCATCAGGCCGTGGGCCGAGACCCACGCCTCCAGCCCGAGCAGGACGACCCCGAAGATCATGAGCACGACCCCGGCCAGGTTGATCGAGACGATCGAGAACCCGAAGAGCGCCAGGATCAGCGACACCCCGCCGAGCGTCCCCGGCAGGATGACGCCGGGATGGAAGATCTCGTAGCCGATGCCGACGATCCCGCCCAGGAAGAGCAGGTAGAGCAGGTTCGGGTCGATCAGGATGTTCAGGAGCTCGAGCGTCCACGGCATCCCGATCCGCTCGATCCGGGCGTTCGCCGTGTGCAGCACGATGGGCTTCTGGCGGTACGCGGTGGTGGTGCCGTCGAGCTGGTCGAGCAGTACAGGCAGGCTGCGGGCCACGTGCTCGATCAGGTTGCGGTGGAGCGCCTGGGCGGCCGTGTACTCGCTCGCGTTGGTCACGATGAGCCGGGCGAGGCGGGTGTTGCGGCCGTGGGCCGCGGCCAGGCCGGTGATCTGGGCGACGGAGTCGTGCAGCACCTTGCGGCGCAGGTCGGAGCCCAGGTTCTGGCCCGATGCGTCGATCGGGGTGGCGGCGCCGATGTGAGTGGTGGGCGCCATGGCCGCCACGTCGGACGCCATGGTGATGAAGGCGCCTGCCGACGCGGCCCTGGCGCCCTCGGGCGCGACGTAGACGATCACGGGCACCTTTGCGTGGAGCTCCGCCTGGATGATGTCGTTCATCGAGTTCGAGTCGCCGCCGGGCGTGTCCATCAGGATCACCAGGGCGGCGGCGCCGTCGCTCTCGGCGCGCGAGACCGAGTCCTTGACGAAGCTCGCGGAGACGGGGTTGATCTCGGTGTCGAGCCGCATCGCCAGGACGAGCGGCCGCCCGTCCGCGGCCTGCGCCGGCCCCGCCGTCGCTCCCACGAGGAGCGCGAGGGCCGCCACCGCCGCGATCAGGATCCGTCCTGGCACTCCGCCGTCGCCTCGACTGAATGGTAGTTGCCGCCGTCCTCGTCCACGAGAACCGCGGTCACCTCGGCCGACGTGTGGGCGCGCCCGTCGACCACGAGCCGGCCTTCGCCGTCCACGCCCGTGCAGAGGCCGGTCGCTCCGCCCGTGAGCTCGACGCGGCGGCCGCGGAGCTCGTCCCGCTCGAGACCGGTGAACCCGTACCGTTCGAACCCGGCGTAGCGGGCCTCGATCGAGGCGACGATGTCGGCCAGGAGCTGGGCCCGGTCGACCGGCGCTCCGCGCAGGATCCGCAGGGACGTCGCGGGCACCCTGGCGCCCGGCGGCAGCTCTTCGGCTGAGTGGTTCGCGTTCACGCCCACCCCGACGACCAGCCGGCCCTCCCGCACCTCGGCCAGCACCCCGGCCAGCTTGTGCCCGGCGGCGACGACGTCGTTGGGCCAGCGCACCTTCGCGTCGGGCCAGCAGGCCTCGCACACCGCCTCGGCGACGACGAGGCCGAACGGCGGCAGCCGCGCGGGCGGCGTGCGCGGCGTGAGCGCGAGCGAGAAGAGCACGCCCGCGCCCCACGGGCTGATCCACTCGCGCCCCATGCGGCCGCGCCCGGCGGTCTGCTGCTCGCACGAGGCCACGGCGCCCTCCGCCAGCCCGCGCACGAGGTCCTGGGTGCTCGGGCAGCTGGGGCGGTAGATGTAGGGATGGCCGAACCGGCCTCGAAACAGCGGCGAGACGGCCTCGGGCCGGAGCGAGTCCTCCACGTCATCACTACAATACTGCGCCTCATGTTCCCGCAACCCAAACGCGCGGAAGCGCGTCTGAAGGTCCGTGATCGGGTACGTGACCGGCCGGCGTACGAATCCCTCTCCGACCTGGTGCTCGCGGTACGCGCCAAGGACGGCGACGAGCGGGCGCTCGAGGCGCTCGTCGAGCGGCATGCTCCGGGCGTTCGCCGGCTGACCGCGTACCTGCTCTCGGACACCCAGGATGCGGAGGACGCCGCCCAGGAGGCGCTGGCCAAGCTGTGCACGCGGATCGGACAGTTCAGGGGGGAGGCCCGGTTCCAGACGTGGCTCCACAGCCTCGTGGCGAACACCTGCCGCGACCTGGCCGTGCGCCAGCGCCGCCGCCGTCACCAGCCGCTCGAGGCCGTGCCGGAGGCTCCGGCCGCGGAGGTGCCCGAGGACGTGGCGGTGCAGCGCGAGCAGCGGGCCGAGCTGCGTGCCTGCATGGCGAGCCTCTCCGAGCACCAGCGCCGCGTGCTGGTGATGAAGGACGTGCTCTCGCTCTCCTACGAGCAGATCGCCGAGGCGATGGACATGCCGGTGGGCACGGTCAAGTGCCACGCCCACCGCGGCCGGCTGCGCATGCGCGATGCCATGGCGCCGGCCCTCGCGGCGGCCGGTCAGTGACGGCCCCGCTCGATCGCGACGGCATCCGCGCGATCATCCCCCACCGCGACCCGTTCCTGCTGGTCGACGAGGTGACGGAGCTCGACCCGGGCGTGCGCGCCGCCGGCCGCTACCTGGTGAAGCCGGACGACTGGTACCTGGCCGGGCACTTCCCCGGGAACCCGATCATGCCCGGCGTGCTCCAGGTCGAGGCGCTGGCGCAGCTGGGCGCCGTGTGCGGCCTGGCCCACCCCGACTTCGCGGGCAAGCTGGCCCTGTTCGCGGGCATCGACGACGTCCGCTTCAAGCGCATCGTCCGGCCCGGCGACGTGCTCGACCTCGAGTGCCACATCACCCGGCTGCGGGGCCCGATCGGCAAGGCGGATGCGAGCGCCCACGTCGGCGGAGAGCTGGCCTGCCGGGCCGGGATCACCTTCGCGCTCACCACGGTCGAGGCGGGCGCGTGATCGCGGCCTGCCGCCGCGGCGTCGAGATGCTCGGGATCGGGTCCTTCGCGCCCGAGCGGGTGATGACGAACGACGAGCTCGCGACCCGCATCGACACGAGCGACGAGTGGATCTCCAGCCGCACCGGGATCCGCGAACGGCGGATCGCGTCCGACGCGGAGTCGGCGGCCGACCTCGGCACCGCCGCGGCGGAGCGCGCGATCGAGATGGCGGGTATGGACGCCTCCGAGCTCGGCCTGATCGTGGTCGCCACGGCCAGCCCCGACTACTACTTCCCGGCCACGGCGGCCCTGATCGGCGAGCGCCTGGGCGCGGCCGGCGTGCCCGGCTACGACCTGTCGGCCGCCTGCACCGGCTTCGTGTTCGCGCTCGCCCAGGCCTACGGCCAGGTGGCCGCGGGCCTCACCGACACCGCCCTGGTCGTGGGGTGCGAGGTGTTCTCGCGCCTGCTCGACTGGGACGACCGGTCGACCTGCGTCCTCTTCGGCGACGGCGCGGGCGCGGTCGTGCTGCGTGGGAACGGCTCGAACAGCGGCCTGCTCGGGTTCGAGCTGGGATCGAACGGCGAGGGCGGCGACCTGCTCAAGGTGGCCGCCGCCGGACACTCGCGGGCGCCCGCCGCCGGCCCCTACGTGACGATGGACGGCCCCCAGGTGTACAAGTTCGCGACAACGGTCAGCGTGGAGTCGGCCGCCCGCGTGCTCGACGCGATCGGCATGACGGTGGACGACGTCGACGTCTTCGTCCCCCACCAGGCCAACCTGCGGATCATCGAGCACGCCGCCCGCCGGCTGGGTATCCCTGCCGAGAAGGTGGTGGCCAACGTCGACCGCTACGGCAACACGTCGGCGGCGTCGATCCCGATCTGCCTCGACGAGGCATACCGTTCCGGGCGGATCCGGCCCGGAGACGTCGTGTTGATGGTCGGGTTCGGCGGCGGCCTCTCGTGGGGCTCGTGCGTGATGGAATGGACAATCCCTCTCAAGGAGCGAGGATGAGCAAGGTTGCGTTCTGTTTCCCGGGGCAGGGAAGCCAGCGCGTGGGTATGGGGCGCGACCTCGTCGCGCAGTTCCCCGAGGCCGCCGCGGTGTTCGACGAGGCGTCCGAGGAGCTTGACTTCGATCTCCGCAGGGTGTGCTTCGAGGGGCCGATCGAGGAGCTCTCCCAGACCGAGGTGACGCAGCCCGCGCTCGTCGCCACGTCCCTCGCCGCGCTGCGGGCGATCCAGGAGCGGCTGGGGATCAAGCCCGACGTTGTCGTCGGGCACAGCGTCGGCGAGTACGCGGCCATCGCGGCCGCCGACAGCGTCGGCGTCGGCGTGGTCACGCGGCTCGTGCGCGAGCGCGGCCTGGCGATGGCGGCCTCGAAGGCCCGCGGCGCGATGGCGGCCGTGCTCGGCCTGGAGGACGCCGAGGTCGAGCGCCTGTGCATCGAGACGGGCGACGTGTGGCCCGCGAACTACAACTGCCCCGGCCAGCTCGTGATCTCGGGGCGCGAGCACGGGGTGGCCGGCGTCGGCGAGAAGGCGCGCGAGCTGGGCGCGAAGGTGGTGCGCCTACGCGTGTCCGGCGCGTTTCACAGCCCGCTCGTCGAGGACGCCGCGCACCGGCTCGAGCCGGCGCTGCGGGCCGCGAACTTCGGCGAGCTGCGCACCCGGTTCATGTCGACCGTGTCCAGCAAGCTCGAGACCGTCGACCGCGTGCCCGGCCTGCTCGTCGAGCAGGTGACCGCGCCCGTGCGCTTCACCCAGTCCGTGCAGGGGCTCGTCTCCGACGGCGTGCGCACGTTCGTCGAGGTCGGCCCGGGCGGCGTGCTCGCCGGCCTCGTGAAGCGGATCGACAAGTCGGTCACCGCGGTCTCGGTCGGATCGCCCGAGGATCTGAAGGCGGCGGAGGCGAGCCTTGCCCGATCGTGAGCTGAAGGGGCGGGTCGCCCTGGTGACGGGCGGCTCGCGAGGGATCGGCGCTGCCGTCTCGCGCGAGCTCGGCGACGCGGGGGCGGAGGTCGTCGTGAACTACGTGAGCTCCGCCGAGGCGGCCGAGGCCGTCTGCGCCGAGATCCGCGAGGTGGGCGGTCGCGCGCGGGCGGTCGCGGGCGACATCTCGAGGCCTGACGGCGCGGCGGCGCTCGTGAACGAGGTCGAGTCGGACGTCGGGCCGATCGCGATTCTCGTCTGCAACGCGGGGATCACGCGCGACAACCTGATCATGAAGCTCTCCGACGACGACTGGCGGGCCGTGGTCGACACGAACCTCGGCGGCGCGTTCTTCACCTGCCGGGCGGTCGCGCGACCCATGCTGAAGCGGCGGGCCGGCGCCATCGTGACCATGAGCTCGGTGGTCGGGGTGCACGGGAACGCTGGGCAGACGAACTACGCCGCGTCGAAGGCGGGCCTGATCGGGTTGACGAAGGCGCTCGCGAAGGAGCTCGGCGGGCGCGGCATCCGCGTGAACGCGATCGCGCCCGGGTACATCTCGACGGAGCTGACGGATGCGCTGCCCGAGCCGGCGCGCGAGGCGATCCTGGCGGGGACGCCCCTCGGACGGCTCGGCGATCCGGCCGACGTCGCCCGCGCGGTTCGCTTCCTCGTGTCGGACGCGGCGGCCTTCGTGACAGGAGACGTCTTGGCAGTGGACGGAGGGCTGGGGATATGAGCGCGAACGGCAGGCGGCGGGTCGTGATCACCGGCATGGGCGCGGTCACGCCGAACGGGCTCACCATGGAGGACACGTGGGCGAGCATCCGGGCCGGCCGCTCGGGCATCGCGCATGTCGAGGGCTTCGACATGCCGGAGGGCACGGTGAACATCGCCGGGCAGGTGAAGAACTTCGATCCGACCGAGCACATGGACAGGCGGACGGTGCGCAAGACCGACCGGTTCGCGCACCTCGCCGTCGCGGCGGCCTCGCAGGCGGTCGCCGACGCCGACCTCGACATCGCGGCCGACGCCGCGCGGATCGGCTGCTCGATGGGAACCGGTATCGGCGGGCTGAAGACGCAGGAGGTGGCCCACTTCAAGCTGTTCGAGGCGGGCCCCGACCGGCTGAACCCGTTCTGGGTGACGGCGCTGATCGCGAACATGGGCGCCGCGGAGGTGTCGATGGCGCTCGGGACGCGCGGGCCCCTCACGACGGAGTGCACCGCCTGCGCGGCGTCCGGCATGTCGCTCGGCAACGCGACCATGTACATTCGCGCCGGGATGGCCGACGTGATGCTGGCGGGCGGGGTCGAGGCGCCGATCGCGCCGCTCGCGCTGGGCGGGTTCGGCACCATGCGCGCGCTCTCGCGGCGGACGGACGATCCCGAGGGCGCGAGCCGCCCCTTCGACTCCGGCCGCGACGGTTTCATCCTGTCCGAGGGCTCGGCGGTGCTCGTGCTCGAGGAGCTCGAGCGGGCCCGCGGCCGTGGCGCCCGCATCTACGCCGAGGTGCTCGGCTACGGCATGTCCAGCGACGCCCACCACGTCACCGAGCCCGACCCGGTGGGGACGAACCCGGCCCGGGCGATGACGATGGCGATGCAGGACGCCGGGGTGGCGCCGGCCGACATCGGCTACGTGAACGCGCACGGGACGTCCACGCCGGCCGGCGACGCGGCCGAGACGCGGGCGCTCAAGATCGCGCTCGGCGACGAGGAGGCGGCCCGGATGCCGATCTCCTCGACGAAGAGCGAGACCGGCCACCTGCTCGGCGCGACCGGTGCGGTCGAGGTGGCGGTGACGGCGCTTGCCATGCGGGACGGGTTCCTGCCGCCGACGATCAACCTGACCGACCCCGACCCCGAGTGCGACCTCGACTACATCCCGAACGTGGGCCGCGAGGCCGACGTGAAGGTGGCGGTGTCGAACTCGTTCGGGTTCGGCGGGCACAATGCGGTGCTGGTGCTCCGCCGCTGGGACGACGGGGACTGACCGGGCGACCGGGGGAAAGGGCAGTGGCGCAGAACATCAACGTCGACATCAGCCGCACCGACGAGCCGGACGGCCCGGGCGAGCCGGCCCACCGCACCCGCAACACCTGCCCGACCTGCGCGTCGCACTACCGCGAGGACGAGATGGTGCGCAACCTGCGCGTGTGCACCAACTGCGGCCACCACTTCCCCGTGACCGCCCGGGAGCGGATCCTCCAGCTCGTGGACGAGGGCTCCTTCGCCGAGATCGCCGCCGGCCTGTACTCCTCCGACCCGCTCGCCTTCACCGACTCGAAGCCGTATCCGGAGCGGATCGAGGCCGCAGTGCGCTCGACGGGCCTACGCGACGCGGCCGTCGTCGGCGCCGCCGCGATCGGCGGGACGCCGGTGGCGCTCGCCGTCATGGACTTCTCCTTCTTGGGCGGCTCCATGGGATCGGTGGTCGGCGAGAAGTTCGCCCGCGCCGCCGACCTCGCGCTCGACCGGCGCCTGCCGCTCGTGTCCGTCTCGGCCTCGGGCGGAGCCCGCATGCAGGAGGGCGTGCTCGCCCTGATGCAGATGGCGAAGACCGTGGCCGCGGTCGACGAGCTGCAGGAGGCGGGCCGGCCGTTCATCTCCGTGCTCGTCCATCCCACCACCGGCGGCGTCGCGGCCAGCTTCGCCGCACTCGGCGACGTGGTGATGGCCGAGCCCGGCGCGCTGCTCTCGTTCTCCGGCCCGCGGGTGGTGAAGCAGACGACGCGCGAGAGCCTGCCGGACGACTTCGGCCTGTCCGAGTCCAACTACCGTCACGGCCACGTCGACCTGATCGTGCCCCGGCCGGAGCTGCGCGACATGGTCGCCCGCGTCGCAGCCATCCTGGCCGGGGGATCGCCGTACCGGCCGCCGTCGCTCGTCGGCGAGATCGACCCGGTCGGCGCCATCGGCCGCGCGCTCGCGAGCGTGCGCCGGCGGGTGTCGGGCCCGAAGCCGTCCCGGAACGGAGGCCCCGATGTCGGCGACTGAGCGAGAGCGGTTCGGATTCTTCCGCCGCCGCGGCGCCGAACGCGACGCCTGGCATGCGGTGCAGCTCGCCCGCCATCAGGACAGGCCCTACACGCTCGACTACCTCGAGCGGATCTGCGACGACTTCATCGAGCTCCACGGCGACCGGGCGGAGGGCGACGACCCCGCCATCGTCGCCGGGATCGGCTCGTTCCGGGGCCAGTCCGTCGCCTTCGTCGGCCACCAGAAGGGCCGCGACCTCAAGCAGCGCACCTACCGCAACTTCGGCATGCCGAGCCCGGAGGGCTACCGCAAGGCGATGCGCGTCTTCAGCCTCGCCGGCCGGCTCGGGTTCCCGATCGTGACACTGATCGACACGCCAGGGGCCGCGCCGGGCGTCGGCGCCGAGCAGCGCGGCCAGTCCGGGGCGATCGCCCGGGCGCAGCTCACGCTCATGCGCGTCCCGGTGCCCGTGATCGCCTGCGTCATCGGCGAGGGCTCGTCCGGCGGCGCGCTCGCGATCGGCGTCGCCGACCGGGTGCTCATGCAGCAGAACGCCGTCTACACGGTCATCTCGCCCGAGGGCTGCGCCGCCATTCTGTGGAAGGACGCGGGCGAGGCCAAGCGGGCCGCCGCGGCGCTGCGCCCGACCGCCGAGGCGTGTCTCGCCCTCGGCGTCGTCGACCTGATCGTGTCCGAGCCGTCGGGCGGCGCCCACCGCGACCGCGACCGGGCTGCGGAGCTGCTCGGCGACGCGGTCCAGCTCGAGCTCGAGGTGATCGCGGCCGTGCCGCCGGCGCAGCGCCGCGCCGGGCGGCGGGCCAAATTCCGCAGCATGGGCGCGTTCCAGGAGTAGCCGGCCGGTGACCGGCGCCACGGCGACGCGACGCCCCAACCGGTTCGAGACGGCTTCCGTGGCGGTCGCCGCCGGCTGCAGCGTGCTTGCGGTCGCCCTCGACCTGGGCTCGGCGCCGAACACCGCGGTGTTCCTGGGCTCGGGGCTTGCGCTGCTCACGCTGGCCTGGGTCGTCGGGATGTCGACCGAGCAGCTGGCCGAGAGCAGCGGCCCCAAGATCGGCGGCGTGCTGAACGCGACATTCGGCAACGCGGCCGAGCTCATCATCACGATCTTCGCCATCCGGGCCGGGCAGCTCGAGGTGGCGACGGCCTCGATCACCGGGTCGATCCTCGGGAACACCCTGCTCGTCCTGGGCGCCTCGTTCGTCGTCGGGGGCGTGCGCCACGGCACCCAGACGTTCGACCGCCGGGTGGCGGGCATGAACTCGTCCATGCTCGCGCTCGCCGTCATCGGCCTGGGCCTGCCGACCGCCTTCGCGGCGGCGCGGGGGACGGGCTCCGACGTGCAGACGATCTCGGACGTGACCGCGGCCGTGCTGTTCCTGCTGTACGCCCTGAGCCTCGTCTACTACTTCCGCACGGCGGGCGGCGGCCATCCGCCGACCGGCCTCGCGCACTGGAGCGGCCGGGCAGCGATGGCCGCGCTGCTCGCGTCGACGGCGGCGGTCGCGGTTATCTCGGACGTCTTCGTGGGCACCCTCGACGCGGTGATCGCCGACATCGGCATCTCGGCCGCGTTCCTCGGGCTCGTGATCGTCCCGATCGTCGGGAACATCGCCGAGAACATCGTCGCGCTCAAGATCGCCTACCAGGACCGGATGGACTTCTCGATGCTGGTGTCACTCGGCTCGTCGCTCCAGGTCGCCCTCGGGGTGGCCCCCGTGCTGGTGTTCGCCTCGCTGCTCACGGCCCACCACTTCGACCTCGTGTTCCCGACGATCCAGGTCATCGCCCTGGCCGCGGCCGTCACGATCACGGCCCTGATCGCCTCCGACGGCGAGTCGAACTGGCTCGAGGGCGCCCAGCTGATGGCGGTCTATGCCATCGTCGCGACCTCCTTCTGGTATCTGTGACGCAGGCCGAGCTGCAGCGGTTCGGCGCCGTGCTGGCCGTTTCGGTCGTGGCCGTCGTGCTCCATATCGCGGGCACGAGCGGCCAGATCGTCTTCGTGGTGGCGGCCTTCGCCCTGGCCGCGCTCGCGTGGGCGCTGGCCGAGGCCACCGAGCAGGCGGGGGAGAGCGCCGGCCCGCGCGCCTCCGCGCTCCTGAACGCCACCTTCGGGAACTTGCCCGAGGTCGTGATCGTCGTGCTCGCCATCCGCGCGGGCCTCGACGACATCGCCCGGGCGTCGATCATCGGCTCCGTCATCGGGAACATCCTGCTCGTGCTGGGGCTGTCGCTCGTGGTCGGCGGCTGGCGCAACGGCGCCCAGACGTTCACCGAGAAGGTGGCCGCGATGAACTCCTCGATGCTCGTCCTCGGCGTCGCGGGGCTGGGCCTCCCGACCCTGTTCGCCGCGCTCGAGCACGACCACAACGCGTCGGAGCTCCTGTCCCGGTGGACCGGCGGGGCGCTCGTCGTCGTGTACGCCGCGTACCTCTACTACAGCTTCCAGCAGCCCGCGTTGCGCGATCCGGGCGAGCCCGGCGGCCTGCGTTGGTCGCGGACGCAGGCGATCGTCCTGCTCGCGGCTGCGGCAGTCGGGACGGGGGTCGTGTCCGAGGTGCTGGTCGACTCGATCAGGCCGGCGGTCGACGCGTGGGGCGTCCCGCGCCCGTTTGTCGGGCTCGTGATCGTGCCGTTCGTGGGCAACGTCGCCGAGCACTTCTCCGCCGTCCGGCTGGCCTACCGCAACCGGCTCGACTTCGCGATGGGAATCGCCTACGGCAGCGGCATCCAGATCGTGCTCGTGGCCTCGGCGGTGGCCGTGCTCGCCGGCGTCGTCATGGGCAACGACCTCACCCTCGTGTTCGACCCGCTCCAGCTGGCCGCGCTCGCCGCCGCCGCGCTGGGCTCGACGCTCATCGCGCGCGGCGGCGAGACGAACTGGCTGGAGGGCCTCCAGCTGCTCACGATCTACCTGGTCGTGTCCGTGGCGGTCTGGCTGCGCTAGCGGAGGAGCGGGGACAGTCCCCGTCCGGGGACTGTCCCCACCGGCCGGCCCTCAGCGGATCGGGTACCAGCGACCGTGCACGGCGGGCAGCACCTGCGCCGTCACGAACGCCGGCGTGACGGTCGATCCGGGCTGGTAGTTGTAGGCGCCGCTCGGCAGCTGGCGGGCGAGCAGCCACGTCCGGGCGCGGGCGTTGCGCAGGCCGCAGGCGTGGCGGGCCTGGATCGCCCACGACGTCGACTGGCTGTCGGCGGAGCTCCCGGGCAGGAGCCCGTAGCCGTGAGACGCGCCCTGGGCGCTGCGGATATAGGCGAGCCCGCGGCGGACGGCCACGTCGCCGCAGCCGACGCCGGCGGCGTGGAGCGCGAGCACGGCGGCCGCCGTGTCGTTCGAGTCGGGCGCGGCCGACTTCGACCAGGCGTAGCCACCGTTGCGGTGCCGCCGGGAGCGGATGTAGGCGAGCGAGCGGGCGGGCGCCGGCGCGCCGGCGGCGCGCAGGGCGAGCACGCCCCAGTAGGTCGAGTTGGCGGCCGGCCCGATGCCGCCGTGGCTGCCGATCTTGCCCTTCAGCGCGGCGACGAGGTTGCGGCCGGCGAACGCCCTGGGGTTCGCCCGGGCGGCGACGACGGCGAGGACGCCGCGCTCGAGGCCGTACGCGTCCGACCAGCCCCCGGCCCGGGACGCCAGGAAGGCGAGCGCCGTCTTGCCGCCGCTGCGGTGCACACCGCCCGGGGCGACGCCGGCGGCGCGCAGCCCCATCATCGTCCACTCGGTCACGACGGCGCTCGGCGATCCGCCCCCGGCCTCGGCGAAGCCGCCCGAGGCGGTCTGGCGGGAGCGCAGGTAGTGGACGGCCGTGGCGGCGCTCGCCGCGGTGGCGGTCGTGAGGAGGAGGGCGAGGGCGATGACGATCGTGGTGATGGTCTTCATGTCTGCTCCAGTGGGACGAAGGTGCCGTGCAGCTTGCGGGCGTAGCGGTCGAGCATGCGGATCAGGGTCGGGCCGGCGACGACGGCGAGGAGGACGTTCCCCGTCGCGTGCGCGACGTCGAACCAGATCCCGGTCGAGACGAGGGCGATGAAGGACGTCGAGCCGCCGCCGAGCGACGACCACGCCCAGACGTCCATCAGCCAGTCGAAGAGGAACCCCGCCGCCAGGCCGTAGAGCGCGAGGGCGGGCCGGTTGCGCAGGACGGGCGCGAGCGCCGCCGCGCCGACGCCGACGAGCCCCCAGCCGGCCATCTGCCAGGGCGTCCACGGGCCCTGGCCCAGGAACGCGTTGGACGCCAGGGCCGCCGCGGCCCCGGTCGCGAGCCCGGCGCGGGCGCCGAGGCTGATGCCGGTCACCGCGACGATCATGGTCACAGGCTGGACGTTCGGGACGGCGGCGAAGAGCACCCGCCCGCCCGCAGCGGCGGCTGCCAGGGCGGCGACGAGCGCGAGCTCGCGGCTGCGGCTCGGCCCGGTCTCGATCGCGACCAGGCCGAGCGTGATCGCGGCCAGGAGGGCGAGTGCGGCCGTGTCGCTAGACATGCGCCGCCTCCAGCGGCTCGGTCAGGAGGGCGACGGCATCCGCCTGCGACGCCCGCCCGAGCGCGAGGCCGAGCTGGGAGACGAAGAAGATCCCCGACGCGAGCAGCGTGCGCGGCGCCCGGTCGGACAGGACCCGGCCCGCGGCCATGCTCGTGACCACGTCCGCCGCCTCGGCGGCGAAATCCATGTCGTGCGTGACCACGACGACGGCCGTCCCGTCGGCCGCGAGCGACCGGGCCAGCTCGACCAGCGCCTGCTTGCGCAGGCCGTCCACGCCCCGGGTGGGCTCGTCGAGGACGAGCAGCTCGGGCTCCATCACCGCCACGGCGGCGATCGCGAGCCGCTGCCGCTCGCCGCTCGAGAGGTCGCGCGGGTGGCGGTGGCCGAGCCCCTCGAGGCCGAGCGCGGCGAGCGCCTCCTCGACCCGGCGGGCGCGCTCGGGGGCCGGCACGCCCAGGTTGCGCAGGGCATAGGCGACCTCGTCGCGGGCCGTGTCGTGCAGGAGGTAGTGAGCGGGGTCCTGGCCGACGTAGCCGGCCCGGGAGGGCGCCGGGTCGACCCGGCCGCGGTCGAGCTCGAGCAGCCCGCAGGCGGCCCGCGCCAGCGTGGTCTTGCCCGCGCCGTTCTCGCCCACCAGGGCCGTCACCCGGCCGCGCTCGAACGCCGTCGTCGCGCCGGCGAGCGCCTCGACATCGCCGAGCCGCCTGTGCGCCTTGACGATGCCGGCGGCCGGGGCGGCGGGCGGCAGCGAGGGCACGGCCGCGGCCGGCGGGGCGGCGATCAGCGACCGGGCGGCGCGAACGGTCAGCGGCAGCTCGGCGCGGCCCGCGCGCGCGAACGCCTGCGTGACCGGCGGCAGCGCCCACGAAGCCGATACCGCGAGCGCCCGGGCGGCGACGGGGGGTGTCGCGTCGATGGTGAGCCGGCCGTCCTCCATCGCGAGCACGCGGTCGGCCTCGGCGAACAGCCGCCCCGTGCGGTGCTCCGCCAGGACGACGGTGACGCCCCGGTCGCGGTTGATGCGCACGACCAGTCCGAGCAGCTCCTCGGCCGCGACCGGGTCGAGCTGGCTCGTGGGCTCGTCCAGCAGCAGGATCGGCTGGCCCATGGCGAGCACCGACGCGATCGCGACCCGCTGTGCCTCGCCGCCGGAGAGGGCGGCCGCGGGCCGGCCGGCGAGCGCCGCGGCCCCGACCGCCGCCAGCGCCTCGCGGGCACGGACGGCGATCTCGCCCGCGGGGTGGCCCAGGTTCTCGAGCCCGAACGCCGCCTCGCGATCGGGGCGGCCCATCACGAGCTGCGACTCCGGGTCCTGGAACACCAGGCCGACGTGCCGGGCCAGCGCCCCCGGCCGGTGCTCCCGGGTGTCGAGGCCGGCCACGCGCACCCGCCCGCCGAGCTCGCCGCCGTGGAAGTGGGGGACGAGCCCGAGCGCGGCCCGCAGGAGCGTCGACTTCCCCGACCCGGAGGCGCCCACCAGAAGCACGAGCTGGCCGGGCTCGATGTCGAGGTCGATGCCGGCGAGCGCGGGCCGGCCGGCGCCGGGGTAGGCGTAGGAGACGCCCTCGAAGCTCAGCGCGGCCATCGCACCACCGCCGCCGCCCCCGCCAGGAGGGCCGTCAGGGCCGCTGCACCCGCGATCGCGGCCGGCCGCCAGGGATCGCCGAGCGTGTCGTAGTAGCGGAAGTCGGTCACGCCGAGGATCAGCGCCGCCGCGACCAGGGCAAGGGCGGCGGAGCCGATCGCGGACAGGGCCCACTCGCGCCCGGTCAGCCCCCGCTCCGGCGCGCGCGTCCGGCCCGGCCCGCCGTACCCGCGGGCCTCCATCGCCTCGGCGACCGACAGCGAGCGCTCGAGCGAGCTCGCCAGCAGCGGGCCGAGCAGGTCGGCCGCGGTGCGGGGCGAGGTCATCCGCGCCGCCCGGGTGCGCGCAGCCGTGACGATGCCGGCCGCGTCCCGCTCGAGGGCCGGGAGCATACGCGTCGCGAGCGCCGCGATCATCGCCGACCGCGGTGCGACCCGGGCGAGCGCGCGCAGCAGCAGGTCGGGGTCGGCCAGGCGCACGAACGCCGCGACCGCGAGCGCGGAGGCGGCCACGCGCATGCCGGCCCCGGCGCCGTAGACGACCTCCTCGACCGTGACCTGGGTGTCCAGGACGGGGATGTGCGGCCCCTGCCAGAGCAGCGTCAGGCCCTGCACCGAGACGAACGGGTTGATCGCGAACACGACCAGGCCCGAGCCGACGGCGGTGACCGCGTACAGCCGCCGTGGCGGCGGAGCGACGGCGAGCAGGGCCGCCGCTCCGGCGGTCGCGGCCGCGAGCCAGAGCGGGCTCCACGCCGCGATGGCGGCGAGCAGGGCCGGCCCGGTCACGAGCGCTGCGGGCAGCGGCTTCACGGCCTCCCACCGTAGGCGATCACGTGGCCGGACGCGTCCAGTGCCACGGCGTAGGCGTCGTGCACCGCACCGGGGTCGGTGCCCAGCGTCTGCGCCGCCGCGCAGGCGGCGGCGTCCGTGTCGCCCGCCACGATCACCTCGGCCGACCTCCCCGTCGCCTCCCCGGGCTGGCGGCCGGCGATGAGCGCATGCGCTCGCGGGTCGGGCCGCAGCCCGGCGCGGCCGCGATAGACCATCACGCGCCCGCCGTCGAGGGAGACCGTCAGGCCGTGCCCCTGCCACAGGCTGGACGAGAGCGCGGACGCGGCCTGCGCAAAGGTCTCGACCCGCACCGACCAGTCCCGGCTCCTGCGCACGAGGCGCGCGCCCGCCTTGCGCAGGGCGGTCCGGATGCCGCCGGCGCACGCGGGCCCGGAGACGCTCACCGCCGGCCGGTCGCCGCCATAGCCGTGGACGAACGGCTCCGGCCAGGCGCCGATCGCGACCGGCACCTGGATCAGGTCGTTCCAGTAGCGGTAGTCCCACCACTCGCGGTCGCCCGGGTGCAGGGTGTAGTCGGCCGACCCGATGTTCGCCTGGATGCCGTTCACGAAGTAGAGCCAGGCCATCCCCTGCGACTGGTTGCCGGCGAGGCCGTCGATGGCCTCGACGAAGCGGCCGCCGTAGCTCGTCGAGACGTGGGAGACCCGGCGCAGCGCCATCAGCGCCGACTGCCCGGGCGCGGCCCGTGCGGCCGAGAGCGTGTGGCTCCCGAACCCGCGGGTGACGGTCACGGTCGCGGCCCGGGGCCCGCTCGGCGCCTTCGCCAGAGACGAGCCGCAGGCCGCGACCGCGGTGGCCGTCAGGACGAGGCCGAGCGCGTGACGTGCACCCATATCGTGCGCGAGCGGATCGCGCCCGCGAGCGTCGCCCGTACCGGGAACGTGCCCGTGTGCGTGAACCGCACGGCGAGGTGGCCGGTGGAGTCGGCCCGTGTCGCGATGCCGTCCACGTTCACCCAGGCCCCGCCGGCGGCGGAGCCGTGGCCGGCGTCGTTCCACGACGAGACCGTGAACGTGATCGTGCCGCCGCGGGCGATCGTCCGTCTGGCCGGGTCGAGCCCGAGCGTCGGCTCGGTGGCTCCCGTGTCGGGGTCGAAGGTCGTGTAGTAGAAGAGGGTGCTCATCCCCGGCGTGGCCGGCACTGCGCCGGCGCCGATGGACGAGAGCGTGTGCCCCACCTTGAACGCCCAGAAGTGGGCCGCGTCGCCGGGCACGCCCGCGACGGAGTTGACGAAGAACCCGCAGCAGTCGAACCACTCGAGGCCGACGGGGAAGTGGCGGTGCCGGCTCGCGGCGAGCAGCGCGCCGAGCGCGGTCTTGCCGGTCAGCTGGTGGCCGGCGAACGTGCCGGTGATGGGCACCTGGGTGGACTGGGTGACGGTGTGCGCGGGACCTTCCACCCGCACCTTGACGTGGACGGGTGCGGCGGTCGCGGTCTGGGCCGCGGCCAGGCCGGCGGCGGCCCATACGGCCACCAGGACGGCCAGGCGGTGGAGGCGAGTTCTCGCCAACGTGTCCTCCTTCCTCGAGAGGCGTCGTCGTTTCGGCGAGCGGCAGGTCTTCTGGCTCGGGCGCGGCTTCCCGGGGAACCGGGCCGTCCTGCTGACCTTCCCGGCCTCTCGGCCAGTGGCCACCCGATGGGTGCGCCGGACGGACGCCCTCACAGCGGCGGGACCGCGCCGGATTCGCACCGGCTTCCCTTCACCGCTCGCGGGGCCGCGAGCATACCACTTGCGCTCCCCCGGCCGGGCTCGGTCAGTCGCGCGCGAACGCCGGGTAGCAGCCCAGGTAGCCCATGTCGGCCACGTTCCCCTCGAGCTCGCGCAGGGCGGTGGCGACGGCGGCGTCCAGCGGGTGGCCCTCGAGGTCGGCGTAGAACTGGTAGTTCCAGGGGCGGCCCGGGATCGGGCGCGATTGCAGCGAGACCATGTTCACGCCGTAGCGCGCCAGCGGCTCGATCGCGGAGAGCAGTGCGCCCGGATGATGGTGGGTGACGAAGCGCACCGCCGTGTGCCACACCCGCGCCCCGTCTCGGTCGAGGCGCGTGTGGTTGGCCACGCTGACGAAGCGGGTGTAGTTCTCGGCGTGGTCGGACACGTCGTTCAGGAGGACGACCAGGCCGAACCGGTCGGCCGCCCGCCGCGACGAGAGCGCCGCCTGGCGGGGGTCGCCCGCCTCCGCCACCCGGCGGGCGGCGGAGGCCGTCGACGGCGCCACCTCGGGCAGGGTGTCGGGGAGCGAGGAGAGGAAGCGGCGGCACTGCGCCAGCGCGGCCGGATGGGAGTGCACCCGCGCGAGCGCGTCGATGTTGGTTCCCGCCAGCCCGACCAGGCAATGGGGGACGGGGATCACCGTCTCGGCCACGATCGCCAGGGGCGCGTGGGCCAGCAGGTCGTAGGTCTCCGGGATCGGGCCCGCCAGCGAGTTCTCGATCGGGAGGACGCCGTAGCCGGCGTCTCCCCTGCCGACCGCGCGGACGACGTCGGCCCACGACCGCAGCGACACGAGCTCGGCCTCCGGGTAGAGCCGCGCACCCGCCTCGGCGGCGTACGCGCCCTCCTCGCCGGGATAGGCAACGGTCATCGGCATCGATCCATCCTCCATCACGAAAAAAGCCCCCGCATCTTGCGGAGGCTTCCAAACGGCACGACGGGCTTCGCGTACGCGCTCAGACGCCTCCCGGCGGGGTGGTAAACGGGAAGGTGAACCGGGCGCGATACATTGCGCGCCATGCTATCAGAGGACGACCTGGTGGCCGTCATCGCGGCGGTCGCCGGGGGCGGGGGCGCCGGCGTCACGGTCGGCATCGGTGACGACGCGGCCGTCCTCGCCGGCGGCATCGTGGCCTCGACCGACATCCTCGTCGACGGCGTGCACTTCGACGGGCCCCGTCTGTCCGTCCGCGACATCGGCCACCGGGCCGCCGCGGCCAGCCTCTCCGACATGGCGGCGATGGGCGCCGAGCCCCTCTGCCTGCTCGCCGCCTTCGGCCTGCCGGAAGGCTTCGAGGACGCCCGCGATCTGGCCGCGGGCATGGCCGAGCACGGCGTCCCGCTCGCGGGCGGCGACCTCTCTCGCAGCGCGCAGCTGCTCGTCGCGGTGACGGCCATCGGCCGGGCCGAGCGGCCCGTGCTGCGCTCCGGCGGCCGCCCCGGCGACGTGCTGGTGGTGACGGGCACGCTGGGGGGCCAGGCCGCCGGCGGCTACCTGGACCGGGTGACCCCGCGCCTGGCGGAGGGCCGGGCGCTGGCGGCGGTGGCGACGGCGATGCTCGACCTCTCCGACGGCATCGCCACCGACGTCGGCCGCCTGGCCGCTGCATCGGGCACGGGCGCGGTGGTCGAGCTCGAGCGGCTCCCACGCACGCCCGGGGCGTCCGTCGAGCAGGCGGCGGCGGGCGGCGAGGATTACGAGCTCCTGGCCGCGGTGCCCGAGGGGACGGACCTGCCGGTGCCGGCCACCGTGGTAGGCCGGCTCACCGGCGACGGCGAGGTGCTGCTGCTCGACGGCGAGGGCCGTCCGCGCACGCTGCGGGGCTGGGACCACTTCGCGTGATCCCGATCCTGGGCGGCCTGGGCGCCGCGGTCTCATGGGGCCTCTCGACGGTCGTCGCGTCCCGGTCGACGCGCATGATCGGGTCGCAGCAGGCGCTCGCCTACGTCATGCTGCTCGGGCTCGGGGCGCTGGTGGTGCTCGCGCCCGCGTCCGGGTTCCCCCAGGACGCGACCGGCCGCGCCTGGGCCTGGGCGGTGCTCGGAGGCATCGGCTCCGCGGCCGGGCTCTCGATGATGTACCGGGCGCTGCGGCTCGGGAAGGTCGGCGTCGTCGCTCCCATCGCCTCCACCGAGGGGGCGCTGGCGGCGGTCTTCGCGATCGCGCTCGGCGAGACGCTCACCGCCGCCGTGGCGGCGTGCCTGGTCGTCATCGCCTGCGGCGTGGTGGTCGTCACCATGCGCGGCCACGCCGCCGACATGCATCTGCGCCCGTCGCTCTACGCGCTCTCGGCGGCGGGCCTCTTCGGCGTCAACCTGGTGGCGAGCGCCCGCGCCGGCGACGCGCTCGGGGCGCTGTGGACGATCCTGGTCGCGCGCATCGTCGGCGTCGCGGTGATCGCGATGCCGCTCCTGCTGCGCGGCCGGCTGCAGCTGCCCGGCGCGGCCTGGTGGATGGTGTGCTTCTCGGCCACGGCCGAGCTGATCGGCTACGTCAGCTACGTGACGGGGGCGCACCACGGCGTCGCGATCCCGGCCGTGCTCGGGTCGCAGTTCGCCGCCGTCGCGACCATCACGTCGTTTGCGATCCTCGGCGAGCGCGTCGGCCCGCGCCAGATCGCCGGCGCCGCCGTGATCGTCGCCGGCGTCAGCGTGCTCGCGGTGCTGCGCGCCTAGGCGGCGGTGCCCGTCCAGGTCGACAGCTCGTCCTCGAGCCGCCGCCGCGGGATCGCCCCGATCAGCTTCTTCTGCACCTCGCCGCCCTCGAACACCATGAGGGTCGGGATCGACAGGATGTCGTAGCGGGTGGCCGTCTGGATGTTGTCGTCCACGTTCACCTTCGTGAACTTCACCCGGCCGGAGTGGGTCTCCGCGAGCTCGTCGAGGATGGGATCCATCACCCGGCACGGGCCGCACCAGGGCGCCCAGAAATCCACCACGACCGGCCCGGCGGCCGCCATCACCTCGGACTCCCAGCTGGCGTCCGAAACCTCGATCAACCGTTCGCTCACGACCCTGCTCCTGTCTCGAAACCCGGAGCTTTTGACTATAGCGGCGGGCGTGACGCGACCAGCGACGTGACGCCGCCCGGCTGCAGCTGGCCGTCGTGCGAGGCGTGCGATCGCCGAAGACGCAGCGCCGGCACCTTCCACACGGCCTCGGCCACGATGCCGGGCGTCATCTTGCTCGTCCCCGTCGTCCGGTCGCAGAACGTGATCGGCACCTCGCGCACCCGGCCGCCCATCCGCAGGGTGCGGTAGGTGAGCTCGATCTGGAAGACGTAGCCCTGGCCGTGCACCGACTCGAGGTCGGCGTGCTCGAGCACGCGCCGGTGGAAGCACTTGAACCCGCCGGTGAGGTCGCGCACCGAGACACCGAGCAGCGTCCGCGCGTAGAGCGAGCCGCCCCGGGAGATCACCCGCCGGTGAACCGGCCACCCCACCACGCCCCCGCCGGGGACGTACCGCGACCCGAGCACCAGGTCGGCGTCGGCGGCCGCCTCGAGCAGGCGCGGGATCGCGCCCGGCGGGTGGCTGAGGTCGGCGTCCATCTCCAGGATGTGCGTGTACTCCCGCTCGAGCGCCCACCGGAAGCCGTGCACGTAGGCGAGCCCGAGGCCGCGCTTGCCCGGCCGGTGCAGGACGTGCACCCACGGGTGCCGGGCGGCCAGCTCGTCGGCGAGCTCGCCGGTGCCGTCGGGGGATGCGTCGTCGACCACCAGGACGTCGCCCGGGAACGGGGTACGGGCGCGCTGCTCCCCGATCGCCTCCACCACCCGTTCCAGGTTGCCGCGCTCGTTGTACGTGGGCAGCACGATCACGAACCTGTCGGGCACCAAGCCACACTAGCATTGGCCTCGTGGAATCTCCGCCGCTCTCCAATGTGGCCATCGCGGAGCGGTTCGAGCTCCTGGGAGACCTGCTCGAGCTGGAGGGGGCGGTGGTCTACCGGATCCTCGCCTACCGCCGGGCGGCGCAGACGCTCCGCGAGACGGCCGAGTCGGTCGCGCGGCTCTCGGCCGAGGGCCGCCTGACAAGCCTTCCGGGGGTCGGCCAGACCATCGCCGACAAGGTGGCCGAGCTGCTCGGCACCGGCGAGATCGCCGCGCTCACGCGCCTCGTCGACCGCAATCCGCCGGGCGCCGTCGCCGTGATGCGGCTCCAGGGCGTCGGCCCGAAGACGGCCAGGCGCATCTTTGCCGAGCTCGATCTGAAGACCGTCGACGACGTGCGCGAGGCCGCGAGCGCCGGCCGCATCCGGGCGCTCTCCGGGATGGGCGAGAAGACCGAGGCGGCCATCCTGGCCGGCCTCGCCAACGGCGGGGACGGCTCCGCCCCCGTGCCGCGGCGCTCGATCGCCCGGGCCCGCACCCTGGGCGAGAAGGTGCTCGCCGACCTGCGCGCCTGCGACGGCGTGATCCGCTGCGAGCTCGCGGGGAGCGTCCGCCGCTACCGGGAGACGAGCAAGGACGTCGACGTGGTGGCGGCCGTCTCCGACCGCGTCGCTGCCGCAGGGGCGTTCACCGCCGGCGAGTGGGTGGCCGAGGTCGTCTCCCGGGGCGACAGTCGCATCGCCGCGAGCGCGCACGACGGCACGGTGGTCGAGCTGCGGATGGTGCCCGCGGGCTGCTACGGCAACCTGCTCCAGCACCTGACCGGCTCGAAGGCCCACAACGTCGCCCTGCGCGAGGCCGCCGTGCGCAGGAAGCTGTCGGTCAGCGAGTACGGCATCGAGCACGTCGAATCCGGCGAGGTGTGGAGCTCGGACGACGAGGCCGAGGTCTACGAGCACCTGGGCCTGCCCTGGATCCCGCCCGAGCTGCGCGAGGGCCGGGGCGAGCTCGAGGCCGCCCGCAGGGGAGCGCTGCCGGAGCTGGTCGAGGTCTCCGACATCCGCGGCGACCTGCACGTGCACACCGACTGGAGTGACGGCAAGGCCACGCTCGAGCGCATGGTCGAGGCGGCCCGGGCGCGCGGCTACGAGTACATGAACGTGACCGACCACTCGCCGTCGGTCGGGTTCGGGATGGGGCTCGACGCCGGCCGCCTGCACGCCCAGATCGAGCGCGTCCGCGAGCTGGCCGAGGCGCTCGCGCCCGACTTCACCCTCCTCGCAGGCGCCGAGGTGGACATCCTGCGCGACGGCTCGCTCGACTACTCGGACGAGCTCCTGGGCCAGCTCGACGTCGTTGTCGCGAGCGTCCACGCGTCGCACCGGCTGTCGGCCGCCGACCAGACGAAGCGCGTGTGCGCCGCGCTCGAGAACCCGCACGTCGACGTGCTGGGCCACCCGACCGGGCGGCTGATCGGCCGCCGCGAGCCCAACGCGCTGGACATCGAGGCAGTGGTGGCGAAGGCGGTGGAGACGGGCACCGCGCTCGAGGTCAGCTCGCAGCCGCACCGGCTCGACCTGAGCGACGTGCACGTGCGCCTGGCGGTCGAGGCCGGCGCGCTGCTCGCGATCGACACCGACGCCCACTCGGTGGCCGCGATCGACTACCTGCCCTACGGGGTCATGAACGCGCGGCGCGGATGGACCGGCCCTGCCAGCGTCGTGAACACGCGGCCGTGGCCGGAGCTGCGCAAGCTGCTCAAGGCCGGCAAGCGGGGTCAGCGGGGCGGCGTGTAGACGACCTCGCCGACGAGGACGTCCGAGTCCGAGTCACGCGCGGCCACCATCACCACGTCGGCCCAGAAGAACTGGCGGCCGAGCGCGTCGAACACGTCGACGACGCCGGGCTCCGTCTCGCGGAGCTCGTCCGGCTCGACCTCGACCCTGATGGCGTCGGTGCGCATCCACTCCGAGCGTACGCCCGCGGGCGGCGCCGCGGCAGGGTGGTGTTTCTCACCCCACGTCGGCCAGATGATCCAGGAGTGCGACGACGGCGGGCGGGCCGTCCACGACCGCATCGGCCGCCTGGATCAGCTGCTTCGGCACCTCGGCCGAGTTGACGGCGATCCGGATCGTCGCCTCGCGGAACGCGTCCAGGTCGCTGCGGTCGTCGCCGACGAACAGGAGGTTGTCGATCCGCTTGCGGCCTCGCAGGCGCACAACGGCAGCGCCCTTGTCGACGGGGACCGGCGGCCGCACCTCGAGCACCATGCGCCCGAAGTTGTAGGCGAGGCCGGCCCGCTCCAGCTTCGGGACGATCTGCGTCTCCAGGTAGCGGCGGGCGTGGTCGGCGCGGGGCGAGTTGCGGAAGTGGATCGTGAACGTGATGCCCTTGTCCTCGACGTGGCAGCCGTACTCCGGGAGCAGGCCGTCGTTGCGGACGACCTGGATCGCCTCGTGGATCGCGGGCAGGTACTTCTCGGCCTGCGGGGCCAGGTGCACCGCGCCGTCCCGCCACACCTCGAGGCCGTGGTTGCCGGAGATCGCGACCGTCTCGACGGGGACGAGCGTGCGCGCCTCGGCCGCCGGCCGGCCGGTGACGCAGCCGACGAGGGCATAGCGGGACGCCAGCCGTTCGAGCGCGGCCAGCGCTTCCGGGAGCACGCGCGCGTCCTCGGGCGCGGCGACGATCGGCGCGAGCGTGCCGTCGATGTCACAGAGCACCGCGCCGTGGCGTGGCTGCGCACGAAGCGGCGCCACCAGGCGGGCGAGGCTGCCGTCCACGAGGCCTACAATACCCGCCGTGTCGCGGCGAACCCTGGCCCTCGTGGGCATCGGCCTGGCCGCGGGTTTCCTCTCCGGGGTGCTGGGCATCGGCGGCGGCATCGTGATCGTGCCCCTCCTGGTTGCCCTGGTCGCCTATGCGCCGAAACGGGCGATGGCGACGTCGCTGGCGGCGATCCTCTTCACCGCGGTGGCCGCGGCCGCCTCGCACGCCCAGGCCGGCAACGTGGACTGGACGGACGCGGCGCTGATCGGCCTGCCGGCGACAGCGGGCGCGGTGATCGGCGCGTGGCTGCACCAGCGGATCGCGCCCCGGGGCGCGGTGCTCGCGTTCTCGCTGCTCCTGGTCCTGAGCGCGGCGAAGCTGGCGCTGTGAGCCACGACGCGCTTGCCGCGGCGCTGGGGCTGCTCGCGGGCGTCCTCTCGGCGGTGTTCGGCGTCGGCGGCGGCGTGGTGTTCGTGCCGACGCTGATCTTCCTGGGCGCGTCTGCGCGCGTCGCCGTCGCCACGTCGCTGGCGGCGATGGTGCCCGTCGTGCTGATGGGCTCCTGGCGGCAGACCGCCTATGGCTCGGTCACCTGGCGCGACGCGACCGTGATCGGCCTCGCCTCGGTCCCGACCGCCAAGCTCGGCGAGCTCGTGGCCGACTCGCTGTCGAACGACGTGCTGAAGCGCCTGTTCGCGGTCGTCCTCGTCATCACCGCCGTCCAGCTGGCGCTGCGCGCGCTCCGCGAATCGCCGCCCTGACCGCCGGGGCTGTGTCGCCGAAGCGGGGTCAGCCGCCCGGGCGGAGGACCGCGTCGGTCTGGCGCTTCAGGTCCTCGACGACGGCGGGGTCGCGCAGCGTCGTCGTGTCGCCCAGCTCGTGGCCCTCGGCGACGTCCTTCAGGAGACGGCGCATGATCTTGCCCGAGCGCGTCTTCGGCAGGTCGTCGACGATGATCACCGCCTTGGGCCGGGCGATCTTGCCGATCTTCTCGCCGATCCACTCGCGCAGCTCCGCCGCCAGCTCGTCGCTCGGCTCGCGGCCGGCCCGCAGGAGCACGAAGCAGAGCGGCGTCTGGCCCGTCAGCGGGTCGGGGGCGGCGGTTGCCGCGGCCTCGGCCACCGCCGGGTGCTCGACCAGCGTCGACTCGAGCTCGATCGTCGAGAGCCGGTGCCCCGAGACGTTCATCACGTCGTCGACCCGGCCCAGCAGCCAGAAGTCACCCTCGGCGTCCTGGCGGGCGCCGTCGCCGGGGAAGTACGTGCTGTGGCCGTACTTGGAGAAGTAGTTCGAGACGTAGCGCTCGTCGTCGTGGTAGAGCGTGCGGAACATGCCCGGCCACGGCCGCGTGATGACGAGGTAGCCGCCGCTGCCCGCGGCGACCGGGTTGCCGCCCTCGTCCACGACCGCCGCCCGGATACCGGGGAACGGCCGCGTGGCCGAGCCCGGTTTCGCCGTCACGAGTCCGGGGAGCGACGAGATCAGGATCCCGCCCGTCTCGGTCTGCCACCACGTGTCCACGATCGGGCAGCGCTCGCCGCCGATGTACTTCCAGTACCACACCCATGCCTCGGGGTTGATCGGCTCGCCGACCGACCCGAGCAGCCGCAGCGAGCTCAGATCGTGGCCGGCCGGATGATCCGGGCCGGACTTGATGAACGCCCGGATCAGCGTCGGGGCCGTGTAGTACTGGGTGACGCCGTAGCGCTCGATGATGTCCCAGTGCCGGTCGGGCGCCGGATACATCGGGTCGCCCTCGTAGAGGACGCCGGTGGTGCAGTTCGCGAGCGGCCCGTACACGATGTAGCTGTGCCCGGTGACCCAGCCGATGTCGGCGGCGCACCAGTAGACGTCGTCGTCCTTGATGTCGAAGATCCAGCGGTGGGTGACGGCGACGTAGGTGAGGTAGCCGCCGGACGTGTGGACGACCGCCTTCGGCTTGGCCGTCGTCCCCGAGGTGTGGAGCGCGAACAGCACGTGCTCCGCCTCCATCGCCTCCGCCGGGCACGTGTCGGACCTCCCGCCGACGAAGGCGGCCCAGTCGAGGTCGCGGCCGTCCCGCATGGGCACGTCCGCGCCGGTGCGCCGCAGCACGACCATGTGCTCCACGGTCGGCGCGAGGTTCACCGCCGCGTCGGCGGTGACCTTCAGCGGGACGCGGCCGCCCTTGCGCCAGGCCTCGTCCTGGGTGACGAGCAGCTTCGCCCCGGTCGACTCGAGCCGCTCGCCCAGCGCCTCGGCCGAGAACCCCCCGAAGACGACGACGTGCGGCGCCCCGATCCGGGCGCACGCGAGCATCGCCACCGCGAGCTCGGGCACCATGCCCATGTAGAGGCCGACGACGTCGCCCTTGCCGATCCCCAGGTCGCGCAGGGCGTTCGCGAACCGGCAGACGTCGGCGAGCAGGTCGGCGTAGGTGATCGCGCGGTCGTCCTCGCCCTCCGGCTCGGGGACGAAGTGGTAGGCGACCTTGCTCCCGCGGCCCGCCTCGACATGGCGGTCGAGGCAGTTCGCGCTCACGTTGAGCCGGCCGTCGGCGAACCAGGTGCAGTGGGGGGGATCCCACTCGAGCCCCTGTGCGGGCGGCGTCGCCCACGCCAGGAACCCCGTCTGCTCGAGCCAGAAGCCGTCGAGATCGGCATCCGCCCGCTCGTAGACCCCGGGATCGGAGGCGACCGCGCCCGATGCGAACTCCGCCGAGGGCGGGAACTCACGCCGCTCCTGCAGCAGGACGTCGATGGCGGCCTCGGCCGCCGCGCGGGTCGCCTCACTCATGACTGGCCTCCTCCCGAGGCCGCAGGAGCCCTACGCCTCGTACTCGAACTCGTCCTCGTCGCGGTTCAGGATCTTCTTCAGGCCGATCGCCGCGGCGCCGGCGACCATCGCGCCGAGGACCAGCTTGCGCAGCTTGCGGCTCTTGCGCTTCGTCTTGCCGGTCAGGCGCTCCGCCGTCAGGCGTAGCTCGGTCGCGGCCTTCACGACCTCGTCCGTGACGTCCTTGTTCGTCGCCGCCTTGCGCGCGCCGTCGGACTGGACCTTGCTGTAGATGGTCTTGGCCGAGTCGAGCGCCGTCTTCGCGTGCGCGCGCAGCTCGTCGTCCTGCGTGACGCGGTTGACGATGGGCGTGATCTGCTCGGCGACCTTGTCAGTGCGAATCTTCGTGGGCATGCTGCACCTCCGTACGGGGGTTTGCGGCCACACTACCACGATGGATTTCGAAAAGATCCGC
>JAICJM010000272.1 GCA_025928435.1 Thermoleophilia bacterium
CGTACACCGCGTGCGCCTCGATCCCGAGCTCCCGGCAGGCGCGGATCGCGCGCACCGCGATCTCGCCGCGGTTCGCGATCAGGAGCCGGGTGATTCCGGCGACCATGCCGGCGGTCGCTTGCCCAGGAAGGCGTCCAGCCCTTCGCGGGCCTCGTTGCCGGCCCGCGTGACCGCGAGCCGCTCGGCGAGGTCGGGCAGCGTCATCCCTCCCGTCGCGTCGCGGACGAGCTGCTTCGACGCCGCGATCGCGTCCGGGCCGCAGCTCAGGTACGCCAGGATGCTGTCGGCCACGGCGTGCTCGAGCTCCTCCGGCGCGCACACCCGGTGCACGAGGCCGATGGCGAGCGCGTGGCTCGCGTCGAACCGCTCGCCGGTGGTGAAGAGCGCGCGGGCGTGGCCGGGACCGATCTTGCGCAGCACATACGGCGAGACCGTGGCCGGGATCAGGCCGAGCCGCGCCTCGGTGAACCCGAAGCGGGCGTCCTGCGTCGCCACGGCGATGTCCGCGCACGCGACCAGGCCGGCGCCGCCGCCGAGGGCGGCCCCGTGCACCCTGGCGATGACCGCGCGCGGGCAGCTGTCGATGGTCTCGAAGAGGTTGCGGGCGACGGCCGCGTCGGCGACGTTGTCGTCGTGGTCGAGGTCGCGCGCCTTGCGCATCCACTCGACGTCCGCCCCGGCGCAGAAGGTTGTACCGGCGCCGGCCAGCACGATGACGCGGGTGCCGTCGTAGGAGAGCGCGGAGACCATCTGGGTCAGCTCGATCATCAGGTCGCGGTCGAGCGCGTTCCGCGAGTCCGGGCGGTCGAGCGTGATCGTGGCCACGAGGCCGTTCCTGTCGAGCCGGACGCTGCTCACATCCGGAACACCCCGAAGGTCGTGTCCGGCACGGGCCCGCACGCGGCGGCCGCGAGCCCGAGGGCGAGCACCTTGCGCGTGTCGACCGGGTCGATCACGCCGTCGTCCCACAGCCGGGCGGTCGAGTGGTAGGGGCTGCCCTCACGGTCGTAGGTTTCCAGAATCGGCGCCTCGAAGGCGTCACGTTCGGCCTCGTCCATGTCTCCGCGGACGGTGGACAGCACGCGCGCCGCCTGCGCGCCGCCCATCACCGAGATGCGCGCGTTCGGCCACATCCACAGCTGCCGCGGCGAGTAGGCTCGCCCGCACATCGCGTAGTTGCCCGCGCCGAACGACCCGCCGATGACGACCGTGAACTTGGGCACCTCCGCACACGCTACCGCGGTGACCAGCTTCGCGCCGTCCTTGGCGATCCCGCCGGCCTCGTATTCGCGCCCGACCATGAAGCCGGTGATGTTCTGCAGGAACACGAGCGGGATGCGCCGCCGCGCGGCCAGCTGGATGAAGTGCGTGCCCTTGAGGGCCGACTCGGAGAAGAGGATGCCGTTGTTCGCGAGGATCGCCACCGGGTAGCCCATGAGGTGGGCGAAGCCGCACACGAGCGTGTCGCCGTAGAGCGGTTTCCACTCCTGCATCTGCGACCCGTCCACGATCCGGGCGATGATCTCGCGCACCTCGAACGGACGCCGCAGGTCGGCGCCGGCCGCCCCATGCAGCTCCGCCGGGTCGAAGGCGGGCTCGGCCGGCTCCTGCCGCTCCCACGGCTCGGGTGGCGGGTCGCCCAGGTGGCGCGCGATCTCGCGGGTGAGGGCGAGGGCGTGCTCGTCGTCGTTCGCCAGGTGGTCGACGACGCCGCTTCGGCGGGCGTGGACGTCGGCGCCGCCCAGCTCCTCGGCGGTCACGTCCTCGCCGGTCGCCGCCTTCACGAGCGGCGGGCCGCCCAGGAAGATGGTGCCCGTGCCCTTGACGATCACCGCCTCGTCGCTCATCGCCGGGACATACGCGCCGCCGGCGGTGCAGGAGCCCATGACGACGGCGATCTGGGGGATGCCGGCCGCCGACATGCGGGCCTGGTTGTAGAAGATGCGGCCGAAGTGGTCGCGGTCGGGGAAGACCTCGGCCTGGAGCGGCAGGAAGGCGCCGCCGGAGTCGGCCAGGTAGATGCAGGGGAGCCGGTTCTGGGCCGCGATCTCCTGCGCGCGCAGGTGCTTCTTCACGGTCATCGGGAAGTAGCTGCCGCCCTTCACCGTCGCGTCGTTGGCGACGACCACGCACGGGCGGCCGGCGACCGGGCCGATCCCGGTCACGATCCCCGCACTCGGGGCCTCGCCGTCGTACATCCCGTGGGCCGCGAGCGGGGAGAGCTCGAGGAACGCCGCGCCGGGGTCGACGAGGCGCTCGACCCGCTCGCGCGCGAGCAGCTTGCCGCGGGCGTGGTGGCGCTCGACGGCCTTCTCGCCGCCGCCGGCACGGACGCGCTCGAGGTGGCGCTCGAGCTCGGCGACCAGGCCGCGCATGTGCCCGCGGTTGCGCAGGAACTCGTCGGAGCCGGCGTCGAGATGGCTGGCGATCCGCGGCACCGGCGCAGCCTACCCGCGGCCCCCGCGCGTCACCTCGACATTTGACAGACGGCATCTGTGATGTCATAGTGACGTCATGGAGACAACACGTTTCGTGGATGCCGTACGGGCCGACCTGGAGTCGGCCGCTGCCGTGGGAGGCGAGGCGCTCGTCGAGGCGGCCGGCAGGCTGTCGGCGGCGCTCGACGCGTCGATGCGCCTGGCCATCCTCGACGCGCTGTCCGAGGCGGCGATGGAGCTGAGCTCGCAGCTGGCCGCGGGTCGCATCGACGTGCGCCTCGCCGGGCGCGACGTCGAGCTCACCTACGTCGCCGACGCGCCGGCGCCGCCCGCGGCGGAGGAGGACTCCTCCGCCCGGGTCACCCTGCGCCTGCCCGAGCGGCTGAAGGCCGATGCCGAGGCCGCCGCCGCCCGCGACGGCGTGTCGACGAACGCCTGGCTCGTACGCGCGGTCACCACCGCGGTCGGCCAGCGCCGGGTCGGCAACCGGCTGCGCGGCTACGCGTCCGGCTGAGAGGAGAGGTCATGACCGACATGTTCCGCCTGCGGCTGCCGGCGTCCGAGCTGGCCAAGCTGCACCCGCCCCACCCGCACGACCCCGCCGTGCAGAGGGCCGACGTCGCGCTCGCGCCGTCCGCTCCCGCTGCGGCTCCGCCCGCCGTGACGCAGCGGCGACGACCCACCCACCACCTGTCCGGCTTCGCCCGGGTGTGAGCTCCGAGGAGACCCGACCATGGCAACCCATCACACCCCGCACGGCGTCCGGCTCAAGGCGCGCCTGCTCTCCGGCCGTTTCGAGATCGAGACGGCGGAGACGACCGAGACGGTCGTTGAGGCCACTCCCATGAACGGCTCGTCCGCTTCCCGCGAGGCCGCCGAGGGGCTGGTCGAGGAGCTGCGCGACCTCCCGGACGGCGGGCACGAGCTCGTCATCGAGGTGCCGAAGCGCACGCGGCTCGTGCCCGGGTTCGGGGACGCCGCGGTGCTGATCCGGGTGCGCGGCCCGCACGGCCTCGACCTCGACGCCTCGACGGCGTCGGCCGACGTCGAGGTGCTGGGCCGCGTGGGCGACGCCGATGTGCGCACGGCGTCGGGCGACGTCCACATCGAGGCCGCCGAGGGCCGGGCCGCGGTGAAGACCGCGAGCGGCGACGTCGCCCTGGGCACCCTGACGGGCGAGGCGGGGGTGAACACGATGTCGGGCGACGTGCGCGTGCGCGACACCGCGACGGCGCTCTGCGTCAACACGATGTCCGGCGACGTCCGCATCACGCGGGCGACGGGCGGGTCGATCCAGCTGCGGAGCATGTCGGGCGACCTCGAGGCCGCGATCGCGCGCGGCGCGAGCCTCTATGTCGACGCCACCTCCGCATCGGGCGACGTCCGCTCGGAGCTGCCGGTCACCGGTTCGGCCCCCGACGGCGGTCAGGCCGACGTGGAGCTGCGCGCGACGTCGCTGAGCGGCGACATCGTCGTCACGCGGGCCGAGCCGGTGCCTTCCCAGGCCGCGTAGGGCGCGGGCCGTTCGGCCCTAGTGCTCCGTCCCAGAGGTTCCTTGATGATCGGGCGAGCGAAAATCGAGCATGGCAAGGACGCAGGGAGCCCCGATATCGGGAATATCGGGGCGACCGAGGACACAGCCAGGCGACGATTTGCAGCCGCACGAGCCCGAGAGACTTCTGGAACGGAGCACTAG
>JAICJM010000320.1 GCA_025928435.1 Thermoleophilia bacterium
GTCACGATCCCGAAGTCGACGACGACCATGCCGAGTGCCCCGGGTAAGTCGGCGAGCCCGCGCAGCGGTATCCGCGCCGAGAACCCGGTGCGCGTGCGGGCGAGCTCGGCGAGGCTCGCGGCGATCGTCGCCGCGATCGCGGCCGCTCCGACCTCCTGGTTGTTCCATTCGCCCACGAGCAGGAACCAGAGCCAGAAGAGGGCGATCCACCAGGTGAGCCACGGGAGGACGTGCTTCACGCGGCGCTGTATCCCCGCATGGCGACAGCCCGAATCTCGGCAGTACGAGCGAGGGCCCCGTCCGGGGGCCCTCGCTCGTCGGGCAGGGGAGCGTGCCTTCTGCTGCTGTTATTGGCCCTGCTTGATGCCGGGCTCCGCCCACGGAAGCTCGACAACCTCGAGCGGCTGCCGGCCGGGGACGTTCGCCGCCTTCTTGTACTCGAAGAGCGGCAGGATCGTCCGCTTGGTGACCGACGTCAGGCACAGCGCCAGCACCACATAGGCCGCGAGGCCGGCGGAGATCACGAACAGGACTCCTCCGGCTCCGAGCCAGCTGCTGCCGATGCCGCCCATGAACCAGCCGGCGCAAGAGAGCGCCGAGCCGGCCGCGAGCGTCCACAGGACGGCGGAGACGGCGAGGTTGTGCCCCATCGCGGCCACCGCGGGGATGAACGTGATGTAGGCAAGCCCGAAGAACCACAGCCCGAGCGCCGTGTTCGATGCGCCCGGCACCGGCGCCGGCAGCTTGCCGACGATGATGAAGATGTTCAGGAGCCCGAAGGCGATCCAGAACGCTCCCCACGCCCCGTGCGCGACCGTGGCGATGACGTCGCGGGCCTTGTAGGACCACATGCCGGCGGCGAACTGCGCGATGCCGCCGAACGTCAACGCGAACAGCGCGATCACCGGGATGTCGGACCAGGCTCCCCACCACCCCGCCTGAACGACTGCCACCATGAACGTCGCCACCGAAAAGCCCGCCAGCCCGAGCGCGGACGGTGCCGCGATCGGCTGGAGGAACACCCGCGGGCGGGCGAAGCCGTCGCGCCAGGCGTCCTCATCGCGGAGCGCGACGCCGGCGGAAGCGTGCTCTCTACGCTCATCGATCGTGCTCATAAAGCAACGACCCCTTTCTCCGTCGTGTGTTACTTCGTATTACGTTGCTATTACTTGGATGCCCCCTCGCTGAGCCGGAAAACCTCAGCTTTTGCATCGGATTTCTGTTTATGCGCGGCCGCGGTTCGGAAAGAATCCACCCAGTGGCGCTCTCGAAGCTCCTCGAGTCCTGGCCCGTCCTCCGACAGCTGCGGGAGGGAGACCCGCTGGGGCTCGGCAAGGCGGTCCAGTCGCCGCGCTCGCAGATGCTCGTGCCGCGGATCGACGAGGCCGAGCACGTCGTCCACTCGATCTGCCCCTACTGCGCGGTGGGCTGCGGACAGCTCGTCTACGTCAGGGACGGCGAGGTCACGCACATCGAGGGCGACCCGGCGAGCCCGATCTCACGCGGCCGGTTGTGCCCGAAGGGCCAGGCGTCGAAGAGCTACGTCCAGAGCCCGCTGCGGGAGTACAAGGTCAAGTACCGGCGCCCGTACGGCACGCGGTGGGAGGAGCTTTCGCTCGACGACGCGATGGACATGATCGCCGACCGGATCGTCGAGACCCGGGCCAAGACGTGGCGGAAGAAGACGGGAGGCGGCGCGCCGGCCAACCGCACGATGGCCATCGGCAACCTCGGCGGCGCGACACTCGACAACGAGGAGAACTACCTCATCAAGAAGCTGATGACGGCCCTCGGGATCGTGCAGGTCGAGAACCAGGCCCGCATATGACACAGCTCCACGGTGCCCAGTCTGGGCACCTCGTTCGGACGAGGCGGCGCGACCACGTTCCAGCAGGACCTCCAGAACGCGGACTGCATCGTGATCATGGGCTCGAACATGGCCGAGAACCACCCGGTGGGATTCCAGTGGGTGATGGAGGCCAGGGAACGCGGCGCGAAGGTCATCCACGTCGACCCGCGGTTCACACGCACGAGCGCGATGGCGACGAAGCACGTCGGGATCCGTGCCGGCAGCGACATCGCCTTCCTCGGCGGCATCGCGAACTACATCCTCGAGCACGACCTCTACTTCCGGGAGTACGTCGAGAAGTACACGAACGCACCGGTGATCATCGACGAGCGCTTCGTCGACACCGAGGATGCCGACGGGCTCTTCTCCGGCTGGGACCCCGAGGCCGGCCGTTACGACATCGAGTCGTGGCGCTACGAGGGGATGGAGGTGCACGGCGCCGCCGGACAGCGCGGCGAGGGCTTCGAGCCGAGCGGCGAGCAGTCGGGGCACGGCGCCGCGGGCGGGGGCCTCCACCACGGCGAGCCACCGGCCGAGGACCCGGAGCTCGAGCATCCGCGCTGCGTCTTCCAGA
>JAICJM010000308.1 GCA_025928435.1 Thermoleophilia bacterium
ATGGCGACGATCAACTCCTCGATCGTCCTCATCGCCCTGCCCGACATCTTCCGCGGTATCCATCTGAACCCGCTCGGCGCCAGCAACTCGAGCTATCTGCTGTGGATGATCATGGGCTTTCTGGTCGCGACCGCCGTGCTCGTCGTGAGCTTCGGCCGGGTCGGCGACATCTACGGCCGGGTGCGGATGTTCACCATCGGCTTCGCGATCTTCACGGGCTTCTCGCTGCTGCTCTCGATCACCTGGATGCACGGCGGTGAGGGGGCGCTCTGGATGATCGTCATGCGCGTCGGCCAGGGCGTCGGCGGCGCGTTCCTGTTCGCGAACTCGTCGGCGATCCTCACCGACGCCTTCCCGCACAACCAGCGCGGCCTCGCCCTCGGCGTCAACACCGTCGCCGGCATCGCCGGATCGTTCATCGGCCTCGTGCTCGGCGGCGTGCTCGGGCCGGTGTCGTGGCGCCTGGTGTTCCTGGTGTCGGTGCCGTTCGGCCTGTTCGGCACGCTGTGGTCGTGGCGCAAGCTGGTCGACCTGGGCGTGCGCCAGCCGGCCAAGATCGACTGGTGGGGCAACCTCACCTTCGCCGCCGGCCTGGTCGCGATCCTGGTCGGGATCACCTACGGCATCCAGCCGTACGGCGGCCACACGATGGGGTGGACCTCGCCGAAGGTGCTCGCCTGCATGGGCGGCGGGCTCGTCCTGCTCGCGATCTTCGCCGTGATCGAGACCCGGATCGAGGACCCGATGTTCCGCCTCGGGCTGTTCCGGATCCGGGCGTTCACGGCCGGGAACATCGCCACGCTGCTGGCCTCGCTCGGCCGCGGCGGGCTCATGTTCATGCTGATCATGTGGCTGCAGGGCATCTGGCTGCCGCTCCACGGCTACAGCTTCTCCGAGACGCCGCTCTGGGCCGGCATCTACATGCTGCCGCTGACCGTCGGGTTCCTGATCGCCGGCCCCGCGTCCGGCTACCTCTCCGATCACTTCGGAGCGCGCCCGTTCGCCACCGGTGGCATGCTCGTCGCCGCGCTCAGCTTCTTCCTGCTCGAGCTCCTCCCCGTGAACTTCGACTACATCTGGTTCAGCCTGCTGCTGCTCATGGTCGGACTGGGGATGGGGCTGTTCGCCTCGCCCAACCAGGCGGGCATCATGAACAGCCTGCCGGCCAACCGCCGCGGCGCCGGGGCCGGCATGGCGACGACCTTCCAGAACTCGGCGCTCGTGCTCTCGATCGGGATCTTCTTCTCGCTCATGATCCTCGGCCTGGCGAACTCGCTCCCGGGCACGCTCGACCACGGCCTCGTCGCCCAGGGGGTGCCGAAGGCCGACGCGGCCCGCGTCTCGCACCTGCCGCCGGTCGGGCTGCTCTTCGCCTCGTTCCTGGGCTACAACCCGATGCAGCAGCTGCTCGGGCCGGTGCTCCCGCACCTCTCGCACGCGCACGCGACCTACCTGACCGGGCGCACGTACTTCCCGCAGCTGATGTCCAAGCCGTTCTCGGACGGCCTGCACGAGGCGTTCGACTTCGCGATCGTCGCGTGCCTGATCGCCGCCGGGGCGTCGTGGCTGCGGGGCGGCAAGTATGTGCACGGGCTCGAGGAGGAGAAGGCCGTGCCGTCGGTGGCGTCGGTCGAGGGCGAGATGATGCTCGCCGACGGCGACTGACCGTGTGATCCGCCCGCGAAGGGCGACCGTATCATGGGGGTTGTGGACGACACCCCCTCGCGGTTATCCGACCCGGAGTTCGAGCGCGCCGTCTCGGCGCTGCGCGCGGCCGACCGCATCTGCGTGGCGACCCACGAGAACCCCGACGGTGACGCGATCGGCTCGCTCGTCGCCGCGGCCGCCGGGCTGCGGGCGCTCGGCAAGACCGTGCGGACGTACCTCGAGCCGGGCTCCACGATCCCGAGTGAGCTGCGGCTGCTCGACGTGACCGGGCTCGAGCGGCGGCTCGAACCCGGCTCGCTCGCGGGCTGGATGCTGCTCACGCTCGACTGCGCGACGCTGCGCCGGCTCGGGCACGGTCACCGGTCGGTGGTCGGCGCGGCCGACGCGCTCGTCTCGATCGACCACCACTACGACAACACCCGCTTCGGCGACGTGAACCTGATCGACGGCGGCGCGTCGTCGACGGCCGAGATCCTGCTCGACGTGCTCGAGGCGCTCGGGGTCGCGCTCACCCCCGAGATCGCCCAGGCGCTCTACGTCGCGCTCGTCACCGACACCGGCCGCTTCCAGCAGCGCACGACCGGCCCCGACGCGCTGCGGATGGCCGCCCGGCTGGTCGATGCCGGCGTCGACATCCAGCGTGTCTACGAGCGCGTCTTCGAGACGATGCCGCTGCGCAAGCTGCGCCTGCTCGGCGTGGTCATCGACAACCTCGTCCTGTACGAGGGCGGGCGGATCGCGATCTCCCACGTCGACCGGGCCGACTTCGCGCGGCTGGCGGCGACCGAGTCCGACACCGAGGGCCTGGTCGACCACCTGCGGGCGGTGAGCGGGGTCGAGGTGGCGGCGCTCATCCGCGAGCCGCCGCCGACCCTGGACGGCCATGTGTCGCCCAACCGCGTCTCGCTGCGCTCGCGGGGCGGGCTCGACGTCTCGGCCATCGCCCGCAAGACGGGCGGCGGCGGCCATAAACAGGCGGCCGGGTTCTCGCACGGCGGCGACATCGGCGCGATCCACGCGTTCATCGCCGCCGAGGCGGCGGCCCAGCTC
>JAICJM010000213.1 GCA_025928435.1 Thermoleophilia bacterium
ACGACAAGCTGATGTCGATCGGCTGGAAGGTGCTCCTCCCGGCCGCCACCCTCAACCTGCAGGTCACTTCGGTCATCGTGGCCAGCCGCGCGTAAGGATCGAGGACAATCCCCGTCACCGGCACAGTCAAGGGCTTCGCGGTCACTTTCGGGCACCTGTTCCGGAAGCCCGTCACGCAGCTGTACCCCTTGTACAAGCGGCCGGTGTACCCCCGCTTCCGCGGCCGTCACCGGCTGCACCGGCACGAGAACGGTCTCGAGAAGTGCGTCGGCTGCTCGCTGTGCGCCGCCGCCTGCCCGGCCGACTGCATCCGGGTCGTGGCGGCCGAGAACACGCCTGAAGAGCGCTACTCACCGGGCGAGCGCTACGCCCGCATCTACGAGATCAACATGAGCCGCTGCATCTTCTGCGGCTACTGCGAGATCGCCTGTCCGTTCGACGCGATCACGCTCGGGCACGACTACGAGCTGGCCGAGATGTCGCGCGAGGCGATGGTCTACGACAAGGACATGCTGCTCGAGCCGATGCACCCGAGCCGCACGACGCCGGTCGCACCCGACGACCCGTTCGACGTCGTCGAGCCCGCGGGTGAGGCAGGCCGGGCGTGACCTACGACATCGTGTTCGTCGTCGCGTCCGTCGTGGCGATCGTCGCCGCACTCATGGTCGTGCTCTCCGGCAACCCCTTCATCTCGTCGCTCGCGCTGATCGGGAACCTGATCGCCCTGGCGACCTTCTACATCCTGCTCCAGTCCGACTTCCTGGCCGCGGCGCAGGTGATCGTGTATGCGGGGGCGGTGATGATCATGTTCCTCTTCGTCACCGCCTACCTGGGCGGGCGCGCCGACGAGCCGACGCGCCAGCGGCCGGTCTGGCAGACGCTGGCGGCGCTCGTCGCCGCAGCCGGGATCGCGGCCGAGATCGTGTTCGGCGTCGCGCGCGAGAGCTTCCTGCACGGCCCCGTCGTGAGCGACGCGTTCGGCGGCCCGCAGGCGATCGCGGGCCGGTTCCTGGGCCGCTACCTGCTCGCGTTCGAGGGCACCTCCCTGCTGCTCCTGATCGCCGCGGTCGGCGGCGTCGTCCTCGCTACCCACCGGCCCGCGCCGCGCGGCGCCGACGAGCCGGGCGCGTTCGAGGTCGAGCGGCCGCGGCGCGTCCGCTCGCTGCAGTCGTCGGTGATGCAGGCCGAGACGGAGTTCGAGGTCGTCCGAACCGGCGGCGGCGACGGGGAGAAGGACGAGGCCTGATGCACGTCGGCGTCGAGTGGTTCATCTCGGTCTCCGCGATACTGTTCGGGATCGGCCTCTACGGCGTCTTCACCCGCCGCAGCCCGCTGATCCTGCTGCTGTCGGTCGAGATCATGCTGAACGCCTGCAACCTGGCGCTGATCTCGTTCTCGCGCTACGTCGGTGAGCAGTCCGGCCAGGTGTTCGCGCTCGTCGTGATGGCCGTCGCGGCTTCGGAGGTCGTCGTCGGCCTCGGCATGATCGTCGCCATCGCCCGGCGCAAGGGCGACCTCGACGTCGACCGGCTGACGGGGCTTCGGCACTGATGGAGGTGCTCGCCTGGATCTGCCTCTTCGCGCCGCTTGCCGGCGTGGGGGTGCTCACCCTGACCGGCTCGCGCATCTCCCGCCCGGTCGCCTCCTGGATCGGCACGCTGATCGCGTTCGTCGCGTTCGCGGCCGCGATCGCCGAGTTGTTCGCGATGCTGGGCGAGGGCGCCTCGCAGCGGGCGCACACCTACACGCTCGGCACCTGGGCCGGGTCGGACACGTTCCGGGTGCCGTTCTCGATCCTGGTGGACCCGCTGGCCGTGACCGAGATGCTTGTCGTGGCCGGCGTCGGCGCCGTGATCGTCATGTACTCGATCGGCTACATGCACGGCGACGACAAGCAGCGGCGCTTCTTTGTCTACATGGACATGTTCCTGTTCTCGATGCTGCTCGTCGTCATGGCGTCGAACTTCGTGCTGCTGCTGGCCGGCTGGGGCCTGGTCGGGCTCTCGTCCTACCTGCTGATCGGGTTCTGGCACGAGCGGCCCGAGCCGGTGGCGGCGGCCAAGAAGGCCTTCGTCATGAACGCGATCGGCGACGTCGGGATCGCGATCGCCATCCTCTTCATGGTCCGCGACCTCGGCACGACCGACTTCGGGGCGGTGTTCTCGGCCGCGCCCCAGCACTGGGCCAAGGGCTCGGCCGACGCGAACTGGGTCGCCGCCGGGCTGCTGCTCGGCGCGCTCGCGAAGTCGGCCCAGATCCCGCTCCACACCTGGCTCCCGGACGCGATGGAAGGCCCGACCCCGGTCTCGGCCCTGATCCACGCCGCCACGATGGTGACCGCCGGCGTCTACCTGGTCGCCCGCGCGCACCCGCTGTTCGAGAACGCCCCGGACATCCTGGCGCTGACGGCCCTGCTCGGGATGGCGACGCTCCTGATGGCGGGCGTGATCGCGCTCGTCCAGACCGACATCAAACGGATCATCGCCTACTCGACGATGAGCCAGATCGGGTACATGTTCACCGCCGTCGGCATCGGCGCCTACTCGGCGGGCATGTTCCACCTGGTCACCCACGCGTTCTTCAAAGGGCTTCTGTTCCTGGGCGCAGGCGTCGTCATCCATGCGCTCGGGGGCGAGCAGGACGTGCGTCGCATGGGTGGCCTCGGGTCCGCGCTCCCGAAGACGAAGTGGCTCATGTGGATCGGCACGATCGCCCTGATCGGCTTCTGGCCGCTGTCCAAGGACGCGATCCTCGCGAGCGACCTCGAGAAGGGCGGGACCACGGCCACGATCGTCTGGGTCGGCGGCCTGGCGGGCGCCTTCCTGACCGGCGTCTACGCCACCCGGCTCATGCGGCTCACGTTCTACGGCGACCGCTCGCAGTACGCGACCGAGCACCTCCACACCGACCACGGCGAGGCCCCCCGGGTGATGATGCTGCCGGTCGTGCTGCTCGCGGCCGGGACGCTCCTGTCCGGCTTCCTCGCGATCGGGTTCGGTGTCAACGACACGTTCGGCAACTGGCTCGCGAGGGCGGCGCCCACGATCGAGCCCTCGACCGCCGACGACCTCGTCACCACGGCCATCGCCTGGGCGGTCGGCGGGGCGGGCGGGCTCCTGGCCTGGCGCGCCTACGCCCAGCCGGGAATGCTCGAGCGGCTCAAGCGCCCGTTCGGGCGCATGCCGGTCGTTGCCGAGCACAAGTTCTACTGGGACGAGCTCTACGACCGGATCGCCTACCTCCCGGCGGCGGTGCTCGCGTCCGGCCTCTACCGCGTCGTCGAGCGCTGGGTGATCTGGGGCACCGTCGACCTCACCACCTACATCGTCCGCCTGGGCGCCCGCAGGACGGCCGACGCCCAGACCGGGATCGTCCGCCAGTACGCCACGGTGCTCGTGGCCGGCGCGGCCGTGCTCGGGGTGTACTTCCTCTCGAGGGCGACGCTGTGACCACCGCGCTGATCTTCCTGCCCCTCGCCGGCTGCGTCGTCGTCGGCCTGCTGCCGCTGCCACGGCGGGCGACCGAGCTGCTTACGCTCGCGGTCGCGCTGGCCGAGGCGGTCCTCGGCGCGATCGCTCTGATCGGGTTCGACACCGGCGGCGGAATCCAGTACGTCCAGAACACGCTCTGGATCTCGGACTTCGGCGCCGGCGTCCCCGTCCGGTACCACGTCGGCATGAGCGGCCTCTCGCTGTTCATGGTGCTGCTCACGGCCGTCGGCATCGCGGCGTCCATCGGGACGGCGATGGTGGCCGGGCGCGAGCGCCCGCGCGTCTACCTGGCGCTGCTGCTCCTGCTCGAGTCGGCGCTGGTCATGATCTTCGCCGCCCAGGAGCTGGTGCTCTTCTACGTCGCGTGGGAGGTCATGATGATCCCGCTCTACCTGCTCATGGGCGCGTGGGGCGGCGACGGTCGCCGCCGGGCGACGATCCAGTTCGTCGTCTACACCATGATCGGATCGCTGCTGATGCTGGTCGCGATCGCCGTGCTCGGCGTCTCGGCGCACACCTTCGAGTTCTCCGCGCTCACGGCGCATCCGCACGAGTCGACCTGGCTCTTTCTCGCCTTCGCCATCGCCTTCTGCATCAAGGCGCCGCTGTTCCCGCTGCACGGGTGGATGGCGAGCGCCTACCGGGAGTCGACCCCAGAGGTGACGGCGCTGCTCTCCGGCGTGATCTCGAAGGCCGGCGCGTACGGCCTGATCGTCCTCGCCGTGCCGCTGTTCCCGACCGTCGCCCACGACCTGCGGTGGCTGTTCCTCGGCCTCGGACTGGCGGGGCTGCTCTACGGCGCGATCGTCGCCTTCCGTCAGCCCGACGCCCGCGGGGTCGTCGCCTACTCGAGCCTGAGCCAGATGAGCCTGATCGTGATCGGGATCTTCGCGTTCAACTCGAACGGCGTGACCGGCGCGATCTTCCAGATGGTGAACCACGGCGTCGTCTCGCTGGCGGCGTTCCTGCTCATCGGCCTGGTCGAGCTGCGGGCCGGCACCGACCGCTTCCGCGTCCTGGGCGGGCTGGCGAACGGCCGCCCTGTGCTCTCGACCGTCTTCCTGATCGCTGCGCTGTGGGCGCTCGCGGTGCCCGGCTCGAGCATCTTCGTGTCCGAGATCTACATCCTGATCGGCGCGTTCCAGCAGCAGGCCGTGCTCGGCGCCGTGGCGGCCTGCGGGATCGTGCTCGCGGCCATGTACATGCTGCGCTGGTACTCGGCGCTCGCCCACGAGAACGACGGCGAACGCGTGTCGCCCGAGACTCCCGACCTGCGCGTCTCGGAGCTCGCGATCGCGGTGCCGCTGCTGCTGATCCTGTTCGCGATGACCGCGTACCCGTGGGGCGTGATGCAGCGGGTCACGACGTCGCAGGTGGCGTTCGACACCCCGGCCAAGGTGCAGAAGCTGTGATCTCGACGATTCCCGTCTCGTTCTCCGCGATCGCGCCCGAGATCATCCTGCTCGGCACGGCGGCCGTCCTGCTGGTGGTCGCGATCTTCCTGCCCGACGAGCTCGCCCGCAGGCTCTCGGCCGGCGCCACCGTGTTCGCGCTCGCCGCCGCCACGGTCTACGCGGCCACCCAGTTCCACGACGGCGCCCGCGCGCCCTTCGACCACACGCTGCGGATCGACGCGTTCGGCCAGGGCGGGCGGATGCTCGTCTTCGTCGCGGCGATCGTGGCCGTCGCGTTCTCGTGGGGCATGGGCCACCTGCGCGAGCGCGGGGTCGAGTACCACGCCCTGCTCCTGACGGCGGCGGCCGGCATGTCGCTCCTGTGCGTGGCCAACAGCTTCGTGACCGCGTTCGTCGCGCTCGAGCTCTTCTCGCTCGCGCTCTACGTCCTGGTCGCGATCGAGACCGACAATCTGCTCTCCCTCGAGGGCGGCCTCAAGTACCTGATCGTCG
This sequence comes from Thermoleophilia bacterium, assembly GCA_025928435.1. Next base: position 5,399 of record JAICJM010000213.1, read on the forward strand.
GCTCGGTGGGGGCGGCATTCCTGCTCTACGGGGCGGCGCTCACCTACGGGGCCAGCGGGCAGCTCGAGTTCGACCGCATCCGCGCCGGGCTCGCGTCGGGCGACCACCACGACGTGCTGGTGCTGATGGGGCTCGCGCTGGTCATCGCCGGGCTGGGCTTCAAGGCCAACGCCGCCCCGTTCCACATGTGGACGCCGGACGCCTACGAGGGTGCGCCGACGCCGGTGACGGCGTTCATGTCCGCGGCGACGAAGGTGGTGGCGCTCGTGTTCTTCCTGCGGGTGCTGGTGACCGCCTTTCCGCGCCAGTCGGACGTGTGGCAGATCGGCCTCGCCGGGATCGTCATCGTCTCGTTCGCCGTCGGCAACCTGGGCGCGCTGCGCCAGGCGGACGTGAAGCGCATGCTCGCCTACTCGACGGTCGGCCACTCCGGCTTCCTGCTGACGGCGGTCGCCGCCCACAGCGCCCTCGGCACGCAGGCGCTGCTCTACTACCTGACGGTGTACGGCGCGATGAACCTGGGCGCCTTCGGGATCGTGGCGGTGCGTGAGCGGGAGCTGGGCCGCCCCGTGCTGATCAGCGACTTCGCCGGCTGGGGCTACCGCCGGCCGATCCTCGGGATCGGGATGCTGATCTGCCTGCTCTCGCTGGCCGGCTTCCCCCCGACCGGCGGCTTCCTGGGCAAGCTCTACGTCTTCTCCGCCGCCGTGGACAACGGCCAGACCTACCTGGCGATCGCCGGCGTCATCGCGACCATGGTCGGCCTCGTCTACTACCTGAAGATCCCGTTCGCGCTCTACGACCGCGACGCCGAGGCGCCGGCGCTGAGCTCCCGCCCCGGCTTCGGCCTGACGGCGGCCGCGGCCAGCCTCGCCGCCCTGGCGGCGCTCGTGCTCGGCATCGTGCCGACGCCGCTGATCGACCTGGCGCGCACGGCGTCGAACTCTCTGTTCTAGACGAACATATGTTCGCTATGATGTGCGTATGGAC
>JAICJM010000167.1 GCA_025928435.1 Thermoleophilia bacterium
CGCCACCAGCCGCCGCACCGGCGCGATCCCGCACGCCAGGCGCAGGTTCGACGAGCAGTTGTGCGCCACCATCGCCCGCCGCTCGGCGAGCAGGTCGATGTCGGCGTCGCGCAGATATACGCCGTGGGCGATCGTCGTGCCGTCGCCGAGCACGCCGCGCTCGGCCAGGTGATGGAGCTCACGCCCGCCGTGCACCGCGTCGCCCCAGTCGCGCTGCCGACGGCTCTCGAGCGCGTGCATGTGGATCTGAAGCCCGAGGTCGGACGCCGCGGCCCCGATCGCGTCGAGCAGGTCGTCGGAGGCCCACTGCGGCGCCGCGATAGAGAGCTGGACGCCGATCAGCGGGTCGCCGTCGAGCCGGCGGGCCAGCTCCGTGATCGCCTCGATGTAGATCGCGTTCGAGATCGGCGTGCCGGTCAGCCGCCGCACCTCGGCCGCCAGGTCGCCGGGCAGCGCCGCCGCGAAGCTGTCGTCGTCGTCGTAGGTGAACGTGGCCCGGTCGCGCCAGTACGGCGCGAACGCCGTCCGCAGGCCGGCGTCGCGGTGGGCCCGCAACGAGTGCTCGAGCTCGGCCAGATACGCCTCCGAGCCCTCGTAGCCGCCCTTGGCCGGAAAGTGGCTGTGCACGTGGGTCGTGACGCCGCTCGTCAGCATCAGCATCGACTTGTAGAGCGTCGTCAGGTACGGCTCGACCGTGGGCAGCGAGTGCATCAGCACCATCCAGGGCTCGAACGGCTCGTCCGGGAACCCCAGCTGGACCGTCGAGACGCCCTCGGCGTGCTGGTGGGCGTTCACGAGGCCGGGCATCACGAGGCGGTCCGCGCCGCCGGCCCGCTCGGCGTCAGGGTGGCTTCGGCGGAGCTCGTCCGCCGGCCCCAGCTCCGCGACCCGGCCCTCGCGCACGAGCACCGCCGCGGACTCGAGCCAGTCGGCGCCGGCCGCGGGCAGCACGGCCGCGCCCTCGATCAGGAGCTCGTCCACCGCGCCAGTATCGCTCGCCCCGGCCGCTCGCGGCGGACGAACCGGCCCCGGCCGGGCTGCGCCGGCAGGTCGCCGCCGGAGACGACGACCTCGCGGCGCGCGATCGTCGCCACGGGGCAGCCGCGGACGCGGTGCATGCGCCACGGAACGCCCGGATCAGCCGACCGCGTCGTCACGGCGCAAAACCGCCTAACCACGCCACGCAGCGGCACTCTTGGATGCGCCCTTTCTTGCCACACCGTTAGGTGACGGCATACAGGTTGTAGCGCCGAGGGATGCCTTTGAGGTCGCGCTCTCCCGCGTCGGCGAATGTGAAGCCGCTTCCTGCGACGAGGTCTCTGACCGTCTGAGAGATGAGCACCTGCGAGGGGCCCGCCAGGGCTGCGATCCGCGCGCCCGTGGAGACGGAGATCCCGGCGCACTTTCCGTCCACAAGCTCACATTCGCCGGTGTGCACACCGGCCCGCAGCTCGATCCCCAGAGCCTGGACGCGGGTCTGGATTTCCTTCGCGCAGTGGATCGCTCGGGCGGGGCCATCGAAGGTGGCATAGAAGCTGTCACCCGCGGTGTCGTTCTCCCGTCCGCGCCAGGTCAAGAGCGCCCTTCGGATCAGCCGGTTGTGCTCCTCGATCAGCTGCTTCCAAGCGCGATCGCCAAGGCGCGCCTGGTGGCTGGTGGAGTCGACGATGTCCGTAAAGAGGACCGTCGCGAGGATCGTGTCCGGCATGACGGGTCGCGCCTGAAGGCCGATGAACGTCGCGATGGCGCTCAGACGCGGGCGGTTCACCGCGTCGATGTCTGCCCCGCTCCCCATCCAGTGCTGCTGAGCAAACAGCTCGACGCGCGCATCGGGCATGAGCGACGCAACGTGCTCCGCCACGGCAAGGGGCTCTGCCTCGCCATCGCTCACCATGAGCAACGTGGGCGCCTGCACCGTCGCGAGAAGAGCACGGATGTCCGTCTGCCACCAGATGCGGGTCAGCGCCTCGGCGACGTCAGGGGTGCACGCGTTGCGGCTCAGCTTGGCCCACCAGCGCGTCGCCTCTTCGGACGGTCGGTACCGACCACCCCGCTCGAACGTGTCGGCCCACGCCTCGCCGTATTTCAGCGTCCCCCACTGCTCCAGATCCTGCAGTGCTTCCGACATGTCCTGTGGCTGAGCGCCCCATGGATAGTCCGGAGCCGCAACCATGCGCGGCCACGGGTTCCACCACACCATCGCCCGCACCCGACTCGGATCGCCGGCAGCCAGCAGCACGCCGGGCGCGAGACTCTCGAACCACCCACCGATCACGGCGCTCGTCGACCCGACGTCGTCGAGCACGGCCCGCAGATCGTCGGTCCGCGTTTCCAGATTCGGCACCTGCACGTTCCTGCTGGAAAGGCCGCATCCGCGCCAGTCGTGCAGGATCAGCCGACCAAACGACGCGAGCCCCTCGAACCATCCTCGGATCCATTCGGATTCCCACCACACGTCAAGGTTCCCGCCGAAGTCCAACTGCCAGGAGATATCAACAGGTCCCTCGCCGACAACGTGGTACGCGATATACGCACCATCCGCGGTCTTCACGTACCGGGGATCCGGCATCTCCACCATGCCCTCCACGTCGGACATCGGGCCCAGCAGGTGATCGCGAGTCTACGGTCTCGCCAACATTTTGGTCGATGCACCGACCTTCCGGGAACCTCAGCCTCACGGAGCGCTCCGCGCTACCGCCAGGTGGTGAACCCGGTCATCCCCATCTGTGCCCCGCTGAAGCCGGGCCGGCCTGAGCGCCGCTGCGCGGCGGTCGTCGCGAACCGGGGCCCGTTCAACTCGATCCAGTCGCCGTACGCGCGCATGCGGGCGAGACCCGGGCCCATGTTCTCGAGGGTGATGCCACCCTGGGCTGTGGCCTCGGTGGTCGCCGCGAAGTTCGGGTCGAACGTCGCGTCCGGGCCGAAGGTGTCCGCCCCCACTCCCAGGATGCCGCGGTGCTGGAACAGCCAGTCGACCGCGGCGCCGGAGAACCCGGGCACCTCGTCGAAGTAGTCGTTGTCCGGGCCCGGCCGGCGTCGGTTCCCGAGGTGGTAGAAGCGGGACAGGCCGGTGTAGAGGACAACGTACGACCCGGGCGGGATGTGGCCATGCACCGCCTCGAAGCGGCGCAGGTCGCCGATGCCGACGAAGAAGTCGCCGCCGCGGCGCTCGATCTGGGAGCGCAGGTCGAGCACGACCAGCGGGCGGGGCGTGAAAAAGCGCTCCGGCAGGTGGACGAGGCAGCGAGCGCCGACGTGGAAGTGGCACGGCGCCGAGATGTGCGTCCCGGTGTGGGTGCCCAGCGAGGTGATCTGCTCGAGCAGGTAACCGGACTTCGGGACCGTCGTCCACACGCGCCAGTGGAACGGCGGGTCACCCGGGAAGAGCGGCGCGCCGGTCGTCAGCGGCTGGCCGAGCCGCACCGGGCGGGCCGTGCGCGGATCGACCTTCCAGTAGGCCTCGGCGATGCCCGTGCGCCTGGCGAGCTGCGCGGCCCGCCCGGGGGCAAGCGTCGAGAGCCGCGCCGAGGCCGGGCTCTGTTGGGGCAGCAGCCGTTGGGCGGCGAGCGCCGTCGTGGCTGCGGCTGCGGCCAGGGCGACCGCCAGGATCCACGTGCCCCTGCGCATGGGGCAACTATCCCACGCTCAGGCCATCGCTGCTGCTACAGGTCGTAGCCCGGGCTCTCGCGGTCGAGACGGCGCTTGACCGCCTCGAACAGCTTGCCCGCGCCGGCGTCGTCCCGCTGCATCAGCTCGGCGGTGTGGCGCACGACGTCGTCCGGCACGGCGATGAGCGGCCGCCCGGTCGACTGGGCCAGGATCTGCACCTGGCACGCCCGCTCGAGGAAGTAGAGCCGCCACCACGCCTCGGCCGGGTCGTTGCCGATCACGATCACGCCGTGGTTCTCGAGCATGACGACGCTCGTCTCCTCGCCGACGGCCGTGCCCATCCGCTCACCCTCGTCGGCGGCGTGGGCCAGACCGCCGTACGCGCACGTCTCCACGCGCCCGTGGAAGGCCATGGCAGCCTGGCTGAGCGCGGTGTCGAACCCGCCCTCCGTCGTCGAGACGGCCGTCGCGTACGGCATGTGGGTGTGGAAGACGCAGCGAGCGGTCGGACGGGCGCGGTGCACGCCCCGGTGGATCATGAACGCCGTGATCTCCCACTCGCCGTCGCCGTCCACGACGGCGCCCTCACCGTCGACGGCGATGAGATCCGACGCGCGCAGCTCCGACCACTCCGGCCCGTACGGGTTCAGGAGGAACAGGTCGTCGCTCCCGGGGACGGCGTAGCTGAAGTGGTTGTCGATGCCCTCGTTGTAGCCGTACAGCGCGGCCGCCCGAAGCGCCGCCGCGAGGTCGATCCTGGCTTGCCGGATCACGTCGATCCGGGCCTCTTCTGCAAGCGTCATGGCGGCGACTGTAGCAGCACGCCGGGCTCCCGCCCGACCAGCCGTCACGCCGTCCGGCCGACCAGCTCGCGCAGGTAGTCCTCGACGTTGTCGAAGTTCGCTTCGATGCCATCGAACGTCGTCATGTGGTCGCGGCCGGCCTGGTCGCGGAACGCGAGCTTCCACGTCAGCGCCGTCGCGCCGCCGGCCTCGCGCAGGTCCATCGACTCGACGGCCTCGGTGTCCGGCCAGCCCTCGAACCGCCACGTCTGGACGGTCCGCGTCGGCGGCTCGACCTCGAGGTAGGTGCCGCGGAACGAGCACTCGATCCCGTCGCCCGTCACGAAGATGAAGTGGTAGCTCCCTCCCACGCGCAGGTCGATCGAGCACTCCGTCACCTCCTCGCCGAACGGCGCGATCGTCCTGCGCACGTGCTCCGGCTTCGTGAACACGTCGAAGACGAGCTCGATCGGGGCGTCGAACTCCCGGGTGACGACGATCTCGAGGTCGGTCGGAAACTCGATCACCGTCGTTCCGTGGCCGTTACGTGTCACTGCCGTCCTCCTTGTGTTGCAGCTCCTTGAGATACGCGTCGACCCGATCCATACGGTCGTTCACGGCCGGCTCGTACTTGGCCAGCCACTCCCGGAACGGCCCGAGACGCGCGGGTTCGAGGCGGTAGAGGCGGTGGCGCCCATCCGCGCGGCACCTGACGAGCCCGACCTCGCTCAGCACGCGCAGGTGCTTCGAGACCTGGGGCTGGGCCATCGAGAGGTCGTCCACGATGGCCCCGACCGGCTTCTCGCCCGCGAGCAGCGCGTCCAGGATGCGGCGGCGGTGCGCGTCGCCGATCGCGTTGAACACATCCGAGGTCGTGGCGGATCGGGCCATTTCGACATCATATTCTCATATCGGAATGTGTCAAGCCCCGGCCCGCCGATCGCCTCGCAAGCGGCGGCTAGACCGGGTCCTGGCGGCGTTCCCGGCGCTCCGCCACCAGGGCGCGCAGACGCTCTGCGACCTCCGGTGACCGGCGCTCGAGCGCCCAGACGTCGCGCGTGAAGAGCACGATGAGGCGCATGGGGGACGTCGCGACGACCGACGCCGTGCGCCGCCCGGACGCGATGATGGCGATCTCGCCGAACACGTCGCCGGGGCCGAGCGTCGCCCGCGTCTCGCCCTCGCTGCTGACCTCGGCCGTCCCGCTCTCAATGGCGAACAGCGCGTGCCCGAACTCGCCCTCGATCGCGAGCGTGTCGCCCTCATCGACGGTGAGCGGGTGCGCGGCATCGGCGACGGCCGCGAGATCGGCCCCGTCCAGGTCCGCGAGGAGGGGGATCGCCGCGAGCCATTCCGGTTCCATGCGGCGAATGGACCGGGGGTCGCGGTTACCCGGTTGAGAATGACCGGTGACAGAAGTGGTGAACACCGCGCCCTGCCCGTGCGGTTTTCCCGCCTTCACCGCCGGGTACCGGGGGGCCATGCCCCCGGCCGTCGTTCAGACGCGCCCGATGCGCGCCCCGGAGCACCATGCAGACGATCGATCGCCCCCAGCCGACCAGCACCACCGCCCCCGAGCTTCGACCCTCGCCGGAGCCCGCCGCACGGCGGGTCGAGTTCGACGTCTCGGGCTGGGCCGTGGCCAAGCTGATGGCCGGACTGCTGCTGCTCGGGATCGCCGGGAACGTCGTCTTCCAGATCCGTGACATCTTCATCTGGACGGCCGCCGCCCTTTTCCTGGCCATCGCCCTGAACCCGCTCGTCACGCGGCTCGAGCCGAAGCTCGGCCGGACGGGTGCGGCCCTCGCGGTCTTCCTCGGCTTCGTGGTGGTCCTCATCGCCACGCTGACGGCGCTCGTCGCGCCGTTCGTGACCCAGGTCGACCAGCTCACGACGGGCCTGCCGAACGCGCTCCAGGACGCGCGCCACAACCACACGTTCGCCAGCCTCGACTCCCGGTTCCATCTCGTCCAGCACGCCCGCGCGCACGCCGATGCCGTCCCCGGGTACGTGTTCGGCACGGCGGGCACCGTGCTCGGCGGCGTGATCGCCGTGACGACCGTCCTCTTCCTCACGATCTTCCTGCTCATCGAGCTGCCCAACCTGTCCCGCCTGGTGCTGGGCCAGCTGCAGCCGGCACAGCGGGAACGGGCGGTGGGCATCGCCCAGCACGCGAACCGCCAGGTCGGCGGCTACGTCTTCGGCAACCTGGTCATCTCGGTGATCTGCCTCGCCGTCACGTGGGTTGCGCTCTACGCCCTCGGCGTGCCCTACTCCCTGGCGCTGGCCGTCTTCATGGCGGTGTTCGACATCATCCCGCTGGTCGGCGCCACGATCGGCTCGATCGTCGTGATCGGCGCGGCTTTCCTCCTCACCGGCTCGACCGCCGGCATCGCGATGTTCGTGATCGTCATGGTCTACCAGCAGGTCGAGAACCACGTGCTCCAGCCGCTCATCTACGGCCGCACGGTGGCGCTCTCGTCTCTCACGGTGCTGCTCGCGGTCCTCACCGGCGGCGCCGCGCTCGGGCTGGTCGGGGCCCTGCTCGCGATCCCGATCGCGGGGACGCTCCAGGCGGTCCTCGGCGAGATGCTCGAGAGCCGCGCGGAACGGATCCGGCGCGACGGGCCGAGCGGCGAGGAGGCCGTCGAGGCCTCCTAAGCGGGCGGGGGCTCGCCGCGTCCCTGACGGGAAAGAGGCTGGACGACGTGGTCGATCGGCCCGACCCGATCGATGAGGACCGCGAGCAGGTCGGTGTCGATCAGCCACCGGTCGCCGTCGGGAACCAGCCGCAGGTCGAGCCGGTGCTCCTCGCCGGCGTCGATCGCGGCCCGGTCGGGCTCCGGCTCGGGCTCCGGCACGCCGTCCGACACCGCGAACCCGAGGGCCGCTCTCGAGCCGTGGGCTCCCTGGGCGCCATGCGTGGGAGCATGGTTGATCGAGAGTCGCATGTCGGCGCTGCCATCGGGGTTGAATCGCGGGTAGTCCCCGGTTGTCCCCGACCCCGTGATGGGACGCAGCATGGTGTGCAGCCAGAGCAGATCGCGGTAGCGGCGCCGCCCGCCCCACGCATCGACGACGCTCGACGTGAAGAGGTCGCCGAGGTCCGGCGCCCCGGCGTTCTTGTGCATCGCGTCGGTCAGGCCGCCGACGGCCCGGCGCACCGACGCCCGGCGGGCTCGCTCCTCGGGCGAGCGCTCGGGCCGGCCCAGCTTCCCGAGGATCGGTGCGAGGCGCTCCCCTTCCTGCCTGCGCGCGTGCTCGGCGTGCGGGCCCAGGTCGGTGATCCGCTCGAGCCCGACCTCTCCGGGCTCGTATCCCTGGCCGACCAGGCTGATGGTCGTCACCCCGAGACGAGTGATCGCCGCCCATCGCCCACCGTAGCCGGTGCTCCACCACTCGATCGCCTCTCCGTCCACCGGGATCGCGACCGGCCCCCACGGACCCTCGAAGATCTCGCGTTCGATCCGCTCGACGCGTTCCCGTTCGACCGCGAACCATGCCTCCATCGCGGCGCGCGAGTGATCGTCCGGCCCGTCGTCGCCGGGTGGAATCAGATCGGACACGATGTTCAACCGCACCAGATCGAGGTCGGCCTCCCGTGACGAGGTGACGGTCAGCCACGGTCCTTCCTCGGGCCGGCCGAAGGTGACGTCGATCGACGAGACGACGTTCGCAAACCCCGACCCGAACCCTCCCGGGGCGCCGATCTCGCCGGCAAGCCCGTAGACCGCGAACGGAAGGGCCGCGAACCCCTCGACCGCGCGGCCGAGCAGCTCCCCGAGCGCCGCATCCTCGTCCTCGGCCTCTCGCCGGAACGGCGGCCCGGAATCCTCCGCACGGAGCACGATCGCCGTGATCTCCCCCGAGCCCCGTATGCCGACCCAGACATGCGCGTCCGTCCGCCGCCACGTCTCCGCCGGAGTCGTCCCGAACCGGACGGCGACCTAGGTGTAGGACCTCGCAGCGTGTGAGATGCGGGTGATCGGTGGCCGTCCGCCGAGCGCGCCGTGTGGTCGGTGGTGGTTGTACCACCTGACCCAGCCGGGAAGAGCGTGGGCGCGGTGGCTGGATGAGGGGTAGGCGAAGGCGTAGGCCCATTCGCGTTGCAGGATGCGGATGAAGGCTTCTGCTTTCCCGTTGGTGCGGGGCGTGTAGGGCTTGGTGCGGATGTGGCGGATGCCGTGGGCGCGCAGAAGCTCGCGGAAGCGGTGGCTGCGATACCCGGATCCGTTGTCGGTCATGACGCGGCGGATGGTGATGCCCTGGTCGGCGTAGGCCGAGATCACCGATTCCAGGAACCGCGTGCAGCTTTCGGCGTCTTCGCGCGGGTGCAGCTCGACCAGGCCCCAGCGGGAGTGGTCATCCACCGCGACGTGGGCGTGCTGCCAACCGGCCCGCCGGTTGCGCCGTACGCCGTCGCCGAGCACGCGTTTGCCGATCTGCCAGAAGCGGCCCAGCTTTTTGGCGTCCAGGTGCACCAGCTCGCCCGGCGCGGCGTACTCATACCGATTGGCCGGCGGACGCGGCGCCCGCTCGGCGTGCGACAGGCCGTGCCGCTTGAGCACTCGCCACACCGTCGCGGGCGATCGGCCCAGCGCCGAGGCGATCGCGCACGGCCCCCAGGTGGTGCGCAGGCGCAACTCGACGATCTGCGCCTCCGCCTCGAGCGAGAGCCGATGCGGGCAACGCTTCGCCACCGGCGGGCGATCCCGCAACCCCTCCCAGCCCTGCTCGCGATACCGCTTGAGCAACCGATACGCAGTGGCACGACTCATCCCGCACGCCCTCGAAGCGGCCAGCGGACTGAGCCCCGAAAGCATCAACCGAACGAGCCGACACCGCGCCTCCC
>JAICJM010000174.1 GCA_025928435.1 Thermoleophilia bacterium
CGAGATCGGCGGCGGCGGCCCCGCGCTCCGGAACGCGGTCGCGCGCGGCGCCGCGGAGCGCCCGCAGCACGAGCCGCGCCCCGGCCCAGGCTGCCGCGTCGCGGGTGCGTGTCACCGACAGCGGATCGGCCAGCGAGGTGGTGCGCGCGAGCACCCGCGCCGGCCCATCCCCGTCCAGTGTGACGAGCGCCGTCGCGGCCGGGCCGCGCATGGCGACGTCGCGCGCCCGCTCGGACGGCCCACCGGGGCCGCCGTCGTCGAGCGGCGAGAGCGTCCACGTCCCCAGGCGGGGCGCCGGCCCCGTCCATCCCCGCCTCTCCGGCGGCAGAAACGACACCACCACGTCCACCTCGCCGCTCGCCGGTACGGGCTCCAGGCGGGCCGGACGGAGCGCCTCCGCGGCGCCGAACACGCGCGCGTCGAGCCGGTCGTAGGCCCCGCGCAGGCGCGCGGCCGCGCCGCCGTTCCCGCCGCCCCCCGGCGCGCGCACGACCGCGGCCAGCTCGCACCCTTCCTCGGCGGCGATCCGCCCGCCCGTCCAGGCGATCCACTCGGGCACCGCCAGGTCGGCGACCACGAGCCCGACCCGCAGCGGCTCAGCCACCGGGCGCCCCGAGCAGCCGCTCGTAGCCGGCGACCAGGCGCGGGCCGCCGGCCCGCTCCCAGCTGACCCGCTCGCGGAAGCGCTCGCGCGCCGCCGCACCCAGCCGCCGGCCCCGCGCGGGGTCGGTGAGCAGGGAGCGGACGGCGGTCGCGAGCCCCGCGGCCGTCATGTCGGGCGCGTACTCCAGCGTGTCGCCCGCCAGCCGCTCGGTCTGCGGCAGGCGGTGCGCCGCGGTCGGCGCCCCCGCCGACATGTACTCGACCACCTTCACGAACGTCGCCAGGCGGTTGAAGGCCGAGTCGACCTCCGGCGCCACGCAGGCGTCGGCCGAGCGGACGAGCGAGGCGATCCGGTCGCGGTCGCGCACGAACCCGAGCCACTCGAAGCAGCCGGCCACTCCGCGCTCGCGCGCGCGCCGCTGCACCGCCTCGAGCGCCGACCCGGCGCCGGCGACCACGACACGCACGCGCCCGGGCAGGCCGAGCTCGGCCACGGCGTCGACGAGACGGTCGACGTTGTCCTGCTCGCCGATGGTGCCGACGTAGGCGAGCAGGTGGTCGGCGCCGTCCCGCCAGCGTGCGTCGGGCGCCACCTCGGGGAGCGACCAGCCGTTGGGGACGACCTCGCTGTCACCGCGCAGAAGCCCGTCCCGCTCCGCCCGGGCGCGGTACTCGGCGTTCGCGAACACGACCAGGCCGGCGGCGGCGAAGCTCCACCGCTCGATCCGCCGCGCCGTCGTCATCAGCGGACGGCGTAGGGGCGTCTGCGGGAACTTCTCCTCGAGCAGGACGGGCGCGGCGTCGTGCTGGTCGAACACGAACCGGGGGGTCGAGCCCTGCACGGGCCGCAGGGCTCGCCGGGCCAGGAAGAGGTTGTCGGGCGGGTTGCCCGCGTGCACGGCCGCAACCGGCGCCCGCCGCGCCGCCCGCCGCAGGGCGAGCAGCGCCCGCGCCATCGCCTGCTGCTGCTCGCGCACCTGGCCGACGACGCCGCGGCCCTCGCGGGGCTGCGGGAAGAGCTCGAGATGCACCCCGGCCGCCGCCATCTCCCGCAGGGTCCAGGGCGAGCGGCTCCCGCCGACGAGCGTGACGTTGTAGCCGGCCTCGGCCAGCGTCTCCGCCTCGCGCCGTGGGCGCAGGTCGACCTCGAGCGGGGCGTTCTGGTTCACGATCACGACGTGCGGCGCGCTCACCGGCCCACCGCCCCGAGGAGCTCGGCGTAGCTGGCGGTCATCGCGTCGATCGAGAAGGCCCGCCGCTGGCGGTCGCGCCCCGCCCGGCCGAGCGCCTCCGCCCGGGGGCGGTCGCGCGCAAGCGCCGCCAGCGCCGCCGCCATGTCGCCCGGCCGGTCGCGCGAGACGAGGATCCCCGTCTCGCCGTCGGCCACCGCCTCGGCCAGACCGCCAACGTCGGTGGCGACGACGGGGCGGGCGAGCGACATCGCCTCGAGGACGCTCATCGGCAGCGCCTCGACGACGCTCGTCAGGCACAGGACGTCCGCGGCGGCGATCACGTCGAGCGCGTCCGGCCGGTAGCCGAGGGCCCGCACCGCACCACCGCTGCGCGCGACCGCACCCGCGACCGCCTCGAAATCCGGGCCGGCGCCGACCACGAGCCCCCGGACGGCGGGCTCGATCGCGTGGGCCGCCGCCACCCCCTCGACGAATGCCGCCGCCCGCTTCTCGGGCCGCAGCGCGGCGACCAGCACCGCCAGGAACTCCTCCGGCGCGACGCCCAGCTCGGCCCGCACCGCTGCGCGCGGGCGTACGGCCGGGTCGGAGGCAACGCCGTTGGGGATCACGCGGATCGCGCCGCTCGGATAGCCGTCGCGGATGAGGTGCTCGCGCTGGCTGCGGGCGACGGCGACGACGGCCGCGACGTGCGGCCGCACCGGCCGCAGCAGCGCCCGCTGGTGGCGGCGCAGCGGGCGCACGCCCAGCGGGTCGGGTCCGAGATGCTCGGTGACGACGTGCGCGGCCCCTTGCCGCCGCGCGACCGCGTGCCCGACGAGGTGCGCGCTCACGTCGCGGCTGACCACGACCGAGGAGCTGGGGCCCGCCAGCCGCAGCGCCCGGGCGAGCCCGGCCGGATCGGCGCGGTTGCCGAGGCGGGCGCAGGCAACGGGGACGCCGTCGGCGCGGAGCTCGTCGAAGTAGGCGCCGCGGCCGTCCAGCGTAACGACGCCGACGTCGAAGCCGCGCCCCGCCAGGGCCGGGACGAGCCCGAGCCACTGCCGTTCCGCCCCGCCGGCCTCCAGGTTCGGGCACACGAACAGGAGCCGCGGGCGCCCGTTCTGCGTCATTCCGGCCGCCCCGCGAGCAGGCGGCCGTACACGGCCAGGACACGCTCGGCGATCGGGCGGCGGCCGTAGGGCTCCATGGCCGCGCGCAGCGCCGGCCCCCCGCCGGCCCGTAGCGCGTCCTCCACGGCAGCGGCCAGCGCGTCCGGGTCGCGCGCGGCCACGGCGCAGCCCGGCAGGTTCCGAACGAGGGCCGGCACGTCGCCGACGGCGGCCGAGACGACCGGCGTCCCGCTGGCGAGCGCTTCCTTCACCGCCACTGGCGCCCCCTCGCGGATCGACGTGAGCACCGCCACGTCGGCGGCCCGCATCGCCAGGGCGACCCGGTCGCGCGCCAGCCCGTCCAGGCCGGCCGCGTGAACCTTCGGGATGCGCCGGCGCACGCGCTCGACCGTCGCGTCGAAGACGTCGACGCGCTTGTTGGCCGCCTTGGAGCGGTCGCCGCGGGCTGCCAGGAAGAGCAGCGCCGGCCCCTCGGCCGGCCAGCCCAGCTCCCGGCGCGCCGCGGCCCGGTCGCCCGGGCGGAAGCGGTCGAGGTCGACCGCGCACGGGATCACGGGCGTCGCGCCGTTCAGCCCCAGGGCCTCGGCGACGACCGGCGCCACCGCGATCGGCTGGGTGCGCCGGGCGACGGCACGCGACACCCACCGCTCCCGCGGCACCCACGCATCGCTGCCGTGGAAGGTCGTCACGACCGGCGCCCGCAGCTGGGCGGCGGCGACGGCGCCGGAGAGGCCGTAGTGGGCGTGGACGAGGTCGAAGCGGTCGCGGCGCAGCGCCCGCCGCAGGGTCGCAGCCGCCGTCAGGTAGCGGCGTCGGTCCTCGCGGCCGTCGAACGCCTGCACGCGGACGTCCGTGCCCAGGGCACGCAGATCCTCGACCTGGTCGCGCACGAAGCAGCCGAGGTGCGGCTCGGCCGCCGTCGGATACATGTTCGTGATCACCAGCACGCGGATGTCTCCGTTGCGGGGCACGGCGCGTCCTGTCAGGCGGCGGTCAGGCCGCCCCCTTCTGCGGCTGGAGGGCCCCCTCCGCCGCCTCGATCATGCGCACGACGTCGAGGCCGAGCTGGGGAGAGGAGCGCGGCGTCGCGCCCGACCGGATCGCCTCGCAGAAGTCCTCCATCTGCAGCCCGATCGGCTCCGCCGGGTCGAGCCGGGGGGAGACGATGTCGCCGGCGCGGTACTTCAGATATTCGCCGAACGACTCCGGGTTGCGGGGCGCGACGCTCGAGTCGTAGACGCGCACCGGCTCGTTGCTGCAGTCGTCGTAGACCACCATCTTGTTCGAGCCGACCACGGTCGTCCGCCGCAGCTTGCTGGGCGCGAGCCATGCGAGCTCGATGTGGGCGATCGTGCCCGAGGCGAACTCGCAGCTGATGAAGGCCACATCCTCCTGCCCCGGCACGATGCACGCCCGCCCCATCGTCATCACCCGCACCGGCCGTTCCCCCAGCCAGTAGAGCAGGATCGAGAAGTCGTGCGGCGCGAGGTCCCAGAGCACGCTCACGTCGGACTGGTGCATGCCCAGGTTGACCCGCGACATCGAGACGAAGTAGATGCTCCCGAGCTCGCCCGAGCGGATCAGGTCGCGGATCCGGGCCACGGGCGGGCTGTACAGGAAGGTGTGCCCGGGCATGAGCACGAGGTCGCGCTCCTCGGCGGTGCGGATCAGCTCCCGCGCGAGCCGCGACGAGGGTGCGAGCGGCTTCTCGACGAAGACGTGCTTGCCGGCCTCGAGGGCGCGCATGGCGATGTCGTAGTGGGTCGAGACCGGCGTGACGACGCAGACCGCGTCGAGCGCCGGATCGTCCAGCATCTCGTCCAGGTCGCACGTCTGGCGGATCGCGGGGAAGCGGCGGCCGAGCTTCTCGAGCAGGCCGCGGTGCAGATCGCACATCCACGTCGCCTCGGCGCCCTCGAGCTCGCTCAGGTTGCGCACCAGGTTCGGGCCCCAGTAGCCCAGCCCGACGACGCCGGCGCGGACGATCGCCCCGTTCCGAGGCCCGGGCCGGAACGGCTGCGAAACCTCGAGGGTCATACCGTCGCCTTCCGCTGGCGCAGCATCTCGACGGGGGTACGGAGGATGAGGCGCAGGTCGAGCCCGAGCGACCAGCTGCGCACGTAGGCGACGTCCATCTCGAGCGCCTCGGCAAACGGGGCGTGCGCCCGCGCCTTCACCTGCCACAGGCCGGTGATCCCGGCCGGCATCCCGAAGCGCTCGAAGTGGTGGGGGGCGAAGTGCTCGGTCTCGTAGTCGAGGCAGGGCCGCGGCCCGACGAGCGACATGTCGCCGCGCAGGACGTTCCACAGCTGGGGCAGCTCGTCGAGGCTCGAGCGCCGCAGCCACCGCCCGGTGGGGGTGATCACGTCGCGACGGTCGAGCTTGTAGAGCTCGCCGGCGGCCGCGTCGCCGTTCATCGACTGCCGGACGAAGTCCCGGTGGCCGGACGCGTCCGCGTCGGCCGTCATCGTGCGGAACTTGAGCATGGTGAAGTCGCGCATGTCCGCCCCGAGCCGGGTCTGGCGGAAGAAGACCGGGCCGGGCGTCTCTCGCGGGATGCGCCAGGCCGCCCACAGGAAGACCGGGGCCGCGAGCAGCAGGCCAAGGCTCGCGCCGGCGATGTCGATCGCCCGCTTCGCCCCCAGCGCCACCCGGGAGCGGCCGCGGGGCTCGAGGCTGACGAGCGGGATCCCCTCGACGTCGGGGAGGCCCAGGTCGGGGCCGATGATCTCGAACATGCGCGGGACGACGTCGACGCGCACGTCCTGGTGGATCAGCGGGCGGACGTGGGTGAGCACGTCGCCGTCGTTGTGCTTCGAGAAGGCGACGATGACCCGGTCGACGTCGCGCTCCCGGACGATCTCCGCCAGGTCCTCCATCACGCCGAGGACGGGGACGCCGGCGACGTCCCGGCGGACGCGCTTCGGCGGGGTGTCCACGAAGCCGACCAGGTCGATGCCGTACTCCGGGTGGTGCAGCAGCTTGCGGGCCACGAGCTGGCCCACGTCGCCGGCGCCCACGATCAGGGCGCTCTGCGAATAGACGCTGCGACGGCCGGCGGCCGCACGCACGCCCGCCCGGCCCGCCACGACGAACAGGGCGGCGAGCGCCGCGAAGACCACCAGGCGGGCGGTGCCCGGCTGGCCCATCCCCGTGAGCCAGGCGACGGCGAGCACGAGCCACGTGCCCGCGACCATCAGCCGGCCGACGCTGGCCCACTCGCCGGCCCGGCCGAGCAGCTCACGCGCGGGGTCGGCCGCGTACAGCCCGTAGAGCCGGGCGCCGGCGAACCAGGCGGGGAGGGCCACGACGAAGAGCGCCAGGCCCTCCGCGTTCACGCCGTTTCGGCCCCCTACCGTCGGCACGGCGAGGATCGTCACCAGGAAGGCGGCGACGAGCGCGACCGCGTCGCTGGCCGCGAGCAGCGAGGCGAGCGGGCCCGGGCGCGAGCGCACCGCCAGCGCAGGCGCCGCCGGCACGGCGGCCGGGAGCGGGGGCGCCTCGACCGGGGCGGCCGCCAGCTGCTCCTCAGACACGGCCCGCCTCCCTGTGCCCGTTCGCCGGATAGCCGTACCCGTATCCCGATCCGCCGTCGCTGCCGGTCGCGATGAATCCCAGCTTGCGGGCCGGGCAGGACTCGAGGATGCGGCGCGTCTCCGCCAGGGTGACGCGCCGCATCTCGTTCAGCTCGGTCACGATCACCACGGCGTCGGCCGAGGTCGCGATCGCCATCGCGTCCCCGACGGCGAGCATCGGCGGAGAGTCGATCAGGAGCACGTCGCAGCGCGTCGCCAGGACGCGCACCGCCTCGGTGACGAACGCCGAGGACAGGAACTCGCCCGGGTCGGGCGGCGCCGCGCCGACCTTCACCACCTCGAGCAGGCCCGAGTCGGCGACGGGCGACTCCGGGTGCACGTCGATCACGCTCAGCACGTCGGCCATGCCGGCCTCGCCGACCGCCACGCTCGTGAGGCCGGGGCGGCCGTCGAGGTCGAAGAAGCGGTCGACCCCCGGCTGGCGCAGGTCGAGGTCAAGCAGGATCACGTGCCGGCCCGAGCGCGCGAGCGTCACCGCCAGGTTGGCCGCGGTGGTCGACTTGCCCTCGCCTGCGGTCGTCGACGTGATCACGATCGATGCCACGTCGTGCCGCAGGCGGGTGATGTCGAGGCTCGTGCGCAGGATGCGGAACGCCTCGGCGCCCGCGCCCGCCGGCGCGGACAACGCCGCGAGACCGTTCCCGTTCAGACCCGGCTCGGGCCGCGGCACATGCCCGAGCAGCGGCAGGCCCAGCCGGTCGCGCACCTCGTCGGCGGAGCGCACGCGCGTGTCGAGGGCCTCGCGCAGGAACGCCAGCGCGACGCCGAGCGCGACGCCGACCAGCACGCCCAGCGCCACGTTCCTGGCCGTCTTGGGCTGCACCAGCGTCGCCGAGCCCGGGCGACCGACGGGCTGTGCGCTCGCGCCCGACGTCCCCAGCGTCTGCAGCGCCTCGAGGTTGCGCTCGTTGCGCGTCAGCTGGCGGTAGAGCGGCGACCTCGCCTGGCCGGCCGCGCGGAGCGTCGCCAGGCGCCGCTGCACGTCGCCGATCGCGGACGTGAGCGCGCGTACGTCCAGGCCGCGGCGGTAGGTCGTGAAGGCGCGGGCGTAGGCGCCCGCGAGCTTCTGCGCGACGGCCGGGTCCGGATCCGTGACGGCGAACGAGAGCAGGTCAGCCGTCGGGCTGGCGGTGACGCTCGAGCTCGCCAGGAGCCCCGCCGCCGTCTCCCTCTGCACACCGGCGGACGCGACCGCGATCTCGGCAACCGTCCCGACCCGGGCAAGCGCCGCCTGGGTGGCGGCGTACCGGTCGGGCGGAGACGCGGTCTGCGCGTTCAGGTTCAGAGCAGTGTCCGCGGGGCTCTGCTCGTTCACGAGCACGGTCGCCGTGGACTGGTACAGCCGCTGCTGCTGGTGTGAGACGACGAACGCGATCAGCGGGACCACGACGATCACCGCGATCACCATCAGCCGCCGGCGCGCGAGCACGGCGACCCAGTCGCGGAAGACTGACTCGTCACTCCATCGTTCGCTCAAGGGCCGCTCCCGCCCACGCGCGCCCGAGCGTCTGGGCACGCGGGAGTCTCCACTCACGCCGCTTTTTTAGCCCCACCGCCAGCCGCGCATCCTCCAGGGAGCTCCCTCGGGGCCGGTCGAATCCGATGTTGCCCTCCGGGGATCCGCCGGCTCAGCTCCGAAACCGCGAGGTACACGACCCGCGGCTGCACGGTAGCACCGGAATCGCCGCCCAGATGGGATCCAAGCCACGGAGGATGGACCTCCGTTGTGCTATGTCAGCCGGGGATGTGCGCGCCGGCGGCGAGCGCCACCTCACCGGCCACGGCCGCCGTCAGGAGCACGGCAACGATGCTCCGGCGGGCGATGACCAGGGCGGCCACGGCGGCCGCCAGCACGACGTACTGCCACTCCTCGCGCAGCTCGCCGGCCAGCAGCGTCGACGAGCCGGCGATCGCGCCGATCGCCGCCGGGCCGGCGCCCTCGAGGAAGGCCCGGGCGGACGGGTTGTCGCGCAGGCGGTCGAACCGTGACCGGCCGAGGAGGACGAACGTGAACGACGGCGAGAACGCGACCAGCGCCGCCAGAATCGCCGCGCCGACGCCGCCGGCGGCGTAGCCGACCGCCGCGACCGTCCCGACCACCGGGCCGGGCGTGACCTGGCCGAGCGCGAC
>JAICJM010000200.1 GCA_025928435.1 Thermoleophilia bacterium
CCGAGCGTGCCGCGCGCGATCGACGAGGTGGGGATCGGGATCTGGGTCGACGCCGGCCGCGCCCAGACGCGGGAGCCGACCCGCAGCGGTGTCGCGGTACAGCTGATCGTCGACGCGCAGGCGCTCGCCGCCGTCGCCGAGGCCGTGTGCGACCAGGCCGCCCGCGTGCTCAGCCGCTAGCGCGGGCATGTACGTCACGGAGCGACTGGAGGTGCGCGGGGTGGAGGAGACCGACATCGACGGCCTGCTCGACGTGTACCTCTCCAACCCGCAGATCATCGCCGTCACGGAGGGCTCCGCGGGCGAGCCGGGCCGGTACGACCGCGGCATGCTCGAGCGCGATTTGCGGATATCGGAGCTCGACGAAGCCCGGCACACGGCAGGCCTCTTCCTGCGCGACGGCGGGGCCTGCGTCGGCGTGATCGACTGGGTCGACCGCGAGGCCGACGGGAGCCCGTCGATCGGGCTGGTCATGGTGCACGCCGGCCACCAGCGCCGCGGCTACGGCCGCGAGGCGGTGCTCGGCCTGATCGCCGCGGCCCGCGAGTCCGGCCGGGCCCTCGTACGAGCGGCGGCGCTCGCCGGCGACCCGGCGACGACGGGCCTCTACACCGCGGTCGGCATGCTCGAGATCGACCGCCGCACGGCGCCGTTGGCCGGCGCCGAGCGGTCAGTCGTCGTCTTCGAGCTGGAGCTCTGAGGCAGCGGCCCGGAAGGCCCCGAGGTCCGCGTCCGAGAAGAGCACGAAGACGACGCGGCGCACGTGGTCGGAGGCCTCCGCCGCGGCCATCGCGGCCGGCAGCGCGACCCGGGCGGCCCGGTCGACGGGGTAGCCGTAGACGCCCGTCGAGATGGCCGGGAACGCGACCGATGTGCAGCCGAGCTCGTCCGCCACCTCGATGCTGCGGCGGTGGGCCGAGGCCAGCAGCTCGGGCTCACCCGAGCTGCCGCCGTTCCACACGGGACCGACCGCATGGATCACGTAGCGAGCGGGGAGGTTCCCGGCGCCCGTCGCCTTGGCATCGCCGGTGGGGCAGCCGCCCAGCCGGCGGCACTCCTCCATGATCGACGGGCCGCCCGCCCGGTGGATCGCCCCGTCGACCCCGCCGCCGCCGCGCAGGCCGCTGTTCGCGGCGTTCACGATCGCGTCGACGGCGACCGCCGTGATGTCCCCCTGCACGAGCTCGAGCTGCACCGCCATGGCCGCCACGATAGCCTCGGAGCCGGAAAGGAGCGGGGATGGACCTTCGAGCCACGCAGGAGCCGCTGAAGGCGGGATACCGGGCCGATCCGGAGAGCGGCAGGATCACCCTCGTCGCGAGGGGAGGGCGGGGAGAGGAGCCGATCGCGTGCTCGGTCGACCTCGGCCGCGCGATCCAGGAGGCGCAGGCGCACGCGGGCGTCGGCGGCGCCGGGACCGGCGCCTGCTCGGGCGACATGCTGCTCGGGGCGCTCGCCGCGTGCGCGCAGATCACGTGCCAGATGGTGGCGGCCGCGATGGGCATCGAGGTGCGCGACATCCAGGTGACCGTCGAGGGCGACCTCGACCTGCGGGGGACGCTCGGCGTCGACCGCGAGGCGCCGGTCGGGTTCACCGACATCCGGCTCGGGTTCGACATCGACGCTCCCGGCGCGACCGAGGAGCAGCTCGACGGTTTGCGCCGCCGCACCGAGCGCTACTGCGTGGTCATGCGGACGCTGACCGAGCCGCCGCCGGTCTCGACAGCCTGGGCCTGACGCCGCCCCGGGGAAGGGGGTACGCTCCTCGATATGTGGATCGTCGAGGCCATCATCATCGGCTTGATCGTCGGCGCGATCGCCCGGCTCGCCGTGCCGGGCAAGCACCCGACCGGCCTGATCGTCACCGCCGTCATCGGCATCGCCGGATCGGTGATCGCGACGGCCGCCGGCAAGGCCGCAGGGTGGTACCACTCCGGGCAGTCCGCCAACTTCCTGGCGTCGATCGTCGGCGCGATCGTGCTGCTCCTGGCGCTGCAGGCGATCTCCGGCCGCCGGACCTGGTAGCTCCGGCGCTCAGAGCAGCTCTGCGATCAGCGCCGACGCGCGGGCGGCGCCGCCCGGCGTGACCTTGCGGTAGTCGACCGCGCGCGCCACCTCCGCCTCGATCGCCGCCGCGACCGCAGCCGGCCCGTCGGCGTCGAAGCGCATCCGCCGCCCGGCGCCATGCCGCTCGAGGCGGTGGGCGACGTGGTGGTTCTGCTCGAAGTGGCCGCCCAGGGGGAAGTACAGGAACGGGCGCCCGGCCGCGGTCAGCTCCATCGTCGTCGAGAGCCCGCCGTGGGCGATCGCGACGTCGCAGGCCGCGAGCTCCCGGTAAAGCCGGTGCACGTAGCCGCGGGACTCCACGCCGCCCTCGTGGGGGAGGGTCGCCGGGTCGATGCGCGGCCCCGCGACGACGATCATCCGCAGCCCCGGGACGCGCTCCCTCGCATCGGGAAACGCCTCGGCAGCACGTCGGAGCAGCGGGCCACCGACCGCCGAGCCGCCGGCGGCGACCACGCACACGACGTCGTCCCCGCCGTACCCGAGCTCGGCCCGGAGGGCGTCCCGATCGGCGATCTCGTCCGGCTCGAACCCGGTGATGTAGCCCGCGAAGCGAAAGTGCTCCTCCGTCCACTCGCGGATCTCCGGCAGGCCCGGCCCCAGCCGTCCGGGGACGATGTCGTCGGGATCGCCGATGAAGATCGACCGGTCGCGGAGGCGCGGGTGGCGGGCGACATGCTCGACCATCTGGGCGTTCCAGTCGGCGGCCAGGAACGCCTCCCGCTCGCCGCCGCCCGGCATCGGCACCACCCCGACGAAATCCGTGAGCCAGACGTAGGGCGCCGTTTTCAGCTCCGGGTTCTCGTGCAGGAAGTAGTCGACCTCCCACGCCTCGTCGGCGATCCACAGGTCGAACGGCTCGTCGCGGACGACGTCGGCGAACACCATGAAGTTGGCGCAGAAGATCTCGTCCAGGCGGCGCAGCATCTGGAACGCGTGCAGCTCGTGGGCGCCGGCCTCGGCGTCGACGTGGGCCGCCTCGGGGGCCAGCGCCGCGCTGGCCGGGTGGATGATCTCGCCGCAGCTCGCGAGCAGCGTCGTCACGGGCGGCTGTGCCAGCCACTGCACCTCGAGGCCGGGGACGAGACGGCGCAGCTCGCGCGCGATCGCGACGTCGCGCCAGGCGTGCCCGAGCCCGATCGGGGAGCAGACCATCAACGCGCGGCGGGGCCGGGACGGCGCATGTGTCCAGATGGTCTTCCGTGCGGCGGGCGGGTCGAAGCGACGGGCGAAGTCGTGGATCAGCCGGTTCACGACGACGGGATGGCGAGCCTGCGGGATGTGGCCCGCACCCGCCAGGCTGATGTGCTCCGCTCCGGTCAGCTCCGCGAGGGCGAGGCCGCGCTCGTACGGCTGGCAGTTGTCGCGGTCGCCCTGCACGACGAGCATCGGGCAGCGCATGCGGCGGCAGATCTCCTCGACCGCCTCCTTCGTCTCGGCGACCGGCTCGTCCTCGTCCATGAGGAGCACCTCGACCGGCCCGTCGAGGCCGTAGGCGACGGCATCCTCGACGTGCTTCGTCGAGTGCGGCTCCGGGAACATCTCGCCGAAGAAGAACTCGAGGAAGCCGCGATGATTCCGCGCGAGGTAGTGGGCGTTGTACTTCTCCCACCCCTGCGGGTCGTCGATCTCGTCCGTGACCCGCACCACCGACCGGTTCTCGTGCGGCGGAGTGAGCAGCGGCACCCCCGGCGCGACTGCCACGACGCCGAGCACGCGATCCGGATGCTCCGCCGCGAGCTGGATCGAGGTCCAGACGCCGTCGCCGCAGATGCCGGCGAGGACGGCGGCGCCGGTCGTGGTCGCCTCCATGACCGCACGGCAGTCGTCGGCCCGCCACCGGCCGAGCCACGGCCCGGCCGTGTCCGGGTTGTCCGATTTGCCGTTCCCGCGGCCGTCGTAGAGAACCACGCGGTGATGGCGGGCGAGATAGTGCACCTGCGCCTTCCAGATGCGGGAATGGCCGATGGGGTTCGGCGGCAGGAGCACGACCGTCGTGGCCCCGGCGCCGTGGATCTCCCAGTACAGGCGCAGCCCGTCGCCCGCGGTCGCGTAGCCGTGCTCGTCCGGTTCCCGTGAGCGGGTGCCGGTCTCGGTGACGCTCATCTCGCACCTCCGTCGAACGATGAGACGCCGCGATGCTACGACCTCCGGTGCCGGCTCGCCTCAGGGGGCACCCTGGTCCGCTGCAGCGACTACCGTTCCTCGGGCATGAGGCGTTATCACGTCACCACCTTCGGCTGCCAGATGAACGTCCACGACTCCGAGCGGATCAAGGGCCTGCTGGAGTCGGTCGGGCTCGGCGAGGCCGCGACGGCCGCCGACGCCGACTTCCTCGTCTTCAACACCTGCACGATCCGCGAGAAGGCCGACGAGCGCCTCGTCGCCCACCTGATGGACGCCCGCGCGGCGAAGCAGCGCGATCCCGGCAAGGTCGTCGTGGTCGGCGGGTGCTGGTCGGAGTCGATGAAGGACGAGCTGTTCGACCAGTTCCCGTTCGTCGACCTGGCCTTCGGCCCCGGGAACATCCATCGGCTCGGCGACTTCATCCAGGCCGGCGGAGAGATCCCGCGCGGCCACTTCTCGACGTTCGACAGCTTCGCCGGCGACCTGCCGCTGAAGCGCGACCGCGACCACCAGGCCTGGCTCCAGATCTCGACGGGCTGCAACTGCAACTGCGCCTACTGCATCGTGCCGAGCGTCCGCGGGCGCGAGCACAGCCGCCACCCTGACGACCTGGTGCGGGAGGCGACGATCCTCGCGGCCGACGGCGTCCGCGAGATCACGCTGCTGGGCCAGAACGTGAACTCCTACGGGCGCGACCTGCGCCCGGCCGTGACGACGAGCTTCGCCGCGCTCCTGCGCGCGCTCGACGCCGTCCCGGGGATCGAGCGGATCCGGTTCACGAGCCCGCACCCGAAGGACATGCGAGACGACGTGATCGCGGCGATGGCCGAGTCGCCGGCCGTCTGCGAGCAGCTGCACCTGCCCGTCCAGTCGGGCTCGACCCGCGTCCTCAAGGCGATGCGCCGCACCTACTCGCGCGAGCGCTACCTGGCCCTCGTCGAGCGGATCCGCGAGCGGATCCCCGACATCGCGCTGACAACGGACATCATCGTCGGGTTCCCCGGGGAGACCGACGCGGAGTTCGAGGAGACGCTCACCCTCGTGGACGAGGTGGGCTACGACCACGCCTTCACGTTCGTCTACTCGCCCCGCCGCGGCACCGACGCCGCCCGGATGGAGGATCAGGTTCCGGGCGAGGTGAAGAAGGAGCGCATCCAGCGGCTCGTCGGCCTCGTGCAGGAGCACGCCGCCCGCCGTAACGCCGCCCTGGTCGGGACGGTGCAGGGCGTGCTCGTCGAGGGGCCGAGCCGTACCGACCCGTCCGTTCTCCGCGGCCGGACACGCACGAACAAGGCGGTCAACTTCGGCGGCGAGGCGGCCCCGGGCGACCTGGTGGACGTGCGTATCACCGCGTCGACCTCCCAGACGCTCGCGGGGCAGATGGCCGCGCCCGTCACCGCCGCCTAGAGGCCCACGTTGGGGGTCGTGGCCATCTTCGGTCCCACGGCGTCGGGCAAGAGCGCCGTGGCGCTCGAGTTGGCCGCACGGATCGGCGGTGAGATCGTCTCCTGCGACGCGATGCAGCTCTACCGCGGGCTGCCGATCCTGACCAACCAGCCCGACGCCGCCGAGCTCGCCCGCGTCCCGCACCACCTGGTGGCGGAGTGGGGGACGGACCACGCCGGCTCGGTCGCCGAGTACGCCGGGCTCGCGCACGCCGCCGTCGACGACATCCTCGCCCGCGGGCGCACGCCGGTGGTCTGCGGCGGGAGCGGCCTCTACCTGCGCGCCGCCCTCGCCGACATGCCGCTGCCGCCGCAGGTGCCGGACGCCGATCGCGCCGCCTTCGAGCAGCTCTACGACGGCGAGGGCGCGACCGCCGCTCACGCCCGGCTCGCGGCGGCGGATCCGGCCGCCGCCGTCGCGGTGCACCCGAACGACCGCCGCCGCGTCGTCCGCGCGCTCGAGCTGCACGCGGCCGGGTCGACCCTCGCACCGGAACGGGACCGCCTGTGGGGGGACGACGGCCGGCACCCGACGAGGGTGATCGGGCTCGGCGTGCCCGCCGCGACCGTCGCGGAGCGGATCGACCTCCGCACGCGGGCGATGTTCGACCGCGGGGTGGTGGACGAGGTGCGCGCCGCCCGCGAGGCCGGGCCGTTCTCCGCCACCGCCGAGCGCATCCACGGCCTCCAGGACGTCACCGACCTGCTGCAGGGCCGGATCGACCGCGCGGAGGCCGAGCGGCGGCTGGCCGTGCGCACGCGCCGCTACGCGAAGCGCCAGCGCACCTGGATGCGGCGCCTGCCCGGCCTGCGACTCGTCGACGCCGACCGCGACGCCCCCGCCGTGGCGGCCGACATCGAGGCCGGGCTGTGACCGGCGGCCGGCGCGAGCACGACGCCGTGCGCGAGGCGCGCGACGCGCTCGTGATCCTGACGGCCGCGGCGCCGGTGACGGCCGCCGTCGCCGTGCTCATCGGCCTCGTCTGGGGCGACGTGACCGACTGGGCGATCTGGATGATCGGGAGCGTCGTCGTGGCCGTGCTCCTGCTCGGGACGCTCGGATCCGCGTTGCTCCTCGCCGATCGCCTCGGGGCGCGGTTCATGGGCGCCCGCCCGCACGCCGTCAGCCGCATGTGGCTGATCGGGATCGCCCTGGTCGCGGGCGTCGCGCTCGTCGGCGGGCTGCCGACGACGTGGCCGATCGTGATCGGCTTCGGCCTCGTCTGCGCGGTGCTCGCGGCGGTCGTCCTGCTGGGCGCCGTCGCCGGCACCCACTAGCACCGCTAGAGCGGCTCGGCGATGCGGGCCGCGACGGCCGCCGGGCAGCCGTCGGCGACGAGGTCCACGACCTCGTGGATGTCGATGTCCGGGCGCTCGGCGAGCCGCAGCGCGAGGCGCGCCTCGACTCCGGCTCCGAGGAGCAC
>JAICJM010000288.1 GCA_025928435.1 Thermoleophilia bacterium
CGCGTCGTCGGCGCCGTCCGGCGCCGCCAGCCCCTCGGCCCACGAGAGCGCGCAATAGGCGCGGTCGCCGGCCTCGAGCACATGCCTGCCGCGGATCCGGTTGCCCTCGACCCCGAGCGCGAGGTCGGAGCACAGGCGCAGTGTCAGGCCGGCGCCGGTCGCGTCGGCGACGTGACGGTCCCCGTCGAGGACGTTCCAATCGGCCGCCGTCCGGCCGTAGTCGAACGCCGGCTCGCAGACGAGCTCCACCTCGACCCGGCCCTCGACGCACTCGACCGTTCGCACCAGCACGTGCTCGGCGTCGTCGTCGGCCGGCGGGCGCGTGTGCGGGGTGATCTCGTCCTCGTGCGTCCGCGGCCCCATCGTGAGCGCGTCGCGGACGACGACCCATCCCGACGGCGTCTTCCACGTCGTCCGCAGCACGTTCGTCCCCGGCTCGTAGTTGCGCATCGCCGGGTGGTTGATCCCGTACGGCGCGAGCCGGAAGAAGCCGGCCTCGCGGTCGAGGAGGCTCCCGAACACGCTCGGGGCGTCGAAGGACGGTGCGCACAGCCAGTCGACCGCGCCGTCCGGCGCCACCAGCGCGCCCGTGTGGCAGTTCGACAGGAACGCGTACTCCGCGATGGGCGGGAAGGGGGACGGCGCGGCGGCGCTCTGCACCGTTGGCTTCGGAGCCCGCTTTCGCCGCGTAGGTGTCGTGACCGCGCTCATTCATGCCTCCCGGATCGTTCGAGCAGCCGTGGTCGCCCGGCGGGGAAGGAAGCTAGGTCGTCCGCGACCTCTCTCCATCACCCCAACCGGACGATGCCGCAACGAGCCCGCCGCGCGAGCCTTCCCGGTCGTGGACGGCTCCGTCCTCAACAACGGTGCGATCGCCCGGCTCGGGCGCCGCCGGCCGGCCCGCGAGGTGGCTTGCCCGCCACCCGCACGGCCTGCCTCTGCCGACGAGCACACACGCTCGAGGGACCCCTCCGGCACGGCGCGCGACATGCGCGGGGACGTCTCGCTCGCCGAGACGTGAGTGCAGGCGATCGTCCCCAGGGCGGGCAGCCTCGGGCGGGGCTGCCCGCCATCGGGCACCGCGAAACGGCTATCCTCTAGTTGCCGGTCGCCCTGGGCAGGTTTGTGATCGCGGCCAGCGTGCCCTGAACGCGGCCCGTCTCACCCTCCGAAGACGGGCCGAGACGCTTCGCGATCAGCGCGATCGCCGCCTCGAGGTCGCCCGGCTCGATGTCGGCGCCGCCATCGCCCAGGCACGCATCGGTCACGCGCGCCAGCGACACCTCGTCCCGGGCCGCCGCAGCGCCGTTCGGATCGGCCGCGACCTCGTGGGCGAGGTGGCTGATGCGGCGCGCCGCGCGCACGAGAACAAGGACGGCGTCGGAGGGCTCCTCGTCCCGGCCGAGGTCGAACGCCTGAAGCTCGCGCTGGAGCGCGTGCACCTCGGAGGCGAGGCCGCTATGCGCACTCAAGGAGCGGATCCAATCGCATCGTGATTGACGCTCTGACCGGGGGCTGGTCAGGGCGCATACCGTACTCCCGCCCGGAAGCGTGTGCGTCCCCCATTTGCGGTACTTGCGAGGACGGGGAGAACCGCCCCGTACCCGCGAAGGCGTCGCGGTATGCGGGGCTCGCCTTCCCTGTGTCGGGGCGGCGCGATCACCCGCTCGGGGTGAGGGCAGGAGCCCCGCTCGGAGGGACACTCGGTCCGATCTCGAGCCGAAAGGACCGACCGATGGCCACGACGCAGGAGAAGCGGCTCGCGGAGTACGCGCGCATGTTCCGTGTGAAGCCCGGCTCGAAGGTGAGGCTCGCGCGTGACTTCGACCCGAGGTTCAAGGCGGATGTGGTGCGCAAGAAGGACGGCGCCGAGTTGCTGCAGCGCGGGATCGCGCTCCTCGCCGACTACCAGGCCCGGCTGGCGGCCCAGGACACCTACGGCGTGCTGGTGTGCCTCCAGGCGCTCGACGCCGGCGGCAAGGACGGGACGATCCGCCACGTCATGAGCGGCGTGAACCCGCAGGGCGTCGCCGTGCACGGCTTCAAGGTGCCGTCGGCCGAGGAGCTCGACCACGACTATCTGTGGCGCTACGCGTGTCGCCTGCCCGAGCGCGGGCAGATCACGATCTTCAACCGCTCGCACTACGAGGAGGTGGCGGTCGTCCGCGTCCACCCCGAGAACCTCGAGCGGCAGAAGCTTCCCCGAGAGCAGGCCGGCCCCGGGATCTGGGCCCGGCGCTACCGCGAGATCAACGACTGGGAGCGATATCTGAGCGACAACGGGTTCCGGATCGTGAAGATGTTCCTGAACCTGTCGCGGGAAGAGCAGCGGACGCGGTTCCTCAAGCGGCTCGACCTGCCCGAGAAGAACTGGAAGTTCTCGTCGCACGACCTCGCCGAGCGGGAGCGGTGGGACAACTACCAGGACGCCTTCTCGGAGATGCTCTCCCACACGAGCACGAAGTGGGCGCCGTGGTACGTCATCCCGGCCGACCGCAAGTGGTTCGCCCGGCTCGCCTCGGCAGTGGTCCTCGCGAATGCGCTCATCGAGATCGACCCGCGGTACCCGAAGGTGAGCGCCGCGACGCGCCGGGATCTGGCGAAGGTGCGCGAGGCGCTCCTGGCACAGGCGCCCACCGGGGCACCCGCCGATCCGTTCGAGGAGCGACTCGTGCGCGAGCGCCGCAAGGGCAGGCGACACGCGCACCGCCGGGGGAGGGAGCTCGTGCTCGCCGGCGGCGGTGACGGCCGGGTGGAGCCGTCGTGAGCCCGGCGGCGATCCACGAGCCGCCCGCCGCGCCGGCCGACGGCGCGGAGCGCTGGTACGCCCGCGATGTCGTGTCCGCCGTGATGGAGCTCGGCGTCCAGCCCGATCAGGGGCTGACCGCCGCGGAGGCGGCGTCGCGGCTCGAGCACGACGGCCCCAACGCCCTGCCGACGGAGAAGCCGAAGCCGGGCTGGCGCCGGTTCCTCGACGAGTACACGAGCTACATGCAGATCATCCTGGTCGGCGCGGCCGTGGTCTCGCTCGCCATCAAGGAGTGGAGCACCGCGGTGATCCTGGTCGCGATCACGCTCCTGAACGCGGTGGTCGGCCTGCGCCAGGAGGGCAAGGCCGAGAGCGCGATGAATGCGTTGCGGTCGATGATGAAGGAGACCGCCCGGGTGCGCCGCGACGGGCAGGAGGCGGAGATCCCCGCAGACCGGCTCGTCGTCGGCGACGTCGTGCTGCTCGCGGCGGGCGACCAGGTGCCCGCCGACGGACGCCTGATCTCCGCGAGCGCTCTGCAGATCGACGAGTCGGCCCTGACCGGCGAGAGCGCGCCGGTCGCCAAGGCCGCCGACACGCTCGGCGACGGCGAGCGGGCACCGGGCGACCAGACCAACATGGCGTTCATGCACACCCCGGTCACGCATGGGAGCGGCGCAATGGTCGTGACCGCGACGGGCGGGCGGACACAGGTCGGCAGGATCGCCCACATGCTCGAGTCGACGGCCCGCGAGGAGACCCCGCTGACGAGGCAGATGAACACGCTCACGCTGTGGATCGCAGGGGCTGCCGGCGTGACGATGGTGATCATGTTCGCCCTGGGAGCCAACCGCGGCGATCC
>JAICJM010000171.1 GCA_025928435.1 Thermoleophilia bacterium
CTCGCCCGCCCCAAGCGCATCATCTGGGCCGACGACCTGCCCAAGACGCGCTCCGGCAAGATCATGCGCCGCCTGCTCCGCGACGTGGCCGAGGGCCGCGAGCTCGGGGACGTGACGACCCTGCGCGACTCGGTCGTCATGGCCGAGATCTCGGAGAAGGTGGCCGCGGGCGAGGAAGAGGAGTAGCGCGAACCGGGGCCTGGCCCCGCTTGCGGCGGGGCCTGGCCCCGTGCGACGTCCTTGTCGCCGGCCGCTGGCTAGTCTGCCGCGCGTGTCGTGCCGCGCGGTCATCTTCGACTTCAACGGCACGCTCTCCGACGACGAGCCGGTGCTCTACCGGATCTACGCGGAGCTCTTCGCCGAGCGCGGCCGCCCGCTCCCCGAGCGCGACTACTACGACCGCCTCGCCGGCCACTCCGACGCGGAGATCGTGCACCGCTGGCTGGGCTCCCGGAACGACTCGGACGCGGTCGTCAACCAGCGGGTGACGCGCTACCGCGACCTGGTGGCCGACGGGTCGACGATCACGCCCGCGGTGCGGCAGGCGGTCGCGAGCGCGGCGGCGCGCGTGCCGGTGGCGATCGTGTCGGGCGCATCGGCGGCGGAGATCCGGCCCGTCGTCGCCGCCGCCGGGCTGGAGGCGGCCTTCGCGACCGTGGTCACCGCCGACGACGTCCGCCACGCCAAGCCGCATCCGGAGGGGTACGAGATCGCCCTGCGGCGCCTCGACGGCCGGGCGCCGGGGCTGCGGCCGGACGAGGTGACGGTGCTCGAGGACACCGAGGCCGGGGTCGCGGCGGCCAAGGCTGCCGGCATGCGCTGCATCGCCGTCGGCCGCACGCTCGCGCCCGACCGCCTGGCCGCCGCGGACGAGGTCGTCTCCGGGGTCGACGAGGCGCTCATCGAGCGCATCCTGGCGTAGGCCGCTACTCCAGGACGAGCGAGATCTCGTGCGCCGCATGGAGCGCCATGCGCCCGAGCTCCGGCAGCCGCCGCTCCGTCACCCGCTGGCTCGGCCCCCAGATGTTCAGGATGACCGCCGGGCGGGCGCGGTGGTCGAGCACCGCCGCCGAGACGCCGTTCGAGAACTCCTCGAACTCGCCCAGGCAGATGCCGTACCCGTCGCGGCGGACGTCCGCAAGCGACTCCCACAGCCGGCCCCGGTCGACCACCGTCCGTTCGGTGTAGCGCTCGAGCACGGAGGGGAGGACGGCCTCGCGCTCGTCCTCGGGCAGCCAGGCGAGGAAGACCTTGCCCGCCGACGTGGCGTGCAGAGGGAGCTGGCGCCCAAGCCAGTTCGCCGTCGGGACCGTGGGCGGGTCGACCTGGTCGACGTACACCAGGCTGAATCGGCGGGCGGCGGCGAGCATGATGCTCTCGCCGGCATCGCGGGCAACCCGCTCGAGGACAGGCCGCGCCCGGCGGGCGAGCCCGTCGTAGCCGGCGGCGGCCGCCACCTCGAGGGCCGTGTACCCGATGCCGTAGCGGCCCGTGGGCGGATCGCGCTCGACCAGGCCGTGGTGCTCGAGCGTCCCCAGGAGCCTCCAGGCCGTTGATCGGTTGAGGCCGCACGCGCGGGCGAGGTCCCACGCCGTCGGCGGGCGGGCGCTCGCGGAGATCGCCCGCAGCAGCATCACCGCCCGGTCGACCGACTGCACGCGGGAGCCGTCCCGCGCCTCCTCCTTGGCCGTTCCCCGGCTCGGGTCTTCCGTTCGCATGGTGAACGCGACTCCCCCAATGCCTGATCGCGACGCGGACACTATACCGGTCTCGTGACCTGCGCTCTTGCCCCTGTCCGTGCCTCTTGACAGCGGCCGCGGCGCCGTTCTACTATCGCCGCGGCGTTGCGCAATCCGCGATCGATGTTCGGATCGTGAACGGTATGTGAGGTCGTGGCCGGCCGGTTTGACATGCCGCGGGCGACGATGGATCATCCCGCCCGGGTCTCGGTGAGGATGCGCCGGTCCGCGTCTTTCCAAGGGAGGAGACGAGATGGTGGACAAGTCCAGCGACCGTCCGGGCGAGGGCAGTGGAGGCCTCTCCCGGCGCGATCTCCTGGTTGGTGCGGGCACCGTGCTGCTCGCAGGAGGCCTCGCCGCCTGCGGCGGGGGCGGCGGCTCGTCGTCCCCCTCGGGGAGCGGCGGTTCGAGCGCCGCGGGGACGCCCAAAAAGGGCGGCAACTTTCGCCTCGGCGTGACGGGCGGCGGCGCCAGCGACATCATCGACGGCCAGAACATCGTCACGAAGCCCGACCAGGCCCGCCTGGCCGCGAGCTGGGAGACACTCGTCGTCTACGACGACCAGTACAAGCTCACGATCGGCGGCGACAACGGCGGCCTGGCCGAGGAGCTCACCCAGGACAAGCCCGACCAGTGGACGATCCGCCTGCGCAAGGGCATCGAGTTCAACAACGGCAAGAGCCTCACCGGGAACGACGTCAAGTACTCGATCCAGCGCATCCTCGACCCCAAGGAGGGCCTGTTCGGCGCCTCCGGCCTGACGGCGATCGACGAGAAGAACATCGAGATCATGGATCCGCAGACCGTGCGCCTGCACCTGACGGCGCCCGACTCCACCATCGCCGAACAGCTGGGCCAGTACTACAACGGCATCGTGCCCGAGGGCTACAGCCGCAAGGGCCCGCTCAAGTGGGTTGGCACCGGGCCGTTCAAGACACAGAGCTTCAGCCCGGGCCAGCAGAGCGTCCACAACCGCAATCCGAACTACTGGCGCACCGGGCAGCCCTACTTCGACTCGGTCACGGTGATCGACTACTCCGACACCACGGCCCAGGTGAACGCCCTCCTGTCCGGGCAGCTCGACGCGATCACCGACATCCCGTTCGCCCAGATCAACGTCGCCAAGTCGAACGGCGGCCTCGCCATCCTGATCACCCAGGGCGGCGGCTGGCTGCCGATCTGCATGGCGGTCGACGAGGCGCCGTTCACGGACAACCGGGTGCGCCAGGCGATGCGGCTGATCGTCGACCGCAACGCCATGCTGCAGCAGGTGCTGTCGGGCTACGGCCGCGTCGCGAACGACCTGTTCGCACCGTTCGACGCCTGCTACGACCATGACCTGCCGCAGCGCGACCAGGACATCGACAAGGCCAAGTCGCTGCTCAAGTCCGCGGGCATGGCGGGCGCGACCTTCGACCTGCACACGACGAACGGCGCGGCCGGGATGGTCGATACGGCCAACATCTTCGCCGCCCAGGCGAAGGCGGCCGGCATCACGATCAACGTCCACAACGACCCCAACTACTACGGCGACCAGTACCTGAAGCTGCCCTTCTCGGTGGACTTCTGGGGCACGCGCAACTACCTGCCCCAGGCCTCGACCAGCATGCTCCCGCCGGGCCCGCCGTACAAGACGCCGTACAACGAGACCCACTGGCCGCCCAAGTCGGGCCCCGGCTCGGACTACATCAGCCTGTACCAGCAGGCGCGCGCGGAGGTCGACCCGAGCAAGCGGTGCGACATCATCCACCAGATGCAGACCGAGGAATACAACTACGGCGGGTACATCATCCCGTTCTTCAACAACCTGGTCGACTGCTACACCACCAAGGTGTCCGGGTTCGTTCCGGGCAGGTCGACGCAGAACCTCGACTCGTTCGGCCATGGGTACCGAACAATCTGGTTCAACGCCTAGCGATCCGCCTCCACGCCATGGCGGCTTCTGGGCCTTCATCCTGCGCCGCGTGTTGCTCGGCCTGCTCGTGCTGCTGCTCGTCTCGGTGGTTGTGTTCGCGGCCACCCAGGCGCTGCCGGGGGACCCGGCCCGGTCGATCCTCGGCCGGACCGCGACCCCGGCCAGCCTGAAGGAGCTGCGCCAGCAGCTGAACCTCGACCGGCCCGTGCTGAGCCAGTACTGGAGCTGGATCACCGGCCTCGTGCACGGCGACATGGGCATCTCGCTCGCGGCCCGCGAGCCGGTCTCGACGTACCTGCACGACCGCCTGATCAACTCGGCGTTTCTCGTGGTGGTCGCCGGCGTGATCTCGATCCCGCTCTCCGTGGCGATCGGCGCCTACGCCGCCCTGCGCCGCGACCGGCTCTTCGACGTCACCTCGTCGATCGGGACGCTGCTCCTGGCGGCCCTGCCGGAGTTCGTCGTCGGCGTCACGCTTGTCGTGCTCTTCGCGACGACGGTGTTCCCGCACACGCTGCCGGCGGTCGCGTACCTCGCGCCGGGGCAGCGTCCGTGGGAGCACCTGAAGGAGATGATCCTCCCCATCATCACGCTCGTGATCGCGGTGACCCCATACGTGGCCCGGATCATGCGCGCGTCGATGATCGAGGTGCTCGAGTCCGACTACGTCGAGATGGCGCGGCTCAAGGGCGTCCCCGAGCGTGAGGTGGTCATCCGCCACGCGCTCCCGAACGCGCTCGGGCCGACGTTCCAGGTGATCGCCATCAACCTGGCGTACCTGGCCGGCGGCGTGATCGTCGTCGAATACGTCTTCAACTTCGCCGGCATCGGAGGCGCCCTCCAGAACGCCGTCCAGACGCGCGACATGCCTGTCGTGCAGGCGCTGGCGATGCTGATCGCCGCGCTCTACGTCGTGCTGAACCTGATGGCCGACGTCGCCACGATCCTCGTCACCCCACGGCTGCGGACGCGCCTGTGACGGTCGCCGACATCGCCGTCACCCCCGAGCCCGAGGCCGTGTCGGCCCGGGCCCCGGCCGGCGCGATGTACCGCACCGCGCTGCGCCTCTGGCGGACGCGGATCGGGCTCGCGCTGGTCGCCCTGCTCGTGCTGATCGCGATCTTCGGGCCGTTTTTTGCGCCTCATGGCCCGACCGACTTCGTCGGCGTGCCGCCGAACTCGCCGCCTTCGTCGAAGGCGCTCTTCGGCACGGACTACATCGGCCAGGACGTGTGGAGCCGGTTCCTGTGGGGCGGGCGCGACATCCTCGTCATGGCCGTCCTGGCAACGATCATCGGCCTGGTGCTCGGTGCGGCCGTCGGCCTGACCGCGGCGTACGCCCGCAACGTGCTCGACGACGTGCTGATGCGGGCGATGGACGTCATCCTGGCGTTCCCCCAGATCATGCTGGCCCTGGTCGCCATGGCGACCGTCGGGCCGAAGGCGTGGCTGATCGTGCTCACCGTCGGCCTGACGACGATGCCGCGCGTCGCCCGCGTCGTCCGCGGTTCCGCCCAGCCGATCGTCGAGCGCGACTTCGTGTCGGCGGCCGAGGCGCTCGGCGTGCCCCGCTTCCGCATCCTCGGCCGTGAAGTGCTGCCGAACGTCCTCAGCCCGCTGCTCGTCGAGGCCAACCTGCGACTGACGTACGCGGTCGGGCTGATCGCCTCGCTCGCGTTCCTCGGCTTCACGCCCACCCAGAACGGCGCCGACTGGGGCGTGATGATCCAGCAGAACCGGATCGCCCTCGGCACCGACCAGCCCTGGGGCGTCGTGTTGCCGATGGCCGCGATCGCCATCCTGACAGTCGGGACGGGGCTCGTCGGCGACGGGTTCGCGCGGGCGGCCGCCGGCATCGACCGGTCACGAGGTGCCGAATGAGCACGGCTGCGCCCTCGATCGTCGTCCAGGGTCTGAAGGTCGTGGTGCGGGGCACCGGGAACGACATCGTCGACGACGTCACGTTCGCGATCGCCCCGGGCGAGGTGCTCGGCCTCGTGGGCGAGTCCGGCTCGGGCAAGACGACGGCGGCCCTGGCGCTGCTCGGCCACACCCGCCGCGGGGCCCAGATCGCCGGCGGCTCGGTCACGATCGGCGACCAGGAGGTGCTGAAGCTCAACCGCGACCAGCAGCGGCGCCTGCGCGGCCGCGTGATCTCGTACGTGCCGCAGGATCCGGCCTCGGCCCTCAACCCGGCCCTGCGCATCGGCATCCAGCTGACGGAGGCGCTCGACGTGCACGGCGTCGGCGGGAGCGGCGGCGAGCGCCGGGCCCGCGTCGCCGAGATGATGCGCGAGGTCGCGCTCCCCGACGATCCCGCGTATCTGCGCCGGTATCCGCACGAGCTCTCCGGCGGCCAGCAGCAGCGGATCGGCCTGGCGATGGCGTTTGCGTGCCGTCCGCGCGTGATCGTCCTCGACGAGCCCACGACCGGCCTCGACGTCACCACCCAGGCCCACGTCCTGGGCACGGTGCGCGAGCTGGCGGCAGCCCACCAGGTCGCGGCGCTCTACGTCAGCCATGATCTCGCGGTGGTCGGATCGCTGGCCGCGCGCGTGGCCGTGATGTATGCGGGCCGCATCGTCGAGCTGGCGCCCGCGGACGACCTGTTCCACGCCGCCGCGCACCCCTACACGCGCCGGCTGGTCGCCGCCGTGCCCCATCTCGAGGGCCGTCGCAACCTCGTCGGCATCCCCGGCCGGGCGCCGTCGCCGGGACATCGGCCGGCGGGCTGCTCGTTCGCCCTGCGGTGCACCATGGTGAAGGAGGAGTGCACCGTCGCCATGCCGGACCTGCGCGTCGTCGCCGAGGCCCACAGCGCCCGCTGCCTCCTCGCCGATCAGGTGCGGGCGCTGGTGGACGAGCGCTCCGGGCCCGCGGGCGAGGTCTCCCAGCCGCCGGCGGCCGACTCCGTCCTGTCGCTCCAGGGCGTGAACGCCGGCTACATGGGTCTCACCGTCGTCCACGACATCAACCTCGGCGTCGCCCCGCGCGAGTGCCTGGCGCTCGTGGGCGAGTCCGGCTCCGGCAAGACGACGCTCGCGCGCACGATCGTGGGCCTGCACCGCGAGCGCAGCGGCGAGATCCTGCTCAAGGGCACGCCGCTCGCGCAGGCGGCCCGGTCACGGCCGCGCGACGTACGCAGGTCGATCCAGTACGTGTTCCAGAACCCGTACGGGTCGCTCAACCCGCGCCGGACGGTCGGCCAGATCGTGCGCCAGCCGCTCGAGCTCTTCGGCGGCTGGGGCGGCAAGGAGATCGACCGCCGCGTCGACGAGATGCTCGAGCGGGTGTCGCTCACCGCCGCCTACGCCCGCCAGTACCCGGATCAGCTGTCGGGCGGGGAGCGCCAGCGGGTCGCCATCGCGCGGGCGCTCGTCTGCGATCCGGAGGTGCTGGTCTGCGACGAGGTCACCTCGGCCCTCGACGTGAGCGTGCAGGCGGCCATCGTCGAGCTGCTCGGGCAGCTGCAGCGCGACCTGGGGCTGGCGATGCTGTTCGTGACCCACAACCTGCCCCTCGTGCGCTCCATCGCGCAGCGGGTGGCGGTGATGAGCGGCGGCCGCATCGTCGAGCTGGGGCCGGTCGACCGCGTGCTGCAGGATCCCACGGACGAGTACACCCGCCGCCTGCTCGCCGACACGCCGTCGCTCGAGACCGCGACGGCGTGACCGGCGCAGAGCCGGGCGCCGCGCGCGGCTCCCGCCCGAACATCCTGCTTCTCATGGCCGACCAGCTGGCGGCGTCCTTCCTGCCCTGCCACGGCCACCCGGTCGTCCGTGCGCCCAACCTGACGGCCCTCGCCCGCGGCGGGACGGCCTTCGCGAGCGCCTACTGCGCATCCCCGCTGTGCGCGCCGTCGCGGTCCGCCATGCTGGCCGGGCGGCCGCCGTCGGCGATCGGTGTCTACGACAACGCGGCCGAGCTGCCCGCGACGACGCCGACGATCGCCCACGTCCTGCGCGCACAGGGCTACCACACGACGCTCTCCGGCAAGATGCACTTCGTCGGCCCCGATCAGCTGCACGGCTTCGAGGAGCGCCTGACGACCGATGTCTACCCGGCCGGCTTCGACTGGACGCCCGACTGGCGGCTGCCCTCGACGTCCCGTCTGCCCTGGTACCACAACATGAACAGCGTGCTCGGGACGGGCGTGCACGAGGCGGCGATGCAGACCGCCTACGACGACGAGGTCTGCTTCCGGGCCGTGGAGCGCATCCGCGAGCTGTCGCTGCGGCCCGACCGGCGGCCGTTCTTCCTGGTGGCCTCGTTCACGAACCCGCACGACCCCTGGGAGGTGCGCGCCCGCCACTGGGACGCCTACCGGGACGAGGAGATCGATCCCCCCGCGGTTCCGCGGCTCCCGCGTGACCAGGCCGATCCCCACAGCCTGCGGCTGCGCGACATGTACGGCATCGACGAGCGGCCGCTGACCGACGCCGAGGTGGTGCGCGCGCGGCACGGCTACTACGCCGCGATCACGTACATGGACGAGCTGGTCGGCGAGGTGCTCGCCGCGCTGGCCGCGACCGGCCTCGAGGACGAGACGGTGGTGGCATTCACCGCCGACCATGGGGAGATGGCCGGAGAGCACGGCCTCTGGTACAAGATGTCGTTCCTGGACGGATCGGCGCGCATCCCGTTCATCTGGCGTGGGCCTGGAATCGTTTGCCAGGAGATGGTTGGGCCGGTCTCCCAGCTCGATCTGGCCCCCACACTGGCCGAGCTGGCCGGGGCGGCGGCCCCGGAGGCGGGGTTTGCGGGCCGGAGCCTCGCGCCCGCCCTGCGGGGCGGGGAGCCCGCGGACGCGACGGTCGCCGCCGAATACCTCGCCGAGGGCGTCACCCATCCGGCGGTGATGGTGCGCCGCGGCCGATACAAGCTCGTGCGCTGCCCCGGCGATCCCGACCTCCTGTTCGACCTCGAGGCCGACCCCCGCGAGCTGCGCAACCTGGCCCATGATCCGCCTCACGCGCGCGCGCGCGAGGAGCTCGGGGCCGAGGCGGAGCGCCGCTGGGACCTGCGATCGCTGCGCGAGGAGGTGCTCGAAAGCCAATCCCAGCGCCGGATCGTGGCCTCTGCGCTTGCCACCGGGGCGCACGCGCCCTGGGATCACCAGCCCCACGTCGACGCATCCCGCCAGTACGTGCGCGGGCCGGCTGCCGAGCACCCCCGTCCGGGCGCGCC
>JAICJM010000298.1 GCA_025928435.1 Thermoleophilia bacterium
CGTCATGCAGCGCGGTGTCGCGGTCGAACAAGGTACGACTACCGATATCCTCGACGCGCCCAAGCATCCGTACACGCAGCTCCTGCGCGGGAGCGTGCCCGGCCCCGGGTGGAAGCCCGCGCGCCGCAGCCGGAACGGCGGAGGGCTCTAGCGAGCGATGCACACGGAGGGCAAGGCAGCACTCGAGGCGCGCTACCGCGCGCGCAGCCTGTGGCTCGACGGCATCGAGTCGTCGCTCGCGCCGCGGCCGTCGCTGCCGGGCGACGTCGAGTCCGACGTGGCCATCGTCGGCGCCGGCTTCACCGGCCTGTGGGCCGCCTACCACCTCGCCCGGTCTCGGCCGGACATGCGGATCGTCGTCTGCGAGCGCGAGATCGCCGGCTTCGGGCCCTCGGGCCGGAACGGCGGGTGGGTTTCGGGCGGCCTGATCGGGAGCGCGGACACCTACGCCCGGGAGGCGGGCTCCGACGCCGTCGTGCGCGCCTACCGCGAGACGTACGCCGCCGTCGACCACGTCGGCGAGGCCGTCGAGCGCGAGGGCATCGACTGCGGCTTCCGCAAGGGCGGCTCCCTGTTCGTCGCGACGACGAAGCCGCAGCTGGCGCGGCTGCGCGCCCGCCAGCACGGGCTCGAGGCGCTCGGCCTGGCCGATGAGGACTCGCGCGTGCTCGGGCCGGAGGAGGCGAACGCCGTGGTCGGCGTGGACGGCTGCCTGGAGGCGTCGTACTCCCCGCACTGCGCCCGGGTCGATCCCGCCCGGCTCGTCCGCGGCCTGGCCGATGCATGCGAGCGGCTCGGCGTCACGATCTACGAGCGCACGCCCGTCACCGACCTCGGCCCCCGCCGGCTGGTCACGCCGCGCGGCACGGTCCGCGCCGAGGCCGTCCTGCAGGCGACGGAGTCGTACTCCGTCGAACTGCCCCGCCAGCGGCTGCGCTATCTGCCGCTCTACTCGCTCATGATCGCCACCGAGCCGCTGCCGCAGCACGTGTGGGACGAGGTCGGCTGGACGGACGGCGTCGTCGTGAGCGACATGCGCCACCTCTTCTTCTACGCGCAGCGCACCCGCGACGGCCGGATCGCGATCGGCGGCCGCGGCGCCCCGTACCGGCTGCGCCGCCCGATCGACCCCGAGAACGAGCGAAACGGCGAGGTGCGGGCCCGGCTCGAGCGGGTCATCCGGCGCCACTTCCCCGCCGCCGCCTCGGCGAAGATCACCCACCACTGGGGCGGACCGCTGGGCGTGCCCCGAGACTGGTCGATGGCGGTGCACTTCGACCGCGAGGCCGGCTTCGGCTGGGCCGGCGGGTACGCCGGGCACGGCGTCGTCGCCTCGAACATTGCCGGGCGCACGCTCGCCGATCTCGTGCTGGGCCGCGACACCGAGCTCGTGCACCTGCCCTGGGTCGGCCACAGGACCCGCAGGTGGGAGCCGGAGCCGCTGCGCTTCGTCGCCTCGCGCGCGATCGTGCGCATCCTCGGGAGCGCGGATCGCAGCGAGGATGCGACCGACAGGACGGCCCGGCGCACGCGGCTGCTCGCGCCGGTGCTCCCGCCCCACTGACGAAACCGGGGACAGTCCCCGCCCGCGGAGACTGTCCCCACCCCGGCTACCCCGCGCGGTCGAGCGAGACGACCACCCCGTCGCCGTCCCGCCGCACCGCGTAGGTGCGCACGCGCATGTGCCCGTCCACCGGACACGCCCCCGTGGCGATGTCGAAGTCCCATTTGTGCCAGGGGCAGCGGATCAGCGCCCCCTCCGGGCCCAGGTCGAGCGTGCCGTCCGGGCGGCGCTCGATCGCGGTGACGACCTGGCCGGAGGAGCACAGCGGCGCACCGCGGTGGGGGCAGCGGTCGGCCAGCGCGTGGATCTCGTCGCCGATCCGCATCACGCCGATCCGGTGGCGCCCGATCTCGACCATCGCGATCCGCCCCGGCGGCGGCAGGTCGGCCGCCGGGATCCGCACCTCGCGCTCCCGCTCGCTCATGCGGTGACGGGGACGCTCAGCCGGAACAGCTCGGCGGCGTTCCGGTACGCGACGGCGTCGCGCGTCTCCTCGGGCAGCAGCCGCAGCACGTGCGTC
This sequence comes from Thermoleophilia bacterium, assembly GCA_025928435.1. The sequence continues at coordinate 2,085 of JAICJM010000298.1, forward strand.
GGCTCGTCGAAGTCCCAGTGCGGGTAGTCGCTCGCGAACATCAGCGTCTGCTTCGGGCGCAGGTGGCGGATCACCGGCCAGATGTCCTCGCCCTCCGGCGGCGTCTCGATCGGCTGGGTGGTGAAGCGGACGTTCTCCCACACGTACTCGCTCGGCAGCCGCCGGCAGTGCGGCACCTCGCTGCGGCACGCCTTCCAGTCCGCGTCGAGCCGCCAGAGGTAGCCGAGGAACGGGACGACGCCGCCCTCGACCATCACCATCTTGGCGCCCGGGAACCGCTCGAACACGCCCGAGAGCAGCACCGAGGTGAAGTGCCCGTACATGCCCGACCCGCACAGGACGTGGTACTCGGTGTAGGTGTCGGGCTGCCCGGCGGAGGTGATCGGCGGGCTGATCCCCACGCCGTCGAAGTGCGTGTGGACGGCGACCGGCAGCCCGGACTCGGCCGCCGCCCGCCAGATCGGGTCGTAGATCGGGTTCCCGTAGGGCGCGCGGGCCCCTCCGGGCAGGAACACGCCGACGAAGCGGTCGTCGGCGGCGCGACGGCGGATCTCGGCGGCCGCCTCCTCGGGGTGCTGCGCCGCGACGACGACCAGCGCGCGGAGGCGCGAGTCCTCCGACAGCCAGTGCTCGACGAGCCACTCATTGTAGGCCGACGCCAGGCGGGCGCCCAGGTTGGCGTTCGGGATCACGGAGAAGGCCGCGGCCTCGTCCGGCGTGAGGATGCCGTACGTGACGTCGTAGTGGTCGAGCAGGAGCCGCTGCACCGTGTCGAGGCCCTGGCCGGGGATCTGGCGCCCGACGGCCACCTCGCGGGCGTCGTACGCGTCCTTGCGGACCCAGCCGGTCGGGTGGTACCAGGGGTAGCTCGGCATCGCCAGGCCGTTCACGCCCGAATGCGTGACCAGCTCGCGGGTCGGCCCGTCGAGGTAGGACACCAGCTCGAGCAGGTTCTCGTACCCGACGTGGACGTCACAATCGATCAACATCATGTCCTCCTGCGTTTGCCGACGACCGAGGTGCGGGCGAGAGGACTCGAACCTCCACGGCCAGGGCCACCGGCTCCTAAGGCCGGCGCGTCTACCAGTTCCGCCACGCCCGCGCGTGGGCGAAGTATCCTACGACGCAACGCGGTGGCCGTAGCTCAGCTGGTGGTAGCC
>JAICJM010000314.1 GCA_025928435.1 Thermoleophilia bacterium
GCCCTCGAAGGCCGCGTGCGACCGGTCCTTGGCGGCAAATCCGAGCCGCTTGAGCAGGAACACGCTGCTGGACAGCAATTCCTTGGGGGGCCCGGGGGCCGCCTCGGGAGCGGAGATCTGGGTGCCGGCCACGTCCATGTTCACCAAAGTGTAGCGCATCCGATAGTCGTCGTGTGATATCGTAGTCGACTACAACGATCAGGGGAGAAAATGAATGTTGCTGTCATCGATCACACAAGGCTCGCCCCGCCGCAAGGGGCTTGCCCTGGCGGCGGTCGTGGCGGCGCAGTTCATGGTTGTGCTGGATATCGCCATCGTGAATGTCGCGCTGCCCGCGATCAAGAGCGACCTGCACTTCGCCCAGGCAGACCTCCAGTGGGTGATCAGCGCGTACGCCATCCTGTTCGGCGGGGTGCTGCTCCTGGGCGGCCGCCTGGCCGACGTCTTCGGCCGCCGGCGCGTCTTCATGGCCGGGCTCGCGATCTTCTCGATCAGCTCGTTCCTGTGCGGGATGTCCTGGTCTGAGGGCTCGCTGATCGCGTTTCGCGCCGCCCAGGGGCTCGGCGGGGCGCTGTTTGCGCCGGCCGGGCTCTCGATCATCATGACGACCTTCGCCGAGGGCCGGGAGCGCAACCGCGCGCTCGGCATCTGGGGCGCGGCCTCGGGATCCGGCGGGGCGGCGGGCGTGCTGCTCGGCGGGTTTCTGACGTCCTACCTGAGCTGGTCGTGGGTCTTCTTCATCAACGTGCCCGTCGGGATCGCCGTGATCGCGGCCGCCCCGGTCGTGCTCGCCGAGAGCCGCGGGCAGGAGCATCGCCACTTCGACATCGCCGGCGCGACCTCCGTCACCTCCGGCGTGATGCTGCTCGTGTACGCGATGACCCGGGCCACCCAGGACGGCTGGGGGAGCGTCACCACGGTCTCGCTCCTGGGCGCGTCGGCCGTCCTGCTCGGCGCGTTCCTCGTCATCGAGATGCGCTCGCCGGCGCCGCTCCTGCCGCTGCGGATCTTCCGCAACCGGATGCTGTCGGCCGCGAATGCGACGGCCGCGATGATCGGCGCGATCGCGTTCTCGGAGTTCTTCCTGCTGACGCTCTACATGCAGCAGGTGCTGGGCTACTCGGCGATCGAGACCGGGGTCGGCTTCGTCGCCGTCACGTTCACGATCATCGTGTTCTCGAACGTGGCTCAGACGCTCGTCACCCGCCTCGGCGTCCGCGCGGTGCTCACGACCGGCCTCACGCTGGACGCCGTGGCACTGGCGTTGTTCACCCAGCTGCCGGTGCACGGGCGCTACTTCTGGGACCTGTTCCCGGCGTTCCTGGTCAGTGGCGTCGGTCTGGCGCTCTCGTTCGTGCCGGTGACGATCGCCGGCCTGGCGGGCGTCCAGCGCGCCGATGCCGGGATAGCGTCGGGTCTCATCAATACGAGCCGCCAGGTCGGCGGCGCCATCGGGCTCGCGGCGGTCACGACGATCGCCGCCTCGTACGCCACGACCGGCTCGGGTGCCTCCGGGCTCGCCCGGGTCGCGGCGATCGACGGGGGCCTCACCGATGGGTTCCAGGTCGGGTTCGCCGTGCTGACCGGCGCGGCGATCGCCGGCGCGCTGATCTCCGCAGTGATGCTGCGGCCCCGCCCCGAGGGCGCCGAGGTCGAGCCGCTCACGTCTCCGTCAACCACTCGCCTCGAGGAGGCTGCCTGATGCAGATGGCCATGAACAACCCCAGCCGATTCGAGCGCCAGCGCCCGCTGCTCGACAGCACGATCGACGACCTGCTCCTGCATCTGCGCGGGTTGGTGCTGGTGGGCAAGGTGCTGGAACAGCGGGGCGCCTCCGCGGCAGAGGTCGACGAGCACGTGCGCGAGGCCGATCGCGTGCGCGCAGAGCTGGCCCGCCTGATCGGCGAGGGCGGCCCCGACCTGGCCGCCTGATTCGACTCTCCGCGAGCTCCCGGTCCCTCACGCGAGGGGATCGGGAGCTCGCGGCGTCGGCGAGACGCCCGTCGGGCCGCGGGTCGCGGCATGGGGCCGGCCGCCCTGCCGCTGCGATGCCGGCGCCGGTGCCAGGCGGCGTGGCCCGCAAGGCCGATCACGAGGCCGACCAGCCCGACGTCGACCGCACAGATAGCCGAGGTTGTCCCCCGAGGATCGCCGCCGCGATCGCCACCAGCAGGACGGCGACGATCCACAGCGACCCCGTGCACGCTGCGATGGCGGCCACCATGATGCTCGACTCGCCGGGAATCGGCAGGCCGGCCGACTCGCCGAAGACGAGCAGGAACAGCACCGGGTATCCGACCGAGCCGCTGACGGACGTGAACGAGGAGTCGAACACGGGCCGGGTCCTCCCCGGCGGACTCTCCCGGCCGCCGCGGCGCGCGGGTCAGAGCGGCATCTTGGAGCGTCCGCGCCGGCCGGTGCCGGCGCTCTTGTCCGACGCCTTCCGTGCGGTGCCGAACGGCTTCTGGAGCCACCGGCCCAGGAACCCCGGCGCCGTGCCGGCGGCGCGC
>JAICJM010000255.1 GCA_025928435.1 Thermoleophilia bacterium
CGTCGATCAGCGCCCTGAGCGGCTCCGGAGCGTCGGGACGGTCAGCTGTGGCTGGTGACGTAGTCGACCGCCTCACCGACGGTCGCGATCTTCTGGGCATCCTCGTCGGAGATCTTGAGACCGAACTGGTCCTCGAGCTCCATGATCAGCTCGACCAGGTCGAGGGAGTCGGCGTCCAGGTCGCCCTGAAACGACGCGTCCTCGGTGACCTGCTCCTCGTCCACGCCGAGCTGCTCGACGAGAATTCCTCGGACGCGCTCGAGCGCCTCCTCACGGTTGATCGTCACTGGTCTCCAATCTCCGGGGCCGTAACCTGCGGGACTGTATTGATCGCCGCAGGTGCCTGCAAGTCAGAACCCGGGCGATCGCCGGAGAGCCGCTCGGCCATGCGGGCGACGACCTCCGCCTCGGCGCCGCGGGCCGCGACGCGGATGGCGTTCGCGATCGTCCTGCCGGTCGCGTTCCCGTGGGCGATGACGACCAGCCCCCGCAGCCCGAGGAGGTAGGCGCCGCCGTACGTGTCGGGATCGATGCGCTCGCGCACGGCGCGCAGGGCCGGGCGCAGCAGCATGCCGCCGAGCTTCGCGCGCGCGCTCGACATCGCGGCCCGCCGCACCTCGCCGATGACCATGGCGGCCGTCCCCTCCAGCCCCTTGAGCAGGACGTTCCCGGCGAATCCGTCCGTGACGACGACGTGGAAGCGCCCGCTGAGGATGTCGCGCCCCTCGCAGTTGCCGGCGAAGTCCAGGTCGGCGGCCTCGAGCAGCCGGCGCGCCTCGAGGGTGAGCGCGTTCCCCTTGGTGGCCTCCTCGCCGATCGAGAGCAGGCCGACCTGGGGGCGCTCCACCTCCATCACGCCGCGCATGAACTCCGAGCCCATGAGGCCCCACTGGAGCAGGTGCTCGGCCCGGGCATCCACGGTCGCGCCGGCGTCGATCAGGATCAGGGGGCCGCCGTCGGCCGGAAGCGGCGCGGCGATCCCGGGGCGGGCGATGCCGCGGATGCGGCCGATGTGGAGCAGCGAGGCGGCCAGCATCGCGCCGGTCGGCCCGGCGGAGACGACCGCCTCGGCCGAGCCGTCGCGCACGAGCCGGCAGGCCGCCACCATCGACGAGTCCGGCTTCGCCCGAACGGCTGCTGCCGGCTCGTCGCTCGACTCGATGATGTCGGCCGCGTCGACGATCTCGACCCCGTCGGCTCCCTGGAGCTCGGGCTCGATCTGCTCCCGGATGCCCGTGACGAGCACGCGCACGCCCTCCGATGCGGCCTCCCGGGCCCCGGCGACGATCTCGGCGGGGGCGTGGTCGCCGCCCATGCCGTCCACTGCGACCGTCACCGTCACGCTGGGCTCCTACGGAGCTTCTTGCCGGAGCGGCTCGACCTCGCGACCGCGGTAGTGCCCGCAGTTGCGGCACACGTGGTGCGGCCGCACCGGCTCATGGCACTGCGGGCAGACGCTCAGCGACGGCGCCGAGATGCCGTGATTGGCGCGCCGGCGGTCGCGGCGGGACTTCGACGTCTTTCGCTTGGGGACGGCCACGGCGGCGGAGTATAGCGAGCAACGTGGACCGTCAGGTGACGTCGGTTGAGCCTGGCAGACGTTGCCTGACGATCCACTACTCCAGGAGCTGGCGCAGCGATTCCCAGCGCGGGTCGGTCTCGGCCGGGGCGCAGTCGTGGGCGACGCCGGGCTCGAGCCGGGCGCCGCAGCGAGGGCACATGCCGGCGCAGTCGGCCCGGCACAGGATCTTGCCGGGCAGGGCCAGGACGAGTGCGTCCCGCGCCCAGCGGTCGACGTCGAGCTCCTCGTGCTCGAGGTACTCGGTGCTGAGCTCCTCGTCGTCGGGGTCGGCGCCCCCCTCCTGGTACTCGCTCGCGTCGACCGTCACGGCGACGCTCGCGTCCTCGAGGCAGCGGTAGCACGGCCCGGCCACGGCGGCGCGGAAGTGCAGCTTCAGGTACAGGCCGCCGGACGTCGCCTGCAGCTCGACGACACCGGGGTCTGCGACCTCGACGTCGTAGGTCTCCCCGCCGAACCGCAGCGGGTCCATTTCGATCGGGACGTCGACCCGGCGGACGTCACCGGGCGCAAGTCCCATGGCTGCCACGTCGAGCATGGCTACCTCCTTGCGTCGAACCAGGGCGGCGCTAGAGCGGTGCGCCGCTGTCCTGCTGCTCGGCCGTGGCCGGGCTCGTGCGCTCGTCCGAGCGCGCGGCGAGCTGCTCACGGCCGCGCTCCAGGGCCACCATGATCTTACCGAGGTTCGTGTGGAGGTTCTCGAGGATGCTGTCGGCGTAGTCCTCCGCCCCCAGCCGCACCGTGCGCTCGTGCCGGCGGGCCTCGGCCAGGATCTCCTGGGCCTGGCGCTCGGCCAGCTTCACGACCTCCTCCTGGGAGGCCTCGCGGGCGGCCTGCTCGCGCGCCTCGGAGATGAGCCGCTCGGCCTCGCGCTTGGCCTCGGCCAGCATCTCCTGGCGCTCCTTCACGATCCACCGGGCCTGCTTGATCTCCTCCGGGATCGTGGAGCGCATCTGGTCGATGATCTCCCAGATCTCCTCGCGGTCGACCCGCACCTGATCCTGGGAGAGCGGCACGCCCTTCGCGTTCTGCACCAGCTCGTCCAGCTTGTCGATCAGCACCAAGACGTCCACCGCTTCAGTCTCCCATCTTCATCAGATCTGGCCTGCGGCGTGCATCTCGCTGAGCCGCCGCGCGACCGGCTCCGGTACGTAGTCTGACACCGATCCGCCGAACGACGCGATCTCTCGAACCCCTCGTGAAGAGAGGAAACTGTACTCCGGGGACGCCATGAGGTAAATGGTCTCGATCTCGGGGGCCATGCCCCGGTTCAGGTTGTTCATCTGGAACTCCCACTCGAAGTCCGACACCGCCCGCAGCCCCTTCACGATGGCGCGGGCGCCGCGGGAGCGGGCGAATTCGACAACGAGCGTTGTGAATCCTTCCACCGTGATGTTCGACGCGGAGTCCAGCGAGTCCTGGATGAACCGGATCCGGTCCTCGAGCGTGAACATCGTCTGCTTGTGGCGGGGATGGCGCACCACGGCGACGATCACCCGGTCGAACAGCCCCGACGCCCGCCGGATCACGTCCAGGTGGCCCGTGGTCACCGGATCGTAGGTCCCCGGGCAGACCGCGATCGTCTCAGGCATGGGCGAGGACGGTGACGCGGGTGCTCCCGTAGGTGCGCTCCGCGAGCGGCGCCATGGGCAGCTCGGGGGCTGCGCCGGCGGCGTCGGACTCGAGCACGGCCCGGCCGCCGGGCGCGAGCAGCGCGGGCAGCTGGGCGGCGAGGCGGTCGGTCAGGGCTGGCAGCATCTGGTAGGGCGGGTCGAGGAGTATCAGGTCGTAGGTCAGGCCGGAGGCCGAGTCCGACGCGAGCCGGCGGCGACCGTCCTGACGGCGGATGGTGCAACGGTCAGCGTACCGGAGCCGGGCCGCGTTCTCCCGCAGCACCGTGAGGGCAGCCGTATCGAGCTCGCAGAAGGCGACGTGCTGCGCGCCGCGCGAGAGCGCCTCGAAGCCGAGCGCGCCGCTGCCGGCGAACGGGTCGAGCACGTGCGCGCCGGACACGTCGGCGAGGATCGCGAAGAGCGACTCCCGCACCCGGTCGGACGTGGGCCGCGTGCCCCGGCCCGGCGGGGCCGCGAGCCGCGCGCCCTTCCGCTCCCCGGCCACGATCCGCATCGGCGGAGCCTACGCCTGGGCCAGCCAGTCCACGTCGTCGCCGAAGGTGCGGCGGGTGGCGGCGGCGATGACCGCGGCCGTGGCGCCCGTCATCCCGGGGTCGGCGGCGAGCTGCTCCGCCGCCTCCTCGCGCGCGGCCGCCGCCAGCTCGCGGTGGCGGGTGAGGCGGGCGTGGCGCAGCTCGGGGATCCCGCTCTGCCTGGCCGCGAGCACCGTCCCCTCCCCGCGCAGATCCAGGTCGACCTCGGCCAGCTCGAAGCCGTCGCTCGTGCTCGCCATCGCGTCGAGCCGGCGGCGGGCCTCGTCGGTGGCCGGGTCGGCGAGCAGGATGCAGAAGCTCTCGTGCGCCCCCCGCCCCACCCGGCCGCGCAGCTGGTGCAGCTGCGCCAGGCCGAACAGGTCGGCGCCCTCGATCACCATCAGCGTCGCATTGGGGACGTCGACGCCGACCTCGATCACGGTCGTCGCCACCAGCACCTGCGTGTCGCCGCGCCGGAACGCGTCCATCACGGCCCGGCGCTCGGAGACCGGCATCTGCCCGTGCAGGTGGGAGAGCGCGTAGCCGCGCAGCTCGCCGGCGCGCAGGCGCGCCGCCTCGGACTCGGCGGCCGCGGCCTCGCGGTCGGACTCGCTCTCGGACACGAGCGGGCAGACGACGTAGGCCTGACGGCCCTCGTCCAGCAGGCGGCGCATGCGGGCGAACACCTCGTCGCGGCGGGCAAGCGGCAGCACCCGGGTGACGACGGGGGTGCGCCCCGGCGGCATCTCGTCGAGGACGGAGACGTCCAGGTCGCCGTACACCGTCAGCGCCAGCGTGCGCGGGATCGGGGTCGCCGTCATGTGCAGCACGTGCGGGGAGAGCTCGCCGTCCGACTTCTCCTCGAGC